>NZ_JBKHUI010000003.1:0-359850 GCF_046569695.1 Kluyvera sp. 142486
CCTTCCTCCTCGCTGAAAGTACTTTACAACCCGAAGGCCTTCTTCATACACGCGGCATGGCTGCATCAGGCTTGCGCCCATTGTGCAATATTCCCCACTGCTGCCTCCCGTAGGAGTCTGGACCGTGTCTCAGTTCCAGTGTGGCTGGTCATCCTCTCAGACCAGCTAGGGATCGTCGCCTAGGTGAGCCATTACCTCACCTACTAGCTAATCCCATCTGGGCACATCCGATGGTGTGAGGCCCGAAGGTCCCCCACTTTGGTCTTGCGACGTTATGCGGTATTAGCTACCGTTTCCAGTAGTTATCCCCCTCCATCGGGCAGTTTCCCAGACATTACTCACCCGTCCGCCACTCGTCACCCAAGAGCAAGCTCTCTGTGCTACCGTTCGACTTGCATGTGTTAGGCCTGCCGCCAGCGTTCAATCTGAGCCATGATCAAACTCTTCAATTTAAGTTTGATGCTCGTGAATTAAACTTCGTAATGAATTACGTGTTCACTCAGAGACTTGGTATTCATTTATCGTCTTGCGACGTTAAGAATCCGTATCTTCGAGTGCCCACACAGATTGTCTGATAAATTGTTAAAGAGCAGTGCAACACGGCTTTCGCTCACTGTTGCGAGGTGGCGTATATTACGCTTTCCTCTTTCAGAGTCAACCCTCATTTTCAGGTTTTTCTCTTCAACCGAACCGGCTAGTTAGTGTGAAGTGATTCACGTTTGCCGTCTCAGTGGGTGCGCATTATAGGGAACTTTGTTTTTCACACAACCCCTTTTCTCACTTTTTTTTCCAAGTGTCGCTTTTTCACGCTTTTTGCGTCGTAAGTGTGCAATTTGCTTAATTTTTGAGATGAGAAACAACCAAATTGGGCCGATAATGGGAAGAAATCTCACCATGACACCGTTTTAAAGAGGTAAACATGTCTGCCGTTTTACGCCGCTATAAAGATTTATTCCCCATCATCGGCGATCGCGTGATGATCGACGACACCTGCGTGATCGTTGGCGACGTCCGTCTGGCCGATGATGTAAGCATCTGGCCACTGGTAGCTGCCCGCGGTGACGTGAACTACATTCAGATTGGCGCCCGCAGCAATATCCAGGATGGCAGCGTTCTTCACGTCACGCATAAATCGACGAAAAACCCGGATGGCAATCCGCTGATCGTCGGTGAGGACGTGACGGTCGGACATAAGGTTATGCTGCACGGCTGCACCATAGGCAATCGCGTACTGGTCGGTATGGGTTCGATATTACTGGACGGTGTCGTCGTAGAAGACGATGTGATGATTGGTGCCGGGAGCCTGGTCCCGCAACATAAGCGTCTGGAAAGTGGTTATCTTTATCTTGGCAGTCCGGTGAAACAGATTCGCCCGTTGAAAGAGGCCGAACGGGAAGGGTTACGCTATTCGGCCAATAACTATGTGAAGTGGAAAAACGACTATCTGGATCAGGGCAGCCAAACCCAACCCTGATTATCTTCCTGCTGTTCGCGGATAAGATCGCTGGCTTCCTCTTCCAGATCCCAGCGATTTTCGCAAAACAGCGAGAGCCACTGCTGAGATGTCTCGCCACCAAAGCGGCGCGCCATAACCTCAGCCCTGAGCGCACATGTTAACCGCATGCCATTCACCAGCGCTGGGAAACAAACCGCCTCCACATCCTCACGCCACTCTTCACGTTCGGGGAACTGGATCGCCTGATTCATACACCCAGCTCACGTTTTAGCGATGCAATCACCGGTTCGACATCCGGCAGAATCCCGTGCCACAACAGTACCGCATGAGCAGCCTGGCCCACCAGCATACCGAGCCCATCAGCATAGCGTTTGGCACCGTGCTCGGCACACCATGCGAGAAATGCAGTATTACCTTTCTGATAGAACATGTCATAACAGCAAACATGATGGTTAATCAGCGACTCGGGGATCGGCGGCGTTTCACCGGCAATACCACTGGAGGTTGCATTAATGATGAGATCGAATTCATGTCCGGAAAGCTCGGACATTGGGATTGCGTTGACGCTTCCAGTATGGCGGAACAATTCAGCTAATGTCTGGGCACGAGTATGCGTACGGTTGGTCAGCGTCACGTTACAATCCAGAGAGAGTAAAGGCAGCAGCACACCACGAGCTGCGCCGCCCGCGCCAATCAGCAACACACGATAGCCAGGCTTAATCAGCCCGAGACGTTCCAGGTCGCTCAGCAAACCAATGCCATCGGTGTTATCACCGAGAATTCGCCCGTCATCAAGACGCTTAAGCGTGTTGACCGCTCCCGCCAGTGCAGCGCGTTCCGTTAGTTCATCCGCACGGGCAAACGCCTCTTCTTTAAAGGGCACAGTGACATTGGCCCCTTTTCCACCCTGCTGGAAGAAAGCGTTTAGTGTATCGACAAAGCCGTCCAGCGGCGCCAGCATACGCCCATAGGGATGAGCGATATTCAGCTGCTCGGCAAACTGCTGGTGAATGAATGGCGACTTGCTGTGCGCTATAGGGTTACCAAAAACTACGTAGCTTTCCACGATTTACCCCTGGCGAAAACGCTCGCCCGTCAGGGCATCAAGAATTTCAGATGGATTCAGTCGCCCACCGGTCAGCGCATCAACCACCGGGAAATCATCACCAAACTGCGCAAGCACTTCGGCAGTTGTCCGACATGGCGGCAGACCGGTCAGGTTTGCGCTGGTAGAAACCAACGGTTTACCGTAGGCCTCACAGAGCGCAATCACTACTGGGTGATCAGTAACACGAACGGCCAACGAACTAAAACGACCGGTTAACCAGCCTGGCGTGGTTGATTTCGCTGGGAAGACGAAAGTCACCGGGCCCGGCCAACGTGCGAACACGGTGGCGCGTTGCGCTTCGGTCAGCATGCTGTCGTCAATATAAGGTTTAAGCTGTTCGAAGCTTGCGGCAATCAGGATTAATCCTTTCTCTACCGGGCGCTGTTTCAGCGCCAGCAGGTTCATGACGGCTTCTTCACTGTCGGGATCGCAACCAACGCCAAATACGGCTTCGGTTGGGTAAGCGATGACTTCTTTATTGTTCAGAGCGACAACCGCACGCTGTACGGCCTCTGATGGCAGGTTTTTATTCACTGATTTGTTTCGCCGGTACCGGCTTTCCACATTGTTTGCTGGCACAAAAGCGTTTTACGCCCTGCGCCGTTTTCTTTTCGATAAGCAGCGGGTAATGGCACTCGGGGCACTCCCCCGCTACCGGAGTGAAGTTAATGACGAACTGGCATTCCGGATAGCGATCGCAGGAATGGAAGTTTTTACCAAAGCGAGAACGGCGCTGCACCAGGTGCCCTTGCTGACACGCGGGACAGACGATTGCCGTTTCATCCGGTTTATCAATAACCTCAGTGTGTTCACATTCAGGATACTGGCTGCATCCAATGAACATGCCAAAGCGCCCCTGGCGCAACACCAGTACGGCACCACACTCTGGACACGACTGCCCCTCCAGAATTTTAACGATATGTCCGTCCGCCTGGCTTTTCAGGGGACGAACGTAATCGCATTCCGGATAATGGGAACAGCCCAGAAACGGCCCGTGTTTACCGGACCGTATAACCAGTTCAGCCCCGCACTGCGGGCAGGGCTCGTTTTTAGACACTGAAAACAGTGCAGATTTGGCCATAACAACTCTTGATGCCACAAAATGAATTAATGCAGCATACCTTCATTCGTCTCGAAGAGTAATTCTTCCATTTGTTGATAAGCGTTTTCGCAGCCAGGAAGGTTGAACAGAACCATTAAAATGACCCACTTCAGCTCTTCCAGCTCAAACTCTGCGGTATCCAACGCCATAACGCGTTCAATCACCATTTCCCGCGTTTCGAGGTTCAGCACCTGAATCTGCTCAAGGAATAACAGGAACCCCCGGCAGCTGGCATCCAGTCGTTGACTCTCTTCCTCGGTAAAAATACGCACGGAGAGAGGGTCGGACGCAAGTTGCATCGGTTCTACGAGGCCTTCCTGATAGTCGGCGAGCTTTTCCAGCCATATAAGCGCGTTGAAGATATCTTCACGTTCGAACCCTGCATCGGTAAGATCCCGAGTCAGTTTGTCCTGATCCACGCGCATGTCTGTTTCTGTATGGATGTAGGTCTCAAACAAATACATTAGTACGTCGAACATGGCCTGCCCTCCTTAATCGGACATAGCCGCCGGGTACAGCTGCGATCCACCCTGCTAACTCCAGTTCAAGTAGCTGAGCCACGGTCACTGGCACAGGTTGGCCGGCACGTTCAGCGACGACGTCAACAGGTGTTACCTCATCTCCTACGTTAGCCAGGAGCTCAGGAAATGGCAATGCTACACATTCCTTATCTGCACAATTATTTGTCATTTCGGGCGGTTCGGACAAATGTCTGTTTAATCCAGGAAAAAGCGCCAGAATATCCTCAGGTTCCGTCACCATCATCGCCCCCTGCTTGATAAGCCAGTGCGGCCCTTCCATACCTGGATTTCCGAGAGGGCCAGGAATCGCAAACACTTCTCGCCCTTGTTCAAGCGCACAACGTGCCGTGACTAATGAACCGCTACGCAGCGCGGCCTCCACCACCAGGACGCCACGACTCAGACCGCTGATGATGCGGTTACGACGGGGGAAGTTATACGGCGCAGGCGCGGCACTTAACGGAAACTCGGAAATCAGCGCCCCGCCATGTTCAACAATCTGCTCAGCTAGCGATCGGTGTCGATGAGGGTAAATACGATCCAGGCCGCTGCCCAAAATGGCGATGGTTTTTCCCTCCACCTGCAAGGCGCTACGATGCGCTACACCGTCGATGCCCAAGGCCAAACCGCTGGTGATGGTCACTCCGTGCCGAGCCAACGCCTCACAAAAGTATCGCCCCCACCGTTCACCATAGTGTGAGTGATGGCGACTACCGACAACCGCAAGCTGCGAGGAGTTTAATAATGAGAGATTGCCACGCACGCACAGTACGGCGGGATAATCGCGGATAGCACGAAGCGGCTCAGGGTAGTCAGGAGAGTCGGCAAGTAAGAGGTGGTTGCCCGGCATGTTCAGCCAGCGCTGATTAGCCTCTATCTCGGCCTGCGTTAGCGCGAAAAATCGTTCGGCCTGCTTAACGCTAAAGCCTAACGCAAAGAGCGTCTGGCGAGTGATATTGCTTTCCCGGCGAAGCGTGCAAAGCGCATGCAGCATCTCATCGCCATACAAATCATTTACCTTCACCAGCCGGAAGGCTATATCTTCTGGCGACATCCTTTCCCCCTTGCCACATGCGGCATCAGCAATCCTTGCGATTGGTCACTGATGCTGTCAATTAGAGGGGGTTTTGTCTAGAATAGAGCTAATAATCTTTCCTACTCCTGAACAGAACTCTGGATATTTATGGCAGTTTTGCAAGTATTACATATCCCGGACGAGCGTCTTCGCAAAGTCGCCGCACCGGTAAAAGAAGTGAATGAAGAAATTCAGCGAATTGTCGACGATATGTTCGAGACGATGTACGCCGAGGAAGGTATTGGCCTGGCCGCAACGCAGGTCGATATTCATCAACGCATTATCGTTATCGATGTGTCAGAGGATCGCGCCGACCAACTGGTGCTGATCAACCCTGAGCTGTTGGAAAAAGACGGTGACACCGGTATTGAAGAAGGTTGCCTGTCCATTCCTGAACAGCGTGCGCTGGTTCCTCGCGCCGAACGCGTGAAAATCCGCGCTCTCGATCGTAACGGTAACCCGTTCGAGCTTGAAGCCGATGGTCTGCTGGCTATCTGCATTCAGCATGAAATGGACCACTTAGTCGGTAAACTGTTTATCGATTATCTTTCTCCGTTAAAACAGCAACGTATTCGCCAGAAAGTTGAGAAACTGGATCGCCTGAACGCGCGTGCCTAAGGATAAGGATTAACGTGTCAGATTCACTACGTATTATTTTTGCGGGTACCCCTGACTTTGCAGCGCGTCATCTTGACGCGCTGTTGTCGTCTGAGCACCAGGTCGTTGGCGTATTTACCCAGCCAGACCGTCCTGCCGGTCGCGGTAAGAAACTGATGCCAAGCCCGGTCAAGGTGCTGGCAGAAGAGAAAGGTATTCCGGTCTTTCAGCCGGTTTCACTGCGCCCTGAAGAAAACCAGAAGCTGGTCGCTGACCTACAGGCCGATGTGATGGTCGTGGTCGCCTACGGGCTCATCCTGCCGAAAGCCGTGCTGGCTATGCCACGCCTCGGCTGCATCAACGTTCACGGTTCCTTACTGCCACGCTGGCGCGGTGCCGCACCGATTCAGCGTTCGCTGTGGGCGGGTGACAGCGAAACCGGCGTCACTATCATGCAGATGGACGTCGGTCTGGATACGGGCGATATGCTGCATAAGCTCTCCTGTCCTATTACCGCTGAAGATACCAGCGCCAGTCTCTACGAGAAACTGGCCGAACTGGGCCCACAGGGGCTACTGCATACGCTGCATCTGCTGGCGACCGGCAATGCTAAGCCTGAAGTTCAGGATGAAGCATTGGTCAGTTACGCCGAGAAACTCAGCAAAGAAGAAGCGCTTGTTGACTGGACGCTCAGCGCAGCACAACTTGAGCGCTGCATCCGCGCCTTCAACCCGTGGCCAATGAGCTACATCGTCATTGATGAGCAACCAGTAAAAATCTGGCAGGCAACGGTGATTGATAAACCTGCTGGCGCTGAACCAGGTACGGTGCTGGAAGCAACTCGCCAGGGGATTCAGGTCGCTACCGGTGACGGCATCCTCAACCTTATTTCGCTGCAGCCAGCGGGTAAGAAAGCGATGAGTGCACAGGATCTGCTGAATTCACGTCGGGAGTGGTTCATTCCCGGTAACCGTCTGCTTTGACGGTTCATACCTTTTAAAGCCCGGAGTCTCCGGGCATTTTTATTTTTGCGGTTATGAAAAAACATCTTAATTTACGCAGTATGGCGGCGCAGGCCGTGGAGCAGGTCGTCGAAAAGGGCCAGTCGTTAAGTAACGTGCTGCCTACATTGCAGCAAAAAGTGGCCGATAAAGATAAAGCGCTACTGCAAGAGTTGTGCTTCGGCGTGCTGCGCACACTCTCTCAGCTGGAATGGATGATCCAGCAGCTGATGGCGCGCCCGATGACGGGCAAACAGCGTACCGTTCACTACCTGATCATGGTGGGCTTCTATCAGCTGCTGCATACCCGTATTCCCCCGCATGCTGCGCTGGCCGAAACCGTTGAAGGCGCCGTGGTCATCAAGCGTCCACAGCTCAAAGGGCTTATCAACGGAGTATTACGCCAGTTTCAACGCCGTCAGGAAGAGCTACTATCTGAATTCTCCCAAAGCGAACTGCGTTTTCTGCACCCGTCCTGGCTGGTGAAACGTATCAAGAATGCCTATCCGCAGCGGTGGGAAGCCATTCTTGAGGCCAACAACCAGCGCCCGCCAATGTGGCTACGCATCAACCGTAACCACCATACCCGCGATGCCTGGTTAGACTTACTGACGGAAGCAGGCATGACCGGTCTCCCGCACCCGGATTATCCAGATGCCGTGCGTCTGGAAACGCCGGCGTCGGTATTAGCGTTGCCAGGCTTCGAACAGGGTTGGGTTACCGTACAGGATGCGTCCGCTCAGGGTTGCATGCGTTATCTGCAACCAGAAAACGGTGAGCAGATCCTCGACCTGTGCTGCGCTCCAGGGGGTAAAACCACGCATATTCTGGAAGTCGCACCGCAGGCTGATGTGCTGGCCATTGATGTTGATGAAAAGCGCCTGTCACGCGTCTACGACAACCTTAAGCGTCTTGGCATGAAGGCGAACGTTAAGCAGGGAGATGGCCGCTATCCAGAACAATGGTGTGGCGAGAAACTGTTCGATCGCATCCTGCTGGATGCGCCATGCTCCGCCACCGGGGTAATCCGTCGTCACCCGGACATCAAGTGGCTGCGCCGCGACCGCGATATCCCTGAGCTGGCTCAGTTGCAGGCTGAAATTCTCAACGCCACCTGGGCTCACCTCAAGCCAGGCGGTACGTTAGTTTATGCAACTTGCTCTATCCTGCCAGAAGAGAATCAGCAGCAGATTGCCGCGTTCCTGGCGCGTACACCGGATGCCGTGCTCAGTGATACGGGAACGCCTGAACGTCCGGGACAACAGAATTTACCGGGTGCAGAAGAAGGCGATGGTTTCTTCTACGCTAAGCTAATCAAAAAGTGATGAGATAACGGGTCGCAACTGATGAAAATTATCATTCTGGGTGCCGGGCAGGTTGGCGGCACACTGGCGGAAAACCTGGTTGGGGAAAATAACGACATCACAATTGTCGATACCAACGGCGAGCGTCTGCGCAGCCTGCAGGACAAATTCGACCTGCGCGTTGTCCAGGGTCACGCCTCTCATCCCCGGGTACTGCGCGAAGCGGGCGCCGATGATGCCGATATGCTCGTCGCGGTGACCAGTTCGGATGAAACCAACATGGTTGCCTGCCAGGTCGCCTACTCACTGTTCAACACGCCAAACCGTATCGCCCGTATCCGTTCCCCGGACTACGTACGCGATGCGGACAAACTGTTCCACAGCGATGCCGTACCTATCGATCACCTAATTGCGCCAGAGCAACTGGTTATCGACAACATCTACCGCCTGATTGAGTACCCGGGGGCGTTGCAGGTGGTGAACTTTGCCGAAGGTAAGGTGAGTCTTGCAGTCGTTAAAGCCTACTACGGCGGGCCTTTGGTGGGTAATGCGCTTTCGACTATGCGCGAACATATGCCGCATATCGATACCCGAGTAGCCGCCATTTTCCGTCACGATCGACCTATTCGTCCGCAGGGCTCAACTATCGTTGAGGCTGGGGATGAAGTCTTCTTTATTGCCGCATCGCAGCATATTCGAGCGGTAATGAGCGAGCTCCAACGTCTGGAGAAGCCGTACAAGCGCATTATGCTGGTCGGGGGCGGGAACATCGGTGCAGGCCTGGCGCGTCAGTTGGAAAAAGATTACAGCGTGAAGTTGATTGAACGTAATCAACAGCGTGCGGCAGAGCTTGCTGAAAAGCTGCAGAATACGATCGTCTTCTTTGGCGATGCATCGGATCAAGAACTGTTGGCGGAAGAACATATCGATCAAGTTGATCTGTTTATAGCCGTCACCAACGATGACGAAGCCAATATCATGTCAGCGATGCTGGCCAAGCGAATGGGCGCCAAGAAAGTAATGGTGCTCATTCAGCGCAAAGCCTACGTTGATCTGGTGCAGGGTAGCGTTATCGATATTGCGATCTCCCCGCAGCAGGCAACGATCTCCGCGCTGTTGAGCCACGTGCGTAAAGCGGATATCGTGGGCGTCTCATCTCTGCGCCGTGGTGTTGCCGAAGCCATTGAGGCAGTCGCGCACGGTGATGAAAGTACTTCACGAGTAGTGGGCCGCGTCATCGATGAAATTAAACTGCCGCCGGGTACTATTATTGGTGCGGTGGTACGCGGAAATGACGTGATGATTGCTAATGACAATTTACGCATTGAGCAAGGCGACCACGTGATTATGTTCCTGACCGATAAAAAATATATTTCGGACGTGGAACGCCTGTTCCAGCCAAGTCCCTTCTTCCTTTAATTTCCCAAAGGCGCTCAATAGGGCGCCTTTTTTATTAACCCGCTATTATTTATGGGTTAATTAATACTGCCATATTTATTATCACCAATGGAAAATAGATAAACATTTGTTAAACTTATAAACGTCAGCTAGCACAAGGGAGAATAAAATGAGCATTATTAAAGAGTTTCGCGAATTCGCGATGCGAGGAAATGTTGTCGATTTGGCAGTGGGTGTCATTATTGGTGCAGCGTTTGGCAAGATTGTATCGTCTTTAGTTGCGGACATCATCATGCCGCCGCTGGGACTGCTAATTGGTGGTATTGATTTCAAACAGTTCGCGGTAACACTGCGCGACGCGCAAGGTGATGTACCGGCAGTCGTCATGCATTATGGCGTATTCATTCAGAACATCTTCGATTTTGTGATTGTTGCCTTCGCCATCTTTATGGCGATAAAACTTATCAACAAGCTTAACCGTAAGAAAGAAGAGCCAGCCGCCGCTCCTGCACCAACCAAAGAAGAAGTGCTGCTGTCTGAAATTCGTGACCTGCTGAAAGAACAGAACAACCGTTCTTAATCAGGCCGCAGAAAGCAGAAAGCCAGTGGTAAAAAAGCACATCGCTTGCTTGCCACTGGCCTCCCGCCCGTATCCTTTACAGTGTTTTTCTTTCCGTAGATAACTGCCTTTGCCTTTCTTATTTTTCTCTACGCGCTGACGAAACAGCGGATCATGTAATAGGGCTTCAATGGCATTGTCTTTAATCTGCCCCTTCGTATGTTGATAGCGGCTCATAACATCTCCTGATTGTCTGTTTATTACGCGGCGAGTGTAGATCTAATTATGCAAACACTCAACTCGCATTTTATGATGCACCCGCACCCTCTTCCAGGATCCCAAGGATAGAACAGTGTTGGCTGCTATGCGCAGTCCCACAGCAAGCATCATTAAGTTGTTTCAGCGCCCGCTGCATCGCCTGCAATTCTTCAATTCGTGATTCTACTTCGCTCAAACGAGCCTGCACGATCCCTTTTGACTCCTGACAGGTGTGATGAGCTGGATCCACGCGGATCGATAGCAATTCGCGGATCGACTCAAGAGTGAACCCCAGTTGTCGGGCATAGCGAATAAACTTCAGTCGTTGAAGATCGTCTGCAGTATAAAGGCGAAAGCCGCCTTCAGTGCGAATATCATGATTCATCATCTGCTGTTTTTCATAATAGCGCACGGTATCCGGCGTCACGCCGGCAAGTTTTGACAGTTCGCCAATGCGGTACATAGCTACTCCTCGTTAATTTTACTCATCAGCTTATCGGCATAGTCACCGCGCAGAAAATCAGTGCTTAATCCTGCTTGCTGCAACTTCAGTTCCATCAGCGCCAGCCGGCGACTTAGTTCCTGATAGCGCGCGTCTTCCCGACGAATACCTTTCAGCAAATCGGCTAATTCAACGGCCTGCTTACGCTGCTCAAGTTCTGGAGGCAAACACCCTGCATTCTTCAGCAATCGATAGCCAGAACGCAACTCTTCGGGTACGGCTGAATCATCATCTAGCACCAGTGGTTCACCCTGACCAGGCAGGTTATCAAACTCACCTTTACGCTGCGCGTCGGTAATATGGCGTTCGGCCCATTGATCCAGTAACCACATGCGCCTACTCCGGAGAAATGAACAGAAAAGATACGACTATTGTAGAAGGGTGGGGGGGACGGGGATATAAAAAAACCCGCCGAGGCGGGTTTTTTTACTTTACTACAGATTACTCTGCAGCTGCTTCTGCTTTCGATTCTGAACGATCAACCAGCTCGATGTAAGCCATCGGCGCGTTGTCGCCTGCACGGAAGCCACACTTCAGAATACGAGTGTAACCACCGGTACGGCTCGCGAAACGCGGGCCCAGTTCGTTAAACAGTTTTGCCACGATCTCGTTATCACGAGTACGGGCGAATGCCAGACGACGATTAGCAACGCTATCAGTCTTGGCAAGAGTAATCAGCGGCTCAACTACGCGACGCAGTTCTTTCGCTTTAGGCAGGGTCGTCTTGATGATTTCATGACGAACCAGTGAACCTGCCATGTTGCGGAACATAGCCTGGCGATGGCTGCTGTTGCGGTTCAGTTGACGACCACTCTTACGATGGCGCATGACCTTATCCTTCTCAGTAAAACCTTAACCTGTGATCCGGTTACTCGTCAGCAATGCTTGCCGGCGGCCAATTTTCCAGGCGCATGCCCAGAGAAAGACCACGTGAGGCCAGCACGTCTTTAATCTCGGTAAGAGATTTTTTACCCAGGTTAGGCGTCTTAAGAAGCTCAACCTCGGTACGCTGTACCAGATCACCGATATAGTGGATAGCTTCTGCCTTGAGGCAGTTAGCAGAGCGGACAGTCAATTCCAGATCGTCAACAGGGCGCAGCAGGATCGGATCGAATTCTGGTTTCTCTTCTTTCACTTCCGGTTGACGTACATCACGTAAGTCAACGAAAGCTTCCAGTTGTTCTGCCAGGATGGTTGCCGCACGACGAATCGCCTCTTCAGGATCGATTGTGCCGTTGGTTTCCATTTCGATGACCAGCTTGTCCAGGTCGGTACGCTGTTCTACACGCGCTGCTTCAACATTGTAGGCAATACGCTCTACAGGGCTGTAGCATGCGTCGACCAACAGACGGCCGATCGGGCGCTCATCTTCTTCCGAATGAATTCGGGCAGAAGCCGGCACATAACCGCGACCGCGCTGAACTTTGATACGCATGCTGATAGCTGCGTTCTCATCGGTCAGGTGGCAGATCACGTGCTGCGGCTTGACGATTTCGACATCACCATCATGGGTGATATCGGCTGCGGTCACAGGGCCAATGCCAGATTTATTCAAGGTAAGAATAACTTCATCTTTACCCTGAACTCTCACCGCCAGCCCTTTCAGGTTGAGCAGGATTTCAAGGATATCTTCCTGAACGCCTTCTTTGGTGCTGTACTCATGAAGTACACCATCAATCTCAACCTCGGTCACCGCGCAACCCGGCATCGATGAGAGCAGAATACGGCGCAGTGCGTTACCCAGAGTATGGCCAAAGCCACGCTCTAAAGGCTCAAGGGTCACCTTGGCGTGCGTCGAACTCACTTGCTCGATATCTACCAGGCGCGGTTTTAGAAACTCTGTCACAGAACCCTGCATTGTGTCCTCTCTTTGGTACTAAGCTTTACTTGGAGTAAAGCTCGACGATCAGGTGTTCGTTAATGTCCGCAGACAGATCAGAACGCTCAGGCTGACGCTTGAACGTGCCTTCCATCTTGCCAGCATCAACTTCCAGCCAGGTTGGCTTTTCACGCTGTTCAGCCAGCTCCAGAGCGGCTTTAACGCGAGATTGCTTTTTCGCTTTCTCACGGATGCTAACAACGTCATTCGCTTTAACCTGATAAGAAGCGATGTTAACAACACGACCGTTTACCATGACTGCTTTATGGCTAACCAGCTGACGTGCTTCTGCACGAGTGGCGCCAAAGCCCATACGGTATACTACGTTGTCCAGACGACCTTCCAGCAGAGCCAACAGGTTTTCACCGGTGTTGCCTTTCAGACGTGCTGCTTCTTTGTAATAGTTACGGAACTGACGCTCCAGCACGCCGTAGGTACGACGAACTTTTTGCTTTTCACGCAACTGCACACCATAGTCAGACAGACGCGGTTTACGCGCACCGTGCTGGCCAGGAGCTTGTTCAATTTTACACTTGGTATCGATCGCGCGAACGCCAGACTTAAGGAATAAGTCGGTGCCCTCACGACGGCTCAGCTTGAGCTTAGGACCCAAATATCTTGCCATTTTCTTTCTCCAACAAACCTGGAAAACGAAGCGTTATACGCGACGTTTCTTCGGCGGACGACAACCGTTATGAGGGATCGGAGTCACATCAGTAATATTAGTGATGCGGAAACCAGCGGCGTTCAGAGCACGAATAGTAGATTCGCGGCCTGGACCCGGACCTTTAACCATAACTTCCAGATTCTTGATGCCGTATTCTTTAACGGCGTCAGCGCAACGCTCTGCTGCAACCTGAGCTGCAAACGGAGTGGATTTACGCGAACCACGGAAACCGGAACCACCGGCTGTTGCCCAACCCAGCGCATTACCCTGACGATCGGTAATAGTTACGATGGTGTTGTTAAAAGAAGCATGGATATGAGCCACGCCATCAGAGACTTGTTTTCTTACACGCTTACGTGCACGAACTGGTGCCTTTGCCATTATTCAATCACCCCGATTATTTCTTGATCGGTTTGCGCGGACCCTTACGGGTACGTGCGTTGGTCTTGGTACGCTGGCCGCGAACCGGGAGACCACGACGATGACGCAAACCGCGATAGCAACCAAGATCCATCAGGCGCTTGATGCTCATGCTAATTTCACGGCGCAGATCACCTTCAACGACAAATTTGGCAACTTCGTCACGCAGCGTGTCGATTTGTCCTTCAGACAGCTCACTGATCTTAACATTTTCAGCGATACCCGCAGCAGCCAGGATGGCTTTAGAACGGGTCTTGCCGACGCCATAGATCGAGGTTAACGCGATCACAGCATGTTTCTGATCAGGAATGTTAATGCCTGCTATACGGGCCACTATGCACTCCTACTATTTAATATGTACGCACCATGCTGAAAAGCCCGTTTTCAGGATACTCAAATGGAAACGTACAGACATACAAAAGATTGGCTGGCTAATCTAGCCAGCTCAACCCAACTTTGCAAGAAAAATATGCGAATAAATCAGCCTTGGCGCTGTTTATGCTTCGGCTCGGCGCTGCAAATCACACGGATGACACCATCACGCTTAACGATTTTGCAGTTACGGCATAATTTCTTGACGGAAGCACGAACTTTCATTTTTACTCTCCGTAACTTCTCGGGCGACCTTTTAGCGGCTATAGCCTTTGAGGTTCGCCTTCTTCAATGCAGACTCGTACTGACTTGACATCATCAGAGTTTGCACTTGAGCCATAAAGTCCATAATCACGACAACAACGATCAGTAGCGATGTCCCACCGAAGTAGAACGGCACTTTCATTGCATCACGCATGAACTCCGGGATCAGGCAGATAAAAGTAATATACAACGCACCAACGAGAGTCAGGCGAGTCATTACTTTATCGATATACTTCGCCGTTTGCTCTCCCGGACGAATTCCTGGTACAAATGCACCGGACTTCTTCAGGTTATCTGCTGTTTCACGCGGGTTGAAAACCAACGCCGTGTAGAAGAAACAGAAGAAGATGATTGCAGACGCATAGAGTAACACATAAAGCGGTTGCCCAGGCTGCAAATACAGCGAAATTGTTGTCAGCCAGTTCCAACCGGTACCGCCCCCGAACCATGACGCGATGGTCGCAGGGAACAGAATAATACTGGAAGCAAAGATTGCTGGGATTACCCCGGCCATATTCACTTTCAGCGGTAAATGTGTGCTCTGTGCAGCATAGACACGACGACCTTGCTGACGTTTCGCGTAGTTTACCACAATGCGGCGTTGACCACGCTCAACAAATACAACAAAGAACGTCACTGCAAACACTAATACTGCAACCAACAGCAACAGGAGGAAGTGCAGGTCGCCTTGACGCGCTTGCTCGATAGTATGGGCAATGGCTGGCGGGAGTCCCGCAACGATACCAGCGAAGATAATGATTGAGATACCGTTGCCGATACCACGCTCAGTAATCTGTTCGCCGAGCCACATCAGGAACATAGTCCCTGTAACCAGACTCACAACAGCGGTGAAATAGAATGCAAAGCCTGGATTGATTACCAGGCCCTGCATACCAGGCATATTCGGTAAACCGGTAGCAATACCGATTGACTGGAATATTGCCAGCACCAGAGTGCCGTAACGGGTGTACTGGCTGATCTTACGACGACCAGACTCCCCTTCTTTCTTGATTTCTGCCAGCGTTGGATGAACCACCGTCAGCAGCTGGATAATAATCGATGCCGAAATATACGGCATGATACCCAGGGCAAAGATAGAAGCACGGCTGAGAGCACCACCAGAGAACATGTTGAACATTTCAATGATGGTGCCTCGCTGTTGCTCAAGCAGTTTGGCAAGTACAGCGGCATCAATACCAGGGATCGGAATAAAAGAGCCAATACGGAACACAATAAGCGCACCGATTACAAACAACAGTCTGCGTTTCAGCTCGCCTAAGCCACCTTTGGCACTTTGAAAATCTAATCCCGGTTGTTTAGCCATCTGCTACTTATTCCTCGATTTTACCGCCAGCAGCTTCGATAGCAGCACGAGCGCCTTTAGTAACACGCAGGCCACGAACAGTTACCGGGGTAGAAACCTCACCAGACAGGATCACTTTCGCGAACTCGATCTGAATACCGATAATGTTAGCTGCTTTCAGCGTGTTCAGGTCAACAATACCGCCTTCCACTTTCGCCAGGTCAGACAGACGGACTTCCGCTGTAATCGCTGATTTGCGAGAAGTGAAGCCGAACTTCGGCAGACGACGGTACAGTGGCATCTGGCCACCCTCGAAACCACGACGTACGCCACCGCCAGAACGAGATTTCTGACCTTTGTGACCACGACCGCCGGTTTTACCGAGGCCAGAACCGATACCACGACCCAGACGGCGACCCGCCTTTTTAGAGCCTTCGGCCGGAGACAGAGTATTTAAACGCATCTCTTACTCCTCAACTTTAACCATGAAGTAAACCGCGTTGACCATACCACGAACAGCAGGAGTATCCTCGCGTTCTACGGTGTGACCAATACGACGCAGACCCAGGCCAAGCAGCGTTGCCTTGTGTTTCGGCAGACGACCGATTGCACTGCGGGTTTGAGTAATTTTAATAGTCTTTGCCATGGTTTATTTCCCCAGAATTTCTTCAACGGATTTACCACGCTTGGCAGCGACCATTTCCGGAGATTTCATATTTTCCAGACCGTCGATAGTTGCACGAACCACGTTAATCGGGTTGGTGGAACCATACGCTTTAGCCAGAACGTTACGAACCCCAGCGACTTCCAGGACGGCGCGCATTGCACCACCGGCGATGATACCGGTACCTTCAGAAGCCGGCTGCATGAATACACGAGAACCCGTGTGAGTACCCTTAACTGGGTGCTGCAGGGTGCCGGTATTCAGCGCGACGTTAATCATATTGCGACGGGCTTTTTCCATCGCTTTCTGGATCGCTGCTGGAACTTCACGCGCTTTACCGTAACCAAAACCAACGCGACCGTTACCATCACCAACTACAGTCAGAGCTGTGAAGGAGAAAATACGACCACCTTTAACGGTTTTAGATACGCGGTTTACCGCGATCAGCTTTTCCTGCAGTTCGCCAGCTTGTTTTTCGATGTGAGCCATCTTACACCTCTACCTTAGAACTGAAGGCCAGCTTCACGGGCAGCATCTGCCAGTGCCTGGACACGACCATGATATTGGAACCCGGAACGGTCAAAGGACACATCTTTGATGCCTTTTTCCAGAGCGCGTTCAGCGACAGCTTTACCCACAGCTGCTGCAGCGTCTTTGTTACCGGTGTACTTCAGTTGTTCAGCGATAGCTTTTTCTACAGTAGAAGCAGCTACCAGAACTTCGGAACCGTTTGGTGCAATGACCTGTGCGTAAATATGACGCGGGGTACGATGTACCACCAGGCGAGTTGCACCCAGCTCCTGGAGCTTGCGGCGTGCGCGGGTCGCACGACGGATACGAGCAGATTTCTTATCCATAGTGTTACCTTACTTCTTCTTAGCCTCTTTGGTACGCACGACTTCGTCGGCGTAACGAACACCCTTGCCTTTATAAGGCTCAGGACGACGGTAGGCGCGCAGATCCGCTGCTACCTGGCCGATCACCTGCTTATCAGCGCCTTTCAGCACGATTTCAGTTTGAGTCGGACATTCAGCAGTAATACCTGCAGGCAGCTGATGCTCAACAGGGTGAGAGAAGCCTAAAGACAGGCTTACTGCATTCCCTTTGATCGCTGCACGATAACCTACACCAACCAGCTGTAACTTCTTAGTGAAGCCTTCGGTAACACCGACAACCATTGCGTTAAGCAGGGCACGCGCGGTACCAGCCTGAGCCCAACCGTCTACGTAACCATCACGTGGACCGAAAGTCAGAGCATTATCTGCATGTTTAACTTCAACAGCATCGTTGAGAGTACGAGTCAGCTCGCCGTTCTTACCTTTGATCGTAATAACCTGACCGTTGATTTTTACATCAACGCCGGCAGGAACAACGACCGGTGCTTTAGCAACACGAGACATTTTTTCCTCCGATTAGGCTACGTAGCAGATAATTTCGCCACCAAGACCAGCCTGGCGCGCTGCACGATCAGTCATAACACCTTTAGAGGTAGAAACAACCGCGATACCCATGCCAGCCATAACTTTTGGCAGCTCGTCTTTGCGCTTATAAATACGCAGACCTGGGCGACTAACACGCTGAATGCTTTCTACAACAGCTTTACCCTGGAAATACTTAAGAGTAAGTTCCAGTTCCGGCTTGGTGTCGCCTTCAACTTTAAAATCTTCAATAAAACCTTCTTCCTTCAGCACGTTGGCA
Source organism: Kluyvera sp. 142486 (assembly GCF_046569695.1). NCBI lineage: Bacteria > Pseudomonadati > Pseudomonadota > Gammaproteobacteria > Enterobacterales > Enterobacteriaceae > Kluyvera > Kluyvera sp. 142486. The sequence goes on from NZ_JBKHUI010000003.1 coordinate 18,149, forward strand.
ATTGCCACTTTCAGCTTGGAGGAAGGCATGGTGACCGCAGCTTTATTCGCGGCCTGACCGTTACGGATACGGGTCAGCATATCCGCGATCGGATCTTGCATGCTCATCTGTCTTTACTCCCGTGATTCAATTGGTAATTACCAGCTAGCCTTTTTCAAGCCTGGTACTTCACCGCGCATAGCGGCTTCACGAAGCTTGATACGGCTCAACCCGAACTTGCCCACATAGCCATGCGGACGACCAGTTTGACGGCAGCGTTTACGCTGACGAGACGGGCTGGAATCACGCGGCAGAGACTGCAGCTTCAGAACAGCATTCCAACGATCTTCGTCGGTTGCGTTCACATCAGAGATGATAGCTTTGAGTTCAGCGCGTTTAGCGAAGAATTTATCAGCTAAAGCTACGCGCTTTACTTCGCGTGCTTTCATTGATTGCTTAGCCATTCAGTAACCCTACCTTACTTGCGGAACGGGAAGTCAAAGGCAGCCAGCAGAGCACGGCCTTCTTCGTCAGATTTCGCAGTAGTGGTGATGGTAATATCCAAACCACGTACGCGGTCGACTTTATCGTAGTCGATTTCTGGGAAGATGATCTGCTCACGGACACCCATGCTGTAGTTACCACGGCCGTCGAATGACTTAGCGGACAAGCCACGGAAGTCACGGATACGTGGTACAGCAATAGTGATCAGGCGCTCAAAGAACTCCCACATGCGTTCGCCACGCAGAGTTACTTTACAGCCGATCGGATAGCCCTGACGGATTTTGAAGCCTGCAACTGATTTGCGTGCTTTGGTGATCAACGGCTTTTGACCGGAGATTGCTGTCAGATCAGCTGCTGCGTTATCCAGCAGTTTCTTGTCAGCGATCGCTTCACCAACACCCATGTTCAGGGTGATCTTCTCGACCCGAGGGACTTGCATGACAGAATTGTAGTTAAACTCAGACATGAGTTTAGCGACTACTTCGTCTTTGTAGTAATCATGCAGTTTCGCCATCGTACTACTCCAAATTACTTGATAGTTTCGCTGTTAGACTTGAAGAAACGGACTTTTTTGCCGTCTTCGAATCTAAAGCCTACACGGTCAGCCTTGCCGGTAGCCGCGTTGAACAGTGCAATGTTAGAGATCTGAATAGCTGCTTCTTTCTCTACAATGCCGCCTGGTTGGTTCAGAGCCGGAACCGGCTTCTGGTGTTTCTTAACCAGGTTGATACCTTCAACGATAACCTTGCCGGAAGACAAGACATTCTTAACTTTACCGCGTTTACCTTTATCTTTACCGGTTAACACGATAACTTCGTCATCACGACGGATTTTCGCTGCCATGATTCGCTCCTTAGAGTACTTCTGGTGCCAGAGAGATAATTTTCATGAACTTCTCGTTACGAAGTTCACGAGTTACCGGCCCAAAAATACGCGTACCGATAGGTTGCTCGCTGTTATTGTTTAAAATAACGCATGCATTACCATCGAAGCGAATGACAGAACCGTCCGGGCGACGAACACCCTTCTTGGTGCGCACCACTACCGCCTTCAGCACATCACCTTTTTTGACCTTACCACGTGGAATTGCTTCCTTGATGGTGATCTTGATGATGTCGCCTACGCCTGCGTAGCGACGGTGCGAGCCACCCAGAACCTTGATACACATTACGCGACGTGCACCGGAGTTGTCGGCGACGTTCAGCATAGTCTGTTCTTGGATCATTTTAGTGCTCCGCTAATGTCAACTACTACTGAGACCCGAATTCAGGTCGTTAAAAAGCCCCATATCGAGGGCGCAGCATTATAACACCGCTTCAACGATAAGGGTAGAAAAAATAAACGGCTCATCGCTGAGCCGTTTATTCGTATCGAGAACGAGTACTGTATTACAGAACCGCTTTCTCTACAACGCGAACCAGCGTCCAGGACTTAGTCTTGGACAGCGGACGGCATTCGCGGATTTCAACCACGTCGCCCATACCGCATTCGTTGTTCTCGTCATGTACGTGCAGTTTGGTCGTACGTTTGATGAATTTGCCGTATACCGGGTGTTTCACCATACGTTCGATAGCAACAACAATGGATTTCTCCATTTTTGCGCTAACTACGCGACCTTGCAGAGTACGGATTTTATCGGTCATTACGCACCCGCCTTCTGAGTCAGTAAAGTCTTAACGCGTGCAACATCACGACGAACCTGCTTCAGCAGGTGAGTCTGTTGCAGCTGGCCACTGGCAGCCTGCATGCGCAGGTTGAACTGCTCACGCAGCAGGTTCAGCAGCTCAGCGTTCAGCTCTTCAACGCTTTTTTCACGCAGCTCTTTTGCTTTCATTACATCACCGTCTTAGTTACAAAGGTGGTTTTGATCGGCAGTTTCGCTGCAGCGAGGCCGAATGCTTCACGGGCCAGCTCTTCCGGGACACCGTCCATTTCATACAGGACTTTACCCGGCTGGATCAAGGCAACCCAATACTCCACGTTACCTTTACCTTTACCCATACGCACTGCCAGCGGTTTCTCGGTGATCGGTTTGTCCGGGAATACACGGATCCAGATCTTACCTTGACGCTTAACTGCACGGGTCATTGCACGACGTGCTGCTTCGATCTGACGTGCAGTCAGACGACCACGGCCAACAGCTTTCAGGCCGAAGCTGCCGAAGCTAACATCCGTACCCTGCGCCAGACCGCGGTTACGGCCTTTGTGCACTTTACGGAATTTTGTACGCTTTGGTTGTAACATCAGCGACGCTCCTTATTTACGGCCTTTACGCTGCTGCTTTTTAGGTTGAGCAGCCGGTTCCGGTTGTTCAACAGCAGCCATACCACCCAGGATCTCACCTTTGAAGATCCATACCTTAACGCCGATTACACCGTAAGTGGTGTGCGCTTCAGAGGTGTTGTAGTCGATGTCAGCACGCAGAGTGTGCAGAGGTACGCGACCTTCGCGGTACCATTCGGTACGTGCGATTTCCGCGCCGCCCAGACGGCCGCTAACTTCAACTTTAATACCCTTCGCGCCCAGACGCATTGCGTTCTGTACAGCACGCTTCATAGCACGACGGAACATAACGCGACGTTCCAGCTGTGAAGTGATGCTGTCAGCAACCAATTTAGCGTCCAGTTCAGGCTTACGAACTTCAGCGATATTGATCTGTGCAGGAACGCCAGCGATATCCGCTACGACCTTGCGCAGTTTTTCTACGTCTTCGCCTTTCTTACCGATTACGATGCCCGGGCGAGCAGTGTGAATGGTCACACGGATGCTCTTAGCCGGACGCTCGATAACGATACGAGATACGGACGCCTTAGCCAGTTCCTTAGTCAGGTACTGACGTACTTTAAAATCGCTGTCCAGGTTGTCAGCGAATTCTTTGGTGTTCGCAAACCAAGTAGAGTTCCATGGTTTTACAATACCCAGGCGAATACCATTAGGATGTACTTTCTGACCCATTGCTAGTCTCCAGAGTCTCAGCGATCGGACACAACCACAGTGATGTGGCTGGTGCGCTTCAGGATGCGATCTGCACGACCTTTAGCACGCGGCATAATGCGCTTCATGCTTGGGCCTTCGTCTACGAAAATTTTCGTAACTTTCAGATCATCAATGTCAGCGCCATCGTTGTGTTCAGCGTTAGCAATGGCAGATTCCAGAACTTTCTTGACCAGTACAGCCGCTTTCTTATTGGTGTAGGTCAGAATTTCCAGCGCCTGCGACACTTTCTTACCGCGAATCAGGTCAGCAACAAGGCGAACCTTCTGAGCAGAAGAACGAGCATGGCGATGTTGAGCTAAAGTTTCCATCTCTTCCTCCTACCTTATTTCTTCTTCGCTTTTTTATCAGCAGCGTGGCCGCGATAAGTACGAGTCGGTGCGAATTCACCCAGTTTGTGACCAACCATTTCGTCGGTTACAAATACCGGAACGTGCTGACGACCATTATGGACAGCGATGGTCAAACCGATCATGTTAGGAAAGATCGTTGAACGACGGGACCAAGTGCGCAGGGGCTTCTTGTCTCCGCTTTCCACCGCTTTCTCTACCTTCTTCAGCAAGTGCAGGTCAATAAAAGGACCTTTCTTGAGAGAACGTGGCATGGCTTATCCTCTAAAATTATTTGCTACGGCGACGTACGATGAATTTATCAGTACGCTTGTTGCTGCGGGTCTTCTTACCTTTGGTCTGGAGGCCCCACGGGGATACCGGGTGCTTACCAAAGTTACGACCTTCACCACCACCATGTGGGTGGTCGACTGGGTTCATCGCAGTACCGCGAACGGTAGGACGAACACCACGCCAGCGTGCAGCACCTGCTTTACCCAGAACGCGCAGCATATGCTCAGCATTGCCAACTTCGCCCAGAGTTGCACGGCATTCTGCTTCGACTTTACGCATTTCACCAGAACGCAGACGCAGGGTGACATAAGCACCATCGCGAGCAACGATCTGAACGTAAGTACCAGCGGAACGTGCCAGCTGACCGCCTTTACCTGGTTTCATTTCTACGTTATGAACGGTAGAACCAACCGGGATATTGCGCATCGGCAGGGTGTTACCTGCTTTGATTGCAGCATCAACGCCAGACTGAATCTGGTCGCCAGCTTTCAGGCCTTTAGGGGCCAGGATGTAACGACGTTCGCCGTCTTTGTACAGAACCAGCGCGATGTTCGCGGAGCGGTTCGGATCGTACTCAAGACGTTCAACAATTGCCGGGATACCGTCTTTGTTGCGTTTGAAGTCAACAATACGGTAAGCCTGCTTGTGACCACCACCGATGTGACGAGTGGTGATGCGGCCATTGTTGTTACGACCACCGGATTTGCTGTTTTTTTCAACCAGCGGAGCAAAAGGTTTGCCCTTGTGCAGCTCTGGGTTGACCACTTTAACGACGTGGCGACGACCCGGAGATGTCGGTTTACATTTAACAACTGCCATTGTATTACTCCTCCGACTTACTCAGCGCCGCCGACGAAGTCCAGATTCTGGCCTTCCTTCAGGGTGACGTAAGCTTTTTTCCAGTCGCTACGACGACCGATACGCTGTCCGTGACGTTTAACTTTCCCTTTAACTACCAGGGTGTTAACGACTTCGACTTCGACTTCAAACAGTTTCTGCACAGCAGCTTTGATTTCTGCTTTGGTCGCGTCTTTGGCAACTTTGAGAACGATGGTATTGGTTTTTTCCATCGCAGTAGACGCTTTTTCAGAAACGTGCGGTGCGCGCAGCACCTTCAGCAGACGTTCTTCACGAATCATGCCAGCATCTCCTCAACTTGCTTAACAGCATCAGCAGTCATTACGACTTTGTCGAAGGCGATCAGGCTAACCGGGTCGATACCAGTTGCATCGCGTACGTCAACCTTGTGCAGGTTGCGCGCAGCCAGGAACAGGTTTTCGTCCAGCTCACCGGTGATGATCAGCACATCTTCCAGAGCCATGTCTTTCAGTTTCTGTGCCAGCAGCTTAGTTTTAGGCGCTTCAACAGAGAATGATTCGACAACGATCAGACGATCCTGACGTACCAGTTCGGACAGGATGCTTTTCAGCGCGCCGCGGTACATCTTTTTGTTAACTTTTTGACTGTGGTCCTGTGGACGAGCAGCGAAGGTCACGCCACCTGAACGCCAGATCGGGCTCTTGATAGAACCTGAACGCGCACGGCCGGTACCTTTCTGGCGCCATGGCTTTTTGCCTGAACCAGTTACTTCAGCACGAGTCTTCTGAGCACGAGTACCCTGACGAGCACCAGCTGCATAAGCAACAACAACCTGGTGAACCAGCGCTTCGTTGAAATCACGACCGAAGGTAGTTTCGGAAACAGTCAGCGCGCTCTGCGCGTCTTTCAATACTAATTCCATTGCTATCCCCTTACGCCTTCACAGCTGGTTTAACGATCAGGTCGCAACCGGTCGCACCCGGAACACCACCTTTAACCAGCAGCAGGTTGCGCTCAGCGTCAACGCGTACTACGTCAAGGCTCTGAACGGTGACACGTTCGTTACCCATCTGACCTGCCATTTTCTTGCCTTTGAACACTTTGCCCGGAGTCTGGTTCTGACCGATAGAACCCGGAACGCGGTGAGACAAGGAGTTACCGTGAGTAGCGTCCTGGGTACGGAAGTTCCAGCGCTTAACGGTACCAGCGAAACCTTTACCTTTAGAGGTACCGGTTACGTCAACTTTTTTAACGTCAGCAAACAGTTCAACGCTAATGTCCTGACCAACGGTGTATTCTTCACCATCTGCCAGACGGAACTCCCACAGGCCGCGGCCAGCTTCTACGCCAGCTTTAGCGAAGTGACCAGCTTCCGGCTTGGTTACACGGTTAGCTTTTTTAGCACCAGTGGTAACCTGAACAGCGCGATAGCCATCGTTAGCCAGATCTTTGATCTGAGTAACGCGGTTTGCTTCAACTTCGATAACGGTTACTGGGATAGAAACGCCATCTTCAGTGAAGATGCGGGTCATACCCACTTTTTTACCGACTAAACCAATCATTGTATCAACCTCTCAATCGCTCGATGACCTGATTAACCCAGGCTGATCTGCACGTCTACACCGGCAGCCAGGTCCAGACGCATCAGAGCATCAACGGTTTTTTCAGTTGGCTCAACGATGTCAACCAGACGCTTGTGAGTGCGAATTTCGTACTGATCACGCGCGTCTTTGTTGACGTGCGGGGAGATCAGAACGGTAAAGCGCTCTTTGCGGGTCGGCAGCGGGATCGGACCACGGACTTGCGCACCAGTGCGCTTAGCAGTCTCGACGATTTCCGCGGTTGATTGATCGATCAGACGATGATCAAACGCTTTCAGGCGGATACGGATTCTTTGGTTCTGCATGAGACCAGAGCTCCAATTATTTTATAGACGAAATAGTTACTCCTCAAACCCATTACGATTGATGGGAGAGTGTAACCGTTCTTACAGAGTTCCCCAATTGGGAACATTGTCTGGTATCGCTTACGCAGTACCGGTGGTTCATATTGAACCGCTGTCTATATTAGACAAGCCCGCGCATTATACACGTATACCCATACTAAGCAAGTCGCGTTTATAAATTAGTCAGCAAAGCCCGGAAGGCAGTTCGCATAATTGCTGCACAAAGGGCAACGGTGCGTGTTCGTCTGGATAGCGTATCGTGAAAAGGCACATCAGCTGTTGCCGCTCTTCCCTTCACCTCGCACACTGCCGGCATAGCCCCTTATGGAAACCAAAATGATGCTTCCGGCCCTCCCCTTCTATCTTCTCTATGCCGTACTCAACGTCATCCTGTGTTGGCAAGACTACCGCACCGGTTTTTTACGTGACGCCTTCACCTGCCCTCTTCTTTGGGGCGGGCTCTTGAGCCAGCTCTGCCTGAACCCAACAAGAAGTAACGAAGCGTTATGGGGAGCGATTGCAGGCTATTGCACGATGGCACTCTTTTACTGGGGATACCGCGCACTGCGGCACCGTGAAGGCTTAGGGTATGGTGACGTGAAGTATGTGGCGGCACTCGGCGCCTGGCACGGCTGGCAATCTCTACCGCTGCTTGTGTTGGTAGCTACACTGCTGGCGTGTGCCTTTATTGTGGGGAAAGCGCTGTGGCTACATCAGGCGGAGAATATAAAAAACCCGCTGCCATTTGGACCATTTCTGGGAGCGGCGGGTTTTATTATGGCAGGCGTATCGGCTTTTAGCCTTCAACCTTGATTTGCGACTGTAAGTAGTTCTGCAGACCAATTTTGCCGATCAGATCCAGTTCGGTCTCCAGCCAGTCAATGTGATGCTCTTCCTCGGTGAGGATAGTAATCAACATATCGCGGCTGACGTAGTCATGGACACTATCAGCGTAGGCAATGGCTTCACGCAGATCCTTCGCGCCGTCCAGTTCAAGCTTTAAGTCAGACTGCAGCATCTCTTCGACATCTTCGCCGATATGCAGCTTGCCAAGGTCCTGCAGATTAGGGATCCCTTCAAGAAACAGAATACGCTCGATGTACTGATCGGCGTGTTTCATTTCATCAATGGATTCGTGGTATTCAATATCGTTGAGGCGCATCAGGCCCCAGTTTTTGAACATTCTCGCATGGAGAAAGTATTGGTTGATTGCGACAAGCTCGTTTCCCAATAATTTATTGAGATAATTTATTATCTTAACATCACCTTTCATTATATAGACCCTCCGCTTCCACTTATTGAAGCGTAGAACGGGCTACAGGGATGTCAAAAAAGAAATCCGAGCTTAGGCGATCTCTTTGAACTCTGGCATTTGCATTAATTCGTCTTCCATCACCTCTCGCGCAGCGCGGACGCACTTACCACATTGATTTCCAATAGGAATGCATTTTCTTAATTGCTGGAAAGACTGCGGATGAAACTGGCGTACTGCCTGGCGAATTTTTTTATCGCTGACGCCATTACACAAACAAACGTACATAACCACTCCCGTTCAATTTCTGAACAAAGTGTAAGTGAGAATAATTATGATTACAATAGCCAGACGCGGGAAGTCACGTGAAATAAGGGATCAAATCGTGCGGAAAATATTGCCGGGACAAATACCAAAAAAGCAAAAAGGGCACCGAAGTGCCCTTTTCAAGTGCAAAACTAATTAATAAATAATTAGCTCATTACTTTAGCAACAACGCCCGCACCTACAGTACGGCCGCCTTCACGGATTGCGAAACGCAGACCGTCGTCCATCGCGATTGGGTGGATCAGAGTCACAACCATCTTGATGTTGTCGCCTGGCATTACCATCTCAACGCCTTCTGGCAGTTCGATGGTACCGGTCACGTCAGTAGTACGGAAGTAGAACTGTGGACGGTAGCCTTTGAAGAACGGAGTATGACGGCCGCCTTCGTCTTTGGACAGAATGTACACTTCAGATTCGAACTTGGTGTGCGGCTTGATAGAGCCTGGCTTAGCCAGAACCTGACCACGTTCGATTTCTTCACGTTTGATACCACGCAGCAGAACACCAACGTTCTCACCAGCACGGCCTTCGTCCAGCAGTTTGCGGAACATTTCAACGCCGGTACAGGTAGACTTAGCAGTCTCTTTGATACCAACGATTTCAACTTCTTCACCAACTTTGATGATACCGCGTTCTACACGACCGGTAACAACGGTACCACGACCGGAGATGGAGAATACGTCTTCGATTGGCAGCAGGAACGGCTTGTCGATAGCACGTTCTGGTTCTGGGATGTAAGAATCCAGGAAGCCAGCCAGTTCGATGATTTTCGCTTCCCACTCTGCTTCGCCTTCCAGCGCTTTCAGAGCAGAACCACGGATGATTGGGGTGTCATCACCTGGGAAGTCGTACTGGGACAGAAGTTCACGAACTTCCATTTCAACCAGTTCCAGCAGCTCTTCGTCATCAACCATGTCACATTTGTTCAGGAACACGATGATGTAAGGAACGCCTACCTGACGACCCAGCAGGATGTGCTCACGAGTCTGTGGCATAGGGCCATCAGTCGCAGCAACAACCAGGATCGCGCCGTCCATCTGCGCAGCACCGGTGATCATGTTTTTAACATAGTCGGCGTGGCCTGGGCAGTCTACGTGTGCGTAGTGGCGAGTCGGGGTGTCATATTCAACGTGGGAAGTGTTGATGGTGATACCACGAGCTTTTTCTTCTGGTGCGTTATCGATCTGGTCGAAAGCACGAGCAGCACCGCCGTAGGTTTTAGCCAGTACGGTAGTGATTGCAGCAGTCAGGGTAGTTTTACCGTGGTCAACGTGGCCGATGGTGCCGACGTTAACGTGCGGTTTTGTACGTTCAAATTTTTCTTTAGACACGGCTATATTCCTTACTATAGTGCTCTCCCCTTTGGAGAGAGCACGGGACTTAGGTTTTAATCCTGTGGATTATTTACCACGGGCTTCAATAACGGCCTGAGCAACGTTGTTCGGCGCATCGTCGTACTTCAGGAACTCCATGGAGTAAGAAGCACGGCCTTTGGTCAGTGAACGCAGCTGAGTTGCATAACCGAACATTTCGGACAGCGGAACTTCAGCGTGGATCACAACGCCAGTCACGTTGGATTCCTGACCTTTGAGCATACCACGACGGCGGCTCAAGTCACCGATAACGTCACCAGTGTTCTCTTCAGGAGTCTCTACTTCAACCTTCATGATAGGCTCAAGCAGAACTGGTTTCGCTTTCTTAAAGCCGTCTTTAAACGCCAGAGAAGCTGCCAGTTTAAACGCCAGTTCAGAGGAGTCAACGTCATGGTAAGAACCGAAGTGCAGACGAACACCCATGTCAACAACCGGGTAACCAGCCAGCGGGCCAGATTTCAGCTGTTCCTGGATACCTTTATCAACGGCTGGGATGTATTCACCAGGGATTACACCACCTTTAATGTCGTTGATGAATTCGTAGCCTTTCGGGTTAGAACCCGGCTCCAGTGGGTACATGTCGATAACAACATGACCGTACTGACCGCGACCACCAGACTGCTTAGCGTGCTTACCTTCGATATCGGTAACTTTCGCGCGAATCGCTTCGCGGTAAGCAACCTGAGGTTTACCGACGTTCGCTTCAACGTTGAATTCACGTTTCATACGGTCAACGATGATGTCGAGGTGCAGTTCACCCATACCGGCGATAATGGTCTGGTTAGATTCTTCATCAGTCCATACGCGGAATGATGGGTCTTCTTTAGCCAGACGGCCCAGAGCCAGACCCATTTTTTCCTGGTCAGCTTTGGTTTTTGGTTCTACTGCGATGGAGATTACCGGCTCTGGGAATTCCATACGTTCCAGAATGATAGGCGCATCTGGGTCACACAGAGTGTCACCGGTAGTTACGTCTTTCAGACCGATTGCAGCAGCGATGTCGCCCGCGCGAACTTCTTTGATCTCTTCACGTTTGTTAGCGTGCATCTGTACGATACGGCCGAAACGCTCACGTGCAGTTTTCACGGAGTTCAGTACGGTATCACCAGAGTTAACCACACCAGAATACACACGGAAGAAGGTCAAGTTACCAACAAACGGGTCGGTAGCAATTTTGAACGCCAGTGCAGAGAACGGCTCATCGTCGCTTGCGTGACGTTCTGCCGGAGTGTCTTTACCGTCGTCCAGGATACCATTGATCGCAGGTACGTCGATTGGGGATGGCAGGTAATCAATTACCGCATCCAGCATCGCCTGAACACCTTTGTTCTTGAACGCAGAACCACAGGTTACCAGGATGATTTCGTTGTTCAGAACGCGCTGACGCAGAGCTTTTTTGATCTCTTCTTCAGTCAGTTCTTCACCACCCAGGTATTTCTCCATCAGCTCTTCTGAAGCTTCTGCAGCGGACTCGATCAGGTTCTGGTGCCATTCGTCAGCCAGGTCCTGCATGTCTGCTGGGATATCTTCATAAGTGAAGGTAACGCCTGCGTCTTCTTCGTTCCAGTTGATGGCTTTCATTTTCACCAGGTCAACAACACCGGTGAAACCTTCTTCAGCACCAATTGCCAGCTGCAGCGGAACAGGGTTCGCGCCCAGACGGGTTTTGATCTGACCAACAACTTTCAGGAAGTTCGCACCCATACGGTCCATTTTGTTAACGAACGCAATACGTGGAACTTTATATTTGTTAGCCTGACGCCATACGGTTTCAGACTGTGGCTGAACACCACCAACTGCGCAGTAAACCATTACCGCACCGTCAAGAACACGCATGGAACGTTCTACTTCGATAGTGAAGTCAACGTGCCCCGGGGTGTCGATGATGTTTACGCGGTGCGGTTCATACTGCTTAGCCATACCAGACCAGAATGCAGTAGTTGCTGCGGAAGTGATGGTAATACCACGTTCCTGCTCCTGCTCCATCCAGTCCATGGTAGCGGCGCCGTCGTGAACTTCACCGATTTTGTGGTTTACACCGGTGTAGAACAGAATACGTTCGGTAGTAGTGGTTTTACCGGCGTCGATGTGCGCACTGATACCGATATTACGGTAGCGTGCGATGGGTGTTGTACGAGCCATTTGATTCCTCGTTTATCTTTTTAGGCGTTCAGTTAAGTAACCCAAAGCGGGCAGCTTCGCTGAAGCGCCCGCCTGGTGACTAATACTCCGAAGGGATTACCAACGGTAGTGTGCGAACGCCTTGTTGGCTTCTGCCATACGGTGAACGTCTTCACGTTTCTTAACTGCAGTACCTTTGTTGTCTGCAGCGTCAGAAAGTTCGTTCGCCAGGCGCAGAGCCATGGATTTATCACCGCGTTTACGAGCAGCTTCAACGATCCAACGCATTGCCAGAGCATTACGACGGACCGGACGAACTTCAACTGGAACCTGATAAGTAGAACCACCTACGCGGCGGGACTTAACTTCGACAGTTGGGCGCACGTTTTCGAGCGCAACTTCGAATGCTTCCAGTTCATTTTTACCAGAACGCTGAGCCAGGGTCTCCAGCGCGCTGTATACGATTGATTCTGCAGTAGATTTTTTACCATCTACCATCAGAATGTTGACAAATTTAGCCAGCAGTTCTGATCCGAACTTAGGATCTGGCAGGATTTTACGCTGACCAATGACGCGACGACGTGGCATGGAAATACTCCGTTGTTAATTCAGGATTGTCCAAAACTCAAAGAGTTTGACATTAATATAAAACGTTTGGCCTTACTTAACGGAGAACCATTAAGCCTTAGGACGCTTCACGCCGTACTTGGAGCGAGCTTGCTTACGGTCTTTAACGCCGGAGCAGTCAAGCGCACCACGAACGGTGTGGTAACGAACACCCGGAAGGTCTTTTACACGACCGCCACGGATCAGGATCACGGAGTGTTCCTGCAGGTTGTGACCTTCACCACCGATGTAGGAGGTAACTTCAAAACCGTTAGTCAAACGCACACGGCATACTTTACGCAGTGCGGAGTTTGGTTTCTTAGGAGTGGTGGTATATACACGGGTACATACACCACGTTTCTGCGGGCAGGCTTCCAGTGCAGGCACGTTGCTTTTTGCAACTTTGCGAGCACGTGGTTTGCGAACCAGCTGGTTAACTGTTGCCATTAAATAGCTCCTGGTTTTAGCTTTTGCTTCGTAAACACGTAATAAATCGCCTCATATAATATGAGGACGCGAAATTTTAGGGCCATGCCGAAAGGGTGTCAAGAAATATACAACGGCAAAGATGCTACCAGGCGATCTGAGCGGCGTGTTTTACCGTTAACCTGACGAAGTCAGTATAGCTGACCATGATGACATCGCTCGAAATTTGAGCACAAAGACCGCGTGCTTGCACATCGTCATTCAACACGTAGATGGATATGGGGGCGGCGCGGAGAATTTCAAGAAAGCGGCTGTTTTCAACTGCGGCCAGCACGCCATCGGCGATCAGCAACAGGTCATCGCCGTCGTCCATCAGGCGGGTCATTCCGCTAATGTCGGCATGCCAGGGAGAGGTGCGTAGCGTATGCAGCATGAGGGCCTCAAAAGCGCAGGATCACATCGTAGTCGTTAAGACACTGGCGCAGCGCATCGGCTTCCAGCGGTTCAACGTCGGTGACAAACGTCGTCTCTGCCGTCAGTCCGCGCTCACGCAGGGATGCCGCGCAGATCCAGCAATTTTCGATATCGTAGAGCGAGAGCAGCTTGAAGGTGGCAATGTAGTCGCGAGCGAGAATAACGCCCGGCTGCTGCTGGCTGAGTAGCTGAAACACGCCATCGCCCACAAAAAACACGCCAAGGTCTTCGCTCAGGGCTGATGTCGCCAGTAGCGCATCCAGCCCTTCCCTGCCGGCGCTACTGCCGTGCGGAGCGGAGGAAAAAACAAACGCAACTCGTTTCATCAGAACTGTACCATTCGATCGCAGGTCAGCGCGGCTTCGGCCAGTGAGCCTAATCCACTCAGCGAAAAACCGGGCTGGAGATTGAACGTTGCCAGACCAAGCTGTCGGGCCTCGGTTTCATCAGTAACGCCACGACGCAGCGCAGCGGCCACGCAGATGTGAAGCGCTACGCCATTTTCGTCGTGTAGTGACTGCCATGCGCGGACCAAATCGAATTCATCGCTGGCGGGTGAGGTCAGCTGATTGGCGTTATAGACCCCTTCCCGATAGAAAAATACGCAGGCTATCTCGTGACCTTCCGCCAGCGCGGCTTTAGCAAACTGCAGCGCGCTGCTGGCCTGCTGAGTGCCATAGGCGGGGCCGGTCACCATCAGAGCAAAACGCATTACTTATCTTGCCCCAGGAAATCACCGCTCTTGAACTGACGAATGTAGAGATAGACGGTGTGTTTGGAGATGTTCAGACGATCGGCTACCTGGTTAATCGCATCCTTGATGTCAAAGATGCCTTTCTCATAAAGATTAAGCACGATCTGGCGATTCTTGGCGTTATTGGAAACGTTGCGATCGGCATTCACCTCTTCGATAGTGAACTCCAGCGTCTGGGTGACCAGGTCCTCAACGGAGGAAGCGAAGTTAACCGCAGAACCGACTTCCGGCGTTTCCGGCGGAATAAAGGTGTTCATGATCTGCGAGAACGGGACATCGAGGTTCATGTTAATGCACAGTAAGCCGATAACCCGGTGATCGCGGTTACGGATTGCGATGGTGACGGACTTCATCAATACGCCGCTTTTGGCGCGAGTAAAATAGCATTTGGAAACGCTGCTATCTGCCCCGGTCATATCATGCAGCATGCGCAGCGCAAGATCGGTAATCGGAGAACCGATTTTACGCCCGGTATGTTCGCCGTTCGCGATGCGTATTGCCGAGCATTTTAGATCCTGAAGTGAATGCAACACGATTTCGCAGTGGGAACCAATGAGCATCGCCAACCCGTCCACAACCGCTTCGTAGGATTTTAGAATATCGAAGTCAGTTTGATCGAAAGGACGTTGATCCAGTAAATCAAGTTCACTGGTTTCGTTGGTTAAAAGCGACCTGGACATGAAAAAAAGCACTCCTTTTCAGGAGCCTGTCGTTATGTTGTCAGGGCAGGCTCATCACTATTAGGGGCATCTAAAGTAATACAGCGCATAAGGCGCTTTCCAGCATTAATTATATCCTGTAGATAATAAAAAGCCGCCGCCCATTGGGCGGCGGCTTTCGCTATCTTATTTTTTGCTGGCTTCGGCCGCTTTATCAGCCGGTGCAGCGTCTGGCTGCGCATCGGCTTTCGGTGCCGGTTTGATGTCTAACAGTTCAACATCGAAGACCAGGGTGGAGTTAGCCGGAATACCCGGAACGCCGGTTTTGCCGTAAGCCAGATCCGGTGGGATAACCAGCTGGATTTTACCGCCCTTCTTGATGTTTTTCAGACCTTCGGTCCAGCCTGGGATAACGCCGTCCAGACGGAAGGAGAGAGGTTCACCGCGGGTGTAAGAGTTATCGAACTCTTTACCGTCGATCAGGGTACCTTTGTAGTTAACCACAACGGTGTCGCTGTCTTTCGGCGCGTCGCCGGTACCTTCTTTCTCTACCTTGTACAGCAGGCCGGATTTAGCGGTTTTCACGCCTTTCTCTTTGGCGAACTTGTCGCGGAAAGCCTTACCTTTTGCTTCATTATCAGCCGCGTCTTTTTCCATCTTCGCCTGAGCGGAGGTCTTCACGCGAGTTTCAAACGCCTGCAGAGTTTGTTCGATCTCTTGATCGGACAGCTTGCTCTTATCAGCAAACGCGTCCTGAACACCGGCGATCAGCTGGTCTTTATCCAGTTTGATGCCCAGTTTTTCCTGTTCTTTCAGAGAGTTTTCCATGTAACGACCCAGCGATGCGCCCAGTGCATAGGCAGATTTTTGGTCGTCATTTTTGAATGCAGCTTTGCTGTCTGCTGCCGGAGCCGCTTTCGCGTCCGCAGCTGGAGCAGCTTTAGCAGCGTCTGCTGCGAAGGTCAGAGGTGCATTCAGTGCAACGGCCATTGTGGTTGCCAGAAGCGTTACTTTAAACAGTGATTTCATCCATCTCTCCAGGGCCGGGGCCTCTCGCCCCAATGTTAACTAAATGAGAAGCGTACTATAGAACGTTGTAGAGGAAATCTACATATGAACGCTTCTCATATCGACTCTTTTCAGACTCTTTTTGTTTAAATTAGTTTCCAGCGTCGCAATGAGAGGCTGCGCGGTCGGGCAAAGTTGCGTAGAATCCGCCGCGATTGCGGTGATAACAGTAGAGAGGACATCATGCAGGAAACGACTATCGAAGCGCGTCTGGCTGAGCTTGAAAGCCGTCTGGCCTTTCAGGAGATCACCATTGATGACCTTAACATGACGGTCACAGCGCACGAGATGGAGATGGCGAAGCTGCGCGAGCATCTACGCCTGCTGACCGAAAAGCTCAAGGCCAGCCAGCCGTCAAACATGGCGTCACAGTCTGAAGAGACGCCACCACCTCATTATTGAGGCGTAAAAAAAAGCGGGTATTCCCCGCTTTTTTTGTCTCCATCGTTCTAAAGAACGAGAGGGATTAGTGGCAGCCGCAGCCGCCGTGGCCTTTACCGCCACCGCCGCAGCAGCCTTCGCCGCCGTGGTCGTGACCGTGGTCATGGCCGTGACCGCCGCAGCAACCGTCGTGGTCATGATCATGATCGTGGTCGTGACCATTCGCACCGTGAACGTGGCCGTGAGCCAGTTCTTCTTCGGTCGCTTCGCGGATAGCAACAACTTCAACGTTGAACTTCAGGTTCTGGCCAGCCAGCATGTGGTTGCCGTCAACCACAACGTGGTCGTCTTCAACTTCGGTGATTTCAACCGGTACTGGACCCTGGTCAGTTTCAGCCAGGAAGCGCATGCCAACCTGCAGTTCGTCAACGCCCATGAAGACGTCTTTAGGAACACGCTGCACCAGGTTTTCGTCGTACTGACCGTAAGCGTCGTTAGCTTGAACAGCAACGTCGAATTTATCACCAACTTCGTGACCATCCAGCGCGTTTTCCAGGCCGGAGATCAGGGAACCGTGACCATGCAGGTAGTCAAGCGGTGCACTTACCGGAGACTCATCAACCAATACACCGTCTTCTGTACGTACCTGATAGGCCAGGCTGACCACCAGGTCTTTTGCTACTTTCATGATATCTCCTGAGCATGGGAATATTTTAGTGGCGCAGATTGTAGCGGAATTCTACACCCGTGTACCCATAAGCTTAAAAAAAGACAGCACGGATCGCTACTCCGGATGAAAAATACCGATCACTTGTTCCTCTTTGCGAACGTGTTCGCGGGCTTCTTTATCAGCCTCCCGCATCTGGTGTCCGCACTTAACGCACTCAACCACATCGATATTATTCTCGCGCCACATCGCCATTGAATCCTGGGCCTGACACGACGGGCACTTCGCGCCCGCGATAAAACGTTTACGTACCGCCATACTCACCTTCTATTCAAATTCGTCCCAGCCATCCAGCTGCCGCCGCTCTTGTTGCATTTCGCGCTGGAAGATCTCCTCCAGCTCTCGTCGCGCTTCCCGCACGCGAGAAATTTGTTGAGTATCGCTATGGACCGGCATCAGCTCTCGCAGCATACGCATATCCAGCCGCTTGAAGTGCAGCTGCGCGCGCTGCGCCTGATGCGGGTGCATACCGGTGGAGATAAGCGCCTTGCGCCCCAGTTCCAGCGCACTGGAAAAGGTCTCACGGGAAAACTGTACCACGCCCGCCTGCAGCAGTTCGTGCGCCTCCACACGTCCTCGCGCACGGGCCATAATGTTCAGATGCGGGAAGTTCTGCTGGCAGATTTCCACCAGCTTCATGGTATCTTCCGGCTCGTTGCAGGTGATCACTATAGACTGCGCCTGCTCGGCACCTGCCGAACGCAGCAATTCAACCTGGGTTGCATCGCCGTAGTAAACCTTATAGCCGTATTTGCGCATCAGATTAACCGCGCTGATGTCACGCTCCAGTACGGTGATTCGTAGCTTGTTAGCCATCAATAAGCGACCAATCACCTGCCCAAAGCGACCGAAGCCCACCACAATCACCTGCGGCTTATCGTCATCCACCCACGGCGCTTCGTCTTCCTCTTCCGGCCCGTTAAAGCGGCGCGACAGCGTGAGGTCGACGAGCTTCATTAGCAGCGGCGTGGTCATCATCGACAGCGTCACCACCACCAGCAACAGCGACATCTGGTCGCCCTTAAAGACTTTGAACGACGAGGCAGCAGAGAAAAGCACAAAGGCAAACTCACCGCCCTGGCTCAACACGCCGGCAAACTGCATCCGCTCGGAGCTGCGCATACCGTGCAGATGCGCCAGCAGATACAGCACCAGCGTTTTCACCGCCACCAGCAGCGCCACGCAACCAATCACCACCAGCAGATGGGTGTAGAGCACGCCGAGATTGAGTGACATTCCCACCGAGATAAAGAATAGCCCCAGCAGCAGCCCTTTAAACGGTTCGATGGCAATTTCCAGCTCGTGGCGATATTCACTTTCCGCCAGCAGGACGCCAGCGATAAAGGTGCCCAGCGCCATCGACAGCCCCAGCGCGTCCATAAACAGCGCCGATCCCAGCACCAGCAACAGCGTGGCGGCGGTAAAGACTTCGCGCACCCCGGAGCTGGCGATAAAACGAAATACCGGGCGCAGCAGGTAGCGCCCGCCAATCAGCATGCCGCCGAAGGCCAGCACCTTTAAGCCGACGGTCTGCCAGTCAAAATGTTCGTCACCGGCACCGGCCAGCAGCGGCACCAGCGCCAGCGCTGGGATCACCGCCAGGTCCTGGAACAACAGCACCGAGAAGCCAAGCTGCCCGGATTCGCTGCGGTTCATTCCCTTCTCACGCATCAGCTGCAGCGCCATTGCGGTCGATGACATGGCAAGGCCAATCCCGCCAATCACCGCCGCCTGCCAGGAGAAGTGGGTGAGCATCAATAGCCCGCCGAGGATCGCCGCGCTGAAAATCACCTGCGCCGCACCGATGCCAAAGATGGGGCGCCGTAGCTGCCACAGTTTGGCCGGGTTCAGTTCCAGGCCGATGATAAACATCAGGAACACCACGCCCAGTTCAGAGAAGTGGAGAATTTCATCCACGTCGCTGATAAAGCCGAGCCCCCACGGGCCGATGGCGATCCCCGCCAGCAGATAACCTAATACCGCGCCGATACCCAGCCGCGCTGCCAGTGGCACCGCGGCCACCGCCGCGAAAAGAAATAGCACTCCAGCCAGTAATAAATCAGAACCTTCCATCATCGCCCCCCTGCCGTTATCGGCGCTGCTAGCCAGTCGGCATAGGCTTTCGCATGGTTTGCCAGCTCATCGGGCGGCTGACGCCGCGCCCAGTAGATGATGATTGGGCTCAGCCAGTGCATATGGCACATGGCGGCCGTCAGTTCGAACGGACGCAGGATATCGCTCATCGGGTAGCGATTGAGCCCGTCATGGCGGTAAGCGCTTTCCGGTTCCCCGGTGGTAATCACGCTACGCCAGTACTTCCCTTCCAGATGGTTTCCCCCGATGCCGCTGGCAAAACCACGGCTAAGCACGCGGTCCAGCCACTCTTTCAAGAGCGACGGGCAGCTGTAGGTATAGAGAGGGTGCTGAAACACGATAACATCATGCTCGCGCAGCAGCGCCTGCTCGCGAGGGATATCGATAAAAAAATCAGGGTAGTGCGCGTAGAGATCGTGCACGGTTACGTTGCTTAACTGCGAAGCCGGTTTGAGCAAAACCCGGTTAGCCACCGAGTCCTGTGATTCCGGATGGGCATAGACAAGCAGGACTTTCGCCGTCTGTGACATCATTCCCCTCCCGGGCGTCAATCACATCCTCTTTCTGGTAGCGGGACGCAACCTGAATGATTTTGTGTATAGTCATCGTTTTGGGCTACCATTGCGGCCCGGTCTGCGATTCGCTTACCACACTACATTACCACAATGACAATTTAACATATTCAGAACATACGGCGCCTTATGATTGTTTTCTCCTCGTTACAAATTCGTCGCGGCGTGCGTGTCCTGCTGGATAACGCATCGGCCACCATCAACCCAGGGCAGAAAGTCGGCCTGGTGGGCAAAAACGGCTGCGGCAAATCCACGCTGCTCGCGCTGCTGAAAAACGAGATAAGCGCCGACGGCGGCAACTTTACC
Organism: Kluyvera sp. 142486; assembly: GCF_046569695.1. Classification (NCBI taxonomy): domain Bacteria; kingdom Pseudomonadati; phylum Pseudomonadota; class Gammaproteobacteria; order Enterobacterales; family Enterobacteriaceae; genus Kluyvera; species Kluyvera sp. 142486. Next base: position 38,153 of record NZ_JBKHUI010000003.1, read on the forward strand.
TATCCGAGCAGCTGGCAGCTGGCGTGGGTAAACCAGGAAACCCCTGCGCTGCCGCAGCCTGCTCTGGAGTATGTCATTGACGGTGACCGCGAATACCGCCAGCTCGAAGCTCAGCTTAATGACGCCAACGAGCGCGATGATGGCCACGCCATCGCCACCGTTCACGGCAAGCTGGACGCGATTGATGCGTGGACTATCCGCTCTCGTGCCTCCAGCCTGCTGCACGGCCTCGGCTTCAGCAACGAACAACTCGATCGCCCGGTCAGCGACTTCTCAGGCGGCTGGCGTATGCGTCTTAACCTGGCGCAGGCGCTGATTTGCCGCTCCGACCTGCTGCTGCTCGATGAACCGACAAACCACCTCGACCTCGATGCGGTTATTTGGCTGGAAAGATGGCTCAAAAGCTATCAGGGCACGCTGATTCTGATTTCCCACGACCGCGACTTCCTTGACCCGGTTATCGACAAAATTATTCATATCGAACAGGAAACCATGTTCGAGTACACCGGCAACTACAGCTCGTTTGAAGTGCAGCGTGCCACCCGCCTGGCTCAGCAGCAGGCGATGTACGAAAGCCAGCAGGAGCGCGTGGCGCATCTGCAAAGCTATATCGACCGTTTCCGTGCCAAGGCTACCAAGGCCAAACAGGCGCAGAGCCGTATCAAGATGCTTGAGCGCATGGAGCTGATTGCCCCAGCCCACGTCGATAACCCGTTCCACTTCAGCTTCCGCGCGCCAGAAAGCCTGCCGAACCCGCTGCTGAAGATGGAAAAGGTGAGTGCCGGCTACGGTGACCGCACGATTCTGGAATCTATTAAGCTGAACCTGGTACCGGGCTCGCGCATCGGCCTGTTGGGCCGTAACGGCGCGGGTAAGTCGACGCTGATTAAACTACTGGCGGGCGAACTTGAGCCGCTGCACGGTGAAATCGGCCTCGCCAAAGGCATCAAGCTCGGCTACTTCGCCCAGCATCAGCTGGAATTCCTGCGCGCGGATGAATCCCCGTTGCAGCATCTGGCACGTATGGCACCGCAGGAGCTCGAACAGAAGCTGCGTGACTACCTCGGCGGCTTCGGCTTCCAGGGCGATAAAGTCACCGAGCAGACCGCCCGCTTCTCCGGCGGCGAGAAAGCGCGTCTGGTGCTGGCGCTGATCGTCTGGCAGCGTCCGAACCTGCTGCTGCTCGATGAACCGACCAACCACCTTGACCTCGACATGCGTCAGGCGCTGACCGAAGCATTAATCGACTTCGAAGGCGCGCTGGTTGTGGTCTCGCACGACCGTCACCTGATTCGCTCCACCACCGACGATCTCTATCTGGTGCATGATAAGAAGGTCGAACCGTTCGACGGCGACCTGGAAGATTATCAGCAGTGGCTGAGCGACGTGCAGAAGCTGGAAAACCAGGCCGACGACACGCCGAAAGAGAATAACGCCAACAGCGCTCAATCACGTAAAGACCAGAAGCGCCGCGAAGCAGAACTGCGCACCCTAACGCAGCCGCTGCGTAAAGAGATTACCCGTCTGGAAAAAGAGATGGAGAAGCTCAACGCCCAACTGGCAAAAGCAGAAGAGAAGCTCGGCGACAGCGGCCTGTATGAACCTGGTCGTAAAGCCGAAATGACCGAATGCTTGCAGCTTCAGGCCAGCGCCAAGTCCGGGCTGGAAGAATGCGAAATGGCATGGCTTGAGGCGCAGGAACAGCTTGAGCAGATGATGCAAAACGACTAAGCCACGGGAGCGGGCGATGAACCTGTCAATCACCGACGATATTACCTTCCGCAAACTGACCATCTTCATGACCTTTATGGAGAAGGGCAATATCGCCCGCACCGCCGAGGCGCTGAACATCAGCGGCGTCAGCGTGCACCGGGCGCTGCACACGCTGGAAGAGAACGTTCGTTGTCCGCTGTTCGTGCACAAAGGGCGTAATCTTATCGCCCAGCCCGCGGCATGGACGCTGCTGGAGTACTGCCAGGAAGTCAGCCAGTTGATGGAGCGCGGTCTGGAAGAGACGCGCAAAACGGCAGGCGTCGGCCAGGGCCGTTTACGCGTCGGTACGCTTTACTCGCTGACGCTGGAGACGGTGCCGCACTTGATTATGGGCATGAAGCTGCGCCGCCCGGACCTGGAACTGGATCTCACCATGGGCTCCAACGAAGCGCTGCTGAAGATGCTGGAAGACGGCGTGCTGGACGCCATCCTCATCTCCATTTCCGAAAGCGAAATCGACCGTAACAGCCTCGAAGTACTCCCCCTGTTCCACGACGATATCTATCTCGCCGCACCGATGTCCGCCACGCTAGACGCCACTATGAAGGCGGACCTGCGCCACTATCGTAACGAGAAGTTTGTCTCGCTGGCAGAAGGGTTTGCCACCTACGCCGGTTTCCAGGAGGCGTTTCATATCGCCGGGTTTGAGCCGGAAATCGTGACTCGCGTAAACGACATCTTCTCGATGCTCAGTCTGGTACAGGCAGGAGTAGGTTTCTGTTTGATGCCGGGGCGAATGAAGAAGATGTATGAGAATACCGTGAAGCTGCAAAAGCTTGCTGAGCCCTATCAGATGCAGCAGCTTATCGCGATTGTCTTTGCCCGCAATCGCGAGCGCGACCCAAGCCTGCTGGCGCTGGCCGCCGAAGGGCGCATGTATGCAAGGACGCTGACCCAGAACCAGAATGCCTGATTGCCGGATGGCGACGCTCTGCGTCTTATCCGGCCTACAATCCGGAGAACTCCCGGCGTCGCTTCGCTCGGCCGGGCTACACTAGTGCGATCCGTAGGCCCGATAAGCGCAGCGCCATCGGGCACTTCTTGCTACGCCCGCAGGCGTTTCGCCAGGTGCACGGCCACATCCACGCCGCTGCGCTCCAGAGAAATTGACTCCCCTTCCCACGCCGCCTGCCGCGTTAAGCAGGTCAGGATGCCACCGGGCGGCATTTCAATCGCCAGCCGTGCTTCACGTTCGTTAGCGGAGATAACCGCCTCCTGCCAGCGCACCGTACGCGCCATATTCATCGCCAGATCGTCAGCAATCCGCTCAGGCTGCCACAGCACGCGCCCGGTGCTACCGCTCAGGTAAGCGTAGCGCGGGCGGGAAAGCGTTACACGGCTGAACGCCTCAACCAGCTTTTGCGCGGGCTCTGCCAATAGCTCACAGTGCGACGGCACGCTCACCGCCAGCCGAGGCGCTTTACTGGCGCCTTTGGCCATCGCGCGCTTCGCCACCTCGGCCATCGCGTCATCGGGCCCGGCAATCACAATCTGCGTTTCGGCATTCAGGTTAGCGATATACGTCCCGCTGCCCGCCACCAGACTTTCCACCTGAGCGAGGGTCAGCCCCATAATCGCCGTCAGGCCGTAGCCGTGCGGATAGGCTTGCTCCATTAAGTCACCGCGCAGCGCCACCAGCGTCAGCGCGTCGGCAAAATCGAGCGCGCCGGCAACCACCGCCGCCGGGTAGGCGCCAATGGACAGCCCGCTGACGATATCGGGTGCCACGCCACGACGTTCCAGCTCACGCGCCCACGCAACGCCGGCAATCAGCAGAGACAGCTGAACGGCTCGGGTATGCTTGAGCGCTTCAGGGGTATCAAGCGTATCAACCTCAGCGCCCAGCACTTCACGAGCCTGAGCGAACTCCGTCCCCGGAAGGTTTTGCAGCATACCTTCGTGCTGCGTCCCCTGCCCCGGGAAGGTAAACAGAATTTTCATGACTCCTCCCTGCCCCACGGATCGCGAACCAACTGCGGCCCCTGCGAGGTTTTCAGTAATGCTTTTCCATCGCGCAGCCATTCATTGAGGGCAAAGCCGCCGCGTTGGGTATCCACCTGGGTATCTGCCCGGCACAGCCCGCCCGCCAGCTGCTGCTGCCACTTCTCCAGCGCTTCTCGGGAGAGCGGCTGCGGCGCGCGGAGCAGCAGGTCCAAATCGCTTGCCGCGTGGATAACCGGGATCCCGGTTGCCAGCGCATAGCCGGTACTGCCGGTAATGCCCCACGTCCACGGCCACGCCTGCTGCGCCAATAACAAAGCCATCTGAAGCGGTGGCTGAGAGATAAAGGGCGAGCGCAGCAACGACAGCGGGTCCACCAGCGATTCCGGCGTGCAGACGCGAACAACCGCTTCTGCCTTCACCCAACCGGCGGCGCGCTGCTCGCGCTTCATCCCGCGGATGCCCACGGGAATGCGCCCCTGCGCATCAACATCACGTCGCACCACCACCGGCAGGCCGCTATGCCAGACGGTATCCACCCAGGATTCCGTGACATCTTCAAGCGCGTCGCGCGCATTCAGCCAGATAAGGTCGTGTGGACGTAATGTTGTGCTCATGATTTAGATTCCTGAAGTCAGCGAGATAAACAGCGGCAGCGACAGGATACACAGTACGGAGCTCAACAGCAGCACGGCTTCTGCATCCGGCGACTGCACGCCAAAGCGGTTACCGAATACCACACCGAAGAAACCAGCGGACAGCGCAATCATCAGGATAGCGGTGATCGCCACGGAACCATGCAGGCCGAAAATCAGTACGATACCCCAGGCAATAGCCGGTTGAATCAGCAGCTTGGCGATGGTCGAGGTAATGACCACGGTGTTGATCTGCAGTTTACGCGCAGAGAGGATCACACCGGTCAGGAACAGCGCTGCTGCGGTAGCAGACAGACCCAGCGGTTTGATCGCCGCCAGCACCAGTTCCGGCATTTTGATGCCAATCGCGGAGAGGATAACCCCCAGCAGCGGGCCCATTACGATAGGTTTTTTAATCGAACGCCACATCAGTACCGGCAGCATGGAGAGCGTAGAACCGGTGTTACCGCCTTCAGCGCGCGCTTTTTCACGTTCGAGGATCAGCAGGCAGAACGGCGTCATCAGTACGGAACCGCAGGCAATGGAAACCGCAACGGACAGCGAAGTCGAAGACGTTTCACCCAGCACGCTGCCAAGAATCGGCAGGCCCAGCGCGGCGTAGTTTGGCAGCGCCACGGTCAGGGTCAGCACGGCGGCATCCTGCGGGGATTTTTTGAAGACTTTGGTCGCCATAAAGTAGATGGCGGCGTAGGTAATCCACATCGCCAGCGTCAGCACCACAATCAGCGGCGACTGAGCCACGATACCGGCCCATGGGGTTTGTACGGTCGCGCTAAACAGCGCAGCGGGTAAAGCAAAGTCCATCACGAAGATATTGAGCAGGGAGACGTTTTTATTGTCGACCATTTTGGCCTTACCGGCCCAGAATCCCAGCAGCATGATGACGAAAATCGGAGCAAGAGCATGAACAATTACGTAAGTCATATTTCACCTGTAATCTAAAAAGAAGTAGCACTGACGCGATGATTATTATTTTTCAGATGCATCAACCCGCGCGGGTGCAGTCACTGCACCCGCGGAGCCGTACATCCGGCAGGTCTCTTTTTTTACTTACCAGCTTGCTCGCATGCGTTCGCGTACGAGGGCAGAGCTGCGGCGATTGTCGGCACCCAGACGGCTTTTCAGCGTCGGGTCCTGACGAGCGTCGTTGATGGCCTGTTGCAGGGTGTTTTTCACCAGCGCCAGATCTTGTGCAGATGGAGCATCCGGGTTGCTGATATCCAGCAGATTTTCCAGCAGCCCCAGGGTGGCGTAGTTGCTGATGTCATACGCCATCGGCGGAATGGTTGCCGCCAGTTTTTCCAGCGCTTCAACGGTACGCAGGGTAATGCGCGCCGCGGACTCTTTGCCCATCGCGTGGATCAGTACGCCTTTGTCGTTAAACGCGATCAGGCGGTTTGCCTGGTAGCCGTGCGCCAGAAACGCACCGGACATCGCTTTACCGACGATAAGGCCAATCACCGGATGACCTGCCAGACGCGCATTGGCATACGCCGCTGCGGCACCGGCCAGCGCCTGGTGAATACCAAAACCTTCTTCACGACGACCATAGGCCTGGCTGGCGACGTCAATCACCGCCACAATCGGGCGTTTCACGGCGCTGTTGGCATCGGCGGCGACGGTTTCGCTCACCACTTTTGCCAACGTCCAGCCTTCCAGCAGACCCACTTCGCCTTTGGTGGCGCGCGGGTAGTGGTTATGGGCATCCGGAACAACGGCAATAAAACGCACGGTTTCGCCGTTCAGTTCGCCATCAGCAGCCTGTACGGACGGGCACAGCCCAGCAATACGTTTGGCACCTGGAACCAACGTTTCCAGCCATAATTCGCCACGGCTAATTACGTTACTCATCATTTCACCTCCCGGGCGAAGAGCGCTTTAATCTGTTCTGAATCGGCCTGTTTACGGGTGTCGAAATGGCTCAGACGATCGAGATACCAGTCGTAGTTATCGGTGCGATGTTTTGCCGGAACGCCTTTTGCCAGCGCCTCGTTCATGGCGGCTTTCACCGCGTTCACGCCGTCGTTCACCAACGCTTCAACCAGCCCGCTTTGGTAACGAACTTCACCGCCGGTCATGCTCCAGATAAACGGACGGTCGCGGGAGTCATACTCTTCAATCCCGGCTTCCTGTTCGATTACCTGCGGGCCGTTCAGGCCGAGACGCGCTTCGCGGGTCACAATCAGATAGCTACACAGCGCCGCGGCGATAGACATCCCACCGAAGCAGCCCACGGTACCGGCCACAATGCCGACCACCGGGGTATAACGACGCAGGTCAACAATCGCCGCGTGAATGTCGGCAATCGCCGCCAGGCCGAGGTTGGCTTCCTGTAAACGCACGCCGCCGGTTTCCAGGCTCAGTACCGCCTGCGTTGGGATGCCGTTACGGTTATCTTCCGCCGCCAGCTCCAGCGCCGCCGCCATTTTTGCACCGGACACTTCGCCCATACTGCCGCCCTGGAATGCGCCTTCAATCGCCACAACAACGGCCGGTTTGCCATTGATAGTGCCTTTGGCTACCACCATGCCGTCATCGGCCTGCGGGACAATGCCCTGCGCGCCCAGCCATGGAGACATCACGCCTTCAAACGGGTCGAGAAGTTCACGGTAGCTGCCTTCATCCAGCAGCGCATGCGCACGCTGGCGTGCTTTTAATTCGATAAAACTGCGGTCATCACGCATAGCTCACCTCTTCAAAAACCTGTTCGATACGGATGCGCGCCACGCCCGGCGTCGCGCCGAAGTCGTGGATAGTCAGTTTGCCAGCCGGCAGGTTGCTGACCGTTTGCAGACGGTTGAACAGCGCTTCCCAACGGCTGGTGCTGTTATCGACAGAAGTGGTGATATCAATGGTTAACGTCTGGCTCTGGTCGGCGGTGAATAACACCTCCATATCCCCGGAGCCCACAACGCCTGCCAGCGCTTTGCCGCTTAAGGTGCGGCTGGCCGGTACGGTTAACGTAATGTGTTCCATAACATCCTCTTAATGCTTTAAATAAGGCGATTCGACGCGATCGAGAAACAGCGTGGCGGCAAGCAGGTCAGCGGCGCCGCCCGGTGAAGCGTTCAGCGCCAGCATCTGGCTATCGAGTTCCGCTAATGCCGCCTGACCCGCCGGATGAGCACTACCGCCAGCATTCAGCACCGCACGGGCACCGTCCTGCATGGCATCAAGCCCTTCCAGCCCTGCACGAGACAGCACGCAGGTATCGGTCAGCGAGGTCATGATGGCCATCAGCGCATCCAGCCTCGCGTGCGTTTCGCTACTGCCGTGCAGGCGGCTTAAACGCAGCTGCGGCAGCGCACGCTGCATCACGTGCGGAAACGCCTGCTGGGCTTCTTCGCGAGCGCCCGGTACGCGGTAACGGTGTGTGGCGCGAAGCCCCTTACTGAAGACTTTCGGCGCCGCATCGTCCGGCAGCTTCGCCAGCTCCGCGGCGGTGGCGGCTATTTGCTGCGCGCCACCGGTACCGCCGTGCATCGCGACGGCGCTCACCAGCAACCCCAGCGCCCAAATCGCGCCGCGGTGGGTATTCACGCCGTGGGTCGCGGCCATCATCTGCTGCTCGCCCTCACGGCCGAGTCGCCCTATGGTTTGTCTGAGCGCAATATCCGCTGGACGCTGCCAGCTTTGTTGCGCCAGCGCCTGAAACGTGGAGGTCAGGCTGTGCGCGGAGCGCTCCATCAGCGCCAACGATAAATCGTGGTGCGCGCCGTTCCCCCGACTGTCCACCAGACCGGGTTTCGGGCTTAATCGTGCTTCGTCAATCAGACACTGCGTGGCGGTTCGCGCCAGCCATTCGGCACCGCCTTCAACCTGAATCTGGGGCAGAAGTTTCATTACCAGCTCCGGAATTTCGCAGGTGGGTTGTAAAGACCGCCGGACCATTCCACCAGGTCAGCGACGCTACCGGCCGCCAGCAGCGAACGGGTGGCATCGGTACGACGAATGCCCATATCTTCCGGATAGACCACCTTGCCGCTCTGACGCAGTTCGGCAACGCGTTTAGCGTCAACGCCCAGGCCGATATCGGTGATACCCGCGACCGCAGCCACCATCGCCCGACGCTCTTCAAGATCTTTCGCGCGATAGAGGTAGGCGATACCTTCTTCTGTCAGCACGTGCGTCACGTCGTCGCCATAGATCATTACCGGTGCCAGCGGCATGCCGGAGGCTTTCGCAACGTCAACCGCGTCCAGTTTTTCAACGAAGGTTGGTTTCACACCCGCCTGGAAGGTTTCGACCATCTGCACCACCAGTTTTTTACCGCGCTGCATTGGGTCTGGTTCGGTGATCATGTTCAGCCAGGCAGGCGTTGCATGACGACGACCGTGTGGGTCATGGCCCATGTTTGGCGCGCCGCCGAAGCCGGAAAGACGGCCGCGGGTCACGGTAGAGGAGTTGGCGTAGCCATCAACCTGCAGGGTAGAGCCGATAAACATATCCACCGCGTACTGACCTGCCAGCTGGCAGAAGGCGCGGTTAGAACGCATCGAGCCGTCGGAACCGGTAAAGAAGATGTCTGGACGAGCGCGGATGTACTCTTCCATCCCCAGCTCACCGCCGAAGCAGTGCACGCTTTCTACCCAGCCGCTCTCAATCGCTGGGATTAGCGTTGGATGCGGGTTCAGCGTCCAGTGTTTACAGATTTTGCCTTTCAGGCCGAGCTGTTCGCCGTAGGTTGGCAGCAGCAGTTCAATCGCCGCGGTGTTAAAGCCGATACCGTGGTTCAGCGACTGAACCTGATGTTCCGCGTAGATGCCTTTAATCGCCATCATCGCCATCAGGATGTGTTCCTGTTTGATGAGGCGCGGGTCGCGGGTAAACAGCGGTTCGATAAAGAACGGCTTGTCGGCTACGACAACGAAGTCAACCCAGGAGCCAGGGATATCGACGCGCGGCAGGTCACACTCATCGTCCACCAGCTCGTTCACCTGTGCGATGACGATGCCGTCGTGGAACGCGGCGGCTTCAACCAGCGCTGGAGTATCTTCGGTGCTCGCTCCGGTATAGAGGTTACCTTTGCGGTCAGCTTTAAAACCGGCAATCAGCGCCACGTTCGGCGACAGGTCAACGTAGAGACGGGAATAGAGTTCGATGTAGGTATGGATGGCGCCGATTTCCAGCAGGCCATCTTCCAGCAGCTGCGAAATACGCAGGCTCTGGGTACCGGAGAAGGAGAAGTCCAGCTTGCGGGCGATCCCTTTTTCGAAGATGTCCAGATGCTCGCTGCGGCCGACGCTCGGCATAATCATGTGCAGGTCGTGCACAATCTGCGGGTTAACCTCGGCCAGCATGCGAGATAAGAAGTCTGCCTGCTTTTGGTTATTCCCTTCTAATACCACGCGGTCACCCGGCGCGATCAGTTTTTCCAGCATTGCGGTCAGGTCTGCGGTCGGCAGAACCTTACCCTGCACCGGTACGGAAGCCAGACGTCGCTGTTTTTCGGTGCGACGTGTGTTCCAGACGCGTGCTGGTGTTTGCCCAGATAACATTATTAACCTCCTGATTCAGCTAATCATTTTGATTGCTTAACACTGAAAAGATTGTGCACCCTGGCGAGAAAGTCATCAATTAAGCGTAGGAGAGAATCATTAGCCTGAGAGTAATAATTGAAGTAACAAATTGTGATTAGGATCAGATCCTGACGGGATAAAAACGACTATCGATGCCTCATTTTCATAAACACGATGGCAAAGTGACGGTATAGTAGGCGCAGATTCCAGGTAAACATCGCCGAGTTATGACTGAAACAACCCACCACGATCTCAGTATCGACACCCCAGGCAGCGCGGACTTCGTCCCCATGCGCGGTATCAGCAATCGTCATCTTCAGACCATGCTGCCACGCCTGCTTCGTCGCAAACTGCAATTCACCCCGCACTGGCAACGCCTTGAGCTGCCGGACGGCGACTTCGTCGATTTAGCGTGGAGTGAAGACCCGGCGGGTGCGCTGCATAAGCCTCGTCTGGTGGTGTTTCATGGCCTGGAGGGCAGCCTGCATAGCCCATACGCGCATGGCCTGATTAACGCGGCGAAAGCGCAAGGCTGGCTGGGCGTGGTGATGCATTTTCGCGGTTGCAGCGGCGAGCCGAACCGCCTGAACCGTATTTATCACTCAGGTGAAACGGAAGACGGCACCTGGTTCCTGAACTGGCTACAGCGTGAATACGGTAAAGCGCCGACGGCAGCGGTCGGCTACTCGCTTGGCGGCAATATGCTGGCCTGCCTGCTGGCAAAAGAAGGTGATGACGTGCCGATCGATGCGGCAGTGATTGTCTCCGCGCCGTTTATGCTGGAAGCCTGCAGCTACCATATGGATAAAGGCTTCTCACGGGTCTATCAGCGCTATCTGCTGAACCTGTTGAAAGGTAACGCCGCGCGTAAGCTCAAAGCCTACCCTGGCTCGCTGCCGGTGGATCTGCGTCAGTTGAAAAGTATGCGTCGCATCCGTGAATTCGACGATTCGATCACCTCGAAGATCCACGGCTTCGCTGACGCTATTGATTACTACCGTCAATGCAGCGCAATGCCTATCTTAAGCAAAATTACCAAGCCGACGCTGATCATCCATTCCAAAGACGATCCGTTTATGGACCATCACTCTATTCCTGCCCAGGAAGAGCTGCCGGATAACGTCGTTTATCAACTCACCGAATACGGCGGCCACGTCGGGTTTATTGGCGGCACCCTGCGCCACCCGGAAATGTGGCTGGAAAAGCGCATCCCCGCCTGGCTGATGCCGTGGCTAGGAGCGAAAGCATGATGATTCCCTGGCAGGATATCGACCCGGAGACCCTGGATAATCTGATTGAAAGCTTTGTCTTGCGCGAAGGCACTGATTATGGTGAATATGAACGTTCACTTGCGCAAAAGGTCGCCGACGTCAAACACCAGCTACAAACAGGCGAAGCGGTGCTGGTCTGGTCTGAGCTTCACGAGACCGTCAACATCATGCCCCGTAACCAATTTCGCGGTTAACTATACTCTAACGACAGGAAGCGTTTTACCCCGCTTCCGTTGTCGTCTGTTCAGGGAGTTATTCGCATGTCAGCCAAACATCCGGTCATTGCCGTTACCGGCTCCAGCGGAGCGGGAACCACCACCACCAGCCTCGCGTTTCGTAAAATCTTTGCTCAACTCAACCTGCGCGCGGCAGAAGTCGAAGGCGACAGCTTTCACCGCTATACCCGCCCTGAAATGGATATGGCGATTCGCAAGGCCCGTGACCTTGGCCGCCATATCAGCTACTTCGGCCCGGATGCCAACGACTTTGGCCTGCTGGAACAGACCTTTCGCGACTACGGCCTGAACGGGCAAGGGAAATCGCGTAAATACCTGCATACCTACGACGAAGCCGTACCGTGGAACCAGGTGCCCGGCACATTTACGCCGTGGCAGCCGCTGCCAGAACCGACCGATGTGCTGTTTTATGAAGGGTTGCACGGCGGCGTCGTCACCCCGCAGCACGACGTGGCTCGCCATGTTGACCTGCTGGTTGGCGTAGTACCGATTGTTAACCTGGAGTGGATCCAGAAGATGATCCGCGACACCAGCGAGCGTGGCCACTCCCGCGAGGCGGTGATGGATTCGGTGGTGAGGTCGATGGAAGACTATATCAACTTCATTACCCCGCAGTTCTCCCGCACCCATATCAACTTCCAGCGCGTGCCGACGGTCGACACCTCTAACCCGTTTGCGGCGAAAAGCATTCCGTCACTGGACGAGAGTTTTGTGGTGATTCACTTCCGTAATCTCGACCACATCGACTACCCGTGGCTACTGGCCATGTTGCAGGGGTCATTTATCTCGCATATGAATACGCTGGTCGTTCCCGGCGGGAAGATGGGGCTGGCGATGGAATTAATCATGATGCCGCTGGTGCAGCGGCTGATGGAAGGCAGAAACTAGCATCAAGACCAAGCCAGGTAGCCCGGACGAGGTGCGCTAGCACCGACTCCGGGAATAGCCCCGGCGTCACTACGTTCGGCCGGGCTACGTCTGGCATGTAATCAGCCTTCGATCACTTCGTAAGAGTGGGTGATGTTCACCGCTTTTTCGAGCATCAGCGCCACCGAGCAGTATTTCTCAGCAGAGAGATCGACCGCACGCGATACCGCAGCATCCTTCAACTCTTTACCGGTGACAATAAAGTGCAGGTTGATGTGCGTAAACAGACGCGGAGCTTCTTCACGACGCTCGGAGGTGAGCTTCACTTCGCAGTCGGTCACGTTATTGCGACCTTTTTGCAGGATGGAGACAACGTCAATCGCGCTGCAACCACCGGCGGCCATCAGCACCACTTCCATTGGGCTTGGCGCTTTATCGCCAGAGTTGCCGTCCATCAAAATTTGGTGGCCTGAAGCTGACTCACCGAGGAAGGTTAACCCCTCAACCCATTTCACACGCGCTTGCATAATATTTAACTCCCAGGTTGCAATTTTCTTCTCAGATTACGCGCACATAACAATTCTCGCAATGGAAGGCGATCGGCGTCATGCTGAAGCGAGACACCAGGAGACACACGGCAAAAGCTATGCTAAAACAGTCGGGATGCTACGGTAATACATAAACGTACTGCATGTATGCAGAGGACATCACATTACAGGCTGCGACCTGATTCGACAGCCGACTTCCCAGGTAACGGGAAGGATACTATTGCAACCAGTGGCTGCAATGTTTTTGCCGCTGGGAAGAGCTTATAACAGAGGATAACCGCGCATGGTGCTTGGCAAACCGCAAACAGACCCTACTCTCGAATGGTTCTTGTCTCATTGCCATATTCATAAGTACCCATCGAAGAGCACGCTGATTCACCAGGGTGAAAAAGCAGAGACGCTGTATTACATCGTAAAAGGCTCCGTGGCCGTACTCATCAAGGATGAAGAAGGCAAAGAGATGATCCTCTCTTACCTTAACCAGGGCGATTTTATCGGCGAGCTGGGCCTGTTCGAAGAAGGCCAGGAACGCAGCGCATGGGTACGAGCAAAAACCGCTTGTGAAGTTGCTGAAATCTCTTATAAAAAATTCCGTCAGCTGATCCAGGTTAACCCGGACATTCTGATGCGTCTCTCTTCTCAGATGGCGCGTCGTCTGCAGGTCACTTCCGAAAAAGTCGGTAACCTGGCCTTCCTGGACGTTACCGGTCGTATCGCACAGACCCTGCTGAACCTGGCAAAACAGCCTGATGCCATGACCCACCCAGACGGTATGCAGATCAAAATCACCCGTCAGGAAATCGGTCAGATCGTTGGCTGCTCCCGCGAAACCGTGGGCCGTATTCTGAAAATGCTGGAAGATCAGAACCTGATCTCCGCTCACGGCAAAACCATTGTCGTTTACGGTACCCGCTAATCCGGCCCAAAATGGCGTATTGTGAAAGCAATACGCCATTTTTGTTTTCCCCCTATGTGGCGCAGGCTGATTTACCACCCGGAAGTCAACTATGCACTGCGGCAAACGCTGGTGTTATGCCTGCCGGTTGCCATCGGGCTGCTTCTCGGCCACCTCCAGCAAGGTTTGCTGTTCTCCTTAGTGCCCGCCTGCTGCAATATCGCTGGCCTCGACACGCCGCATAAACGCTTCTTTAAGCGCCTGATTATCGGCGGCTGCCTGTTTGCCGGCTGTAGCCTTGCCGTGCAACTGCTGCTGGCGGACGATATTCCCTTACCGTTGATTCTCACCGGGCTGGCGCTGCTACTTGGCGTCACGGCAGAAATCAGCGCGCTACACGGGCGGCTACTGCCCGCCTCGCTAATTGCCTCCATCTTTACGCTAAGCCTGGCGGGTAATATGCCCATCTGGGAGCCGTTGCTGCTCTACGCGCTAGGCACGCTGTGGTACGGGCTGTTTAACTGGTGGTGGTTCTGGATGTGGCGCGAACAGCCGCTGCGGGAATCGCTGAGCCTGCTCTATCGCCAGCTCGCCGAATACTGTGAAGCGAAATATAGCCTGCTGACGCAGCACACCGACCCGAGCACCGCGCTACCGCCGTTGCTGACTCGCCAGCAAAAAGTGGTGGATCTGATCTCCCAGTGCTACCAGCAGTTGCACATGCTTGCGGCGAATCAGCATAACGATTACAAGCGCCTGCTGCGCGCCTTCCAGGTGGGGCTCGATTTACAGGAGCACATCTCCGTCAGCCTGCACCAACCGGAAGAGGTGCAAAAGCTGGTTGAACGCAGCCACGCCGAAGCGGTGATCCGCTGGAATGCGCAGACCGTCGCCGCGCGTCTGCGCGTGCTGGCGGATGACATCCTTTATCACCGCTACCCGACTCGCTTCAACATGGATAAGCAGATTGGCGCGCTGGAAAAAATTGCCGACCAGCACCCGGACAACCCGGTCGGCCAGTTCTGCGCCTGGCACTTTAGCCGCATCGCCCGCGTGCTGCGCTCCCAGCGCCCACTCTACCCGCGCAACCTGATGGCCGATAAAGAGCGCCGCCTGCCTCTGCTCCCGGCGCTTAAAAACTACCTGTCGCTGAAATCCCCGGCGCTGCGTAATGCCGCCCGGCTCAGCGTGATGCTCAGCATCGCCAGCCTGATGGGTGCCGCGCTGCATCTGCCAAAGCCTTACTGGATCCTGATGACGGTGCTACTGGTCACGCAAAACGGCTATGGCGCGACCCGCGTACGTATTTTCCACCGCGCGGCAGGTACGCTGGCGGGGTTAGTAATTGCCGCCGTGGTTCTGCACTTCCACACCTCAGAAGGGCTGGCGTTAACGGGCATGCTGATCGTCACGCTGGGGAGCTACCTGATTATCCGTCGTCACTACGGCTGGGCCACCGTTGGCTTTACCATCACCGCGGTATATACCCTGCAAATTCTGACGCTGAACGGCGAGCAGTTTATCGTCGCGCGCTTTATCGATACCATCATCGGCTGCCTGATTGCCTTTGGCGGCATGATCTGGCTGTGGCCGCAGTGGCAGAGCGGCCAGCTGCGGCAAAATGCCCAGGCGGCGCTGGAGGCCGACCAGGAAGCTATTCGTCTTATCCTGAGCCCCGACCCGCAGGCACCAAAGCTTGCCTACCAGCGGATGCGCGTCAACCAGGCACACAACACGCTCTTCAACACGCTGAATCAGGCCATGCAGGAGCCGGGCTTCAACCCGCGCTATCTGGAAGACATGAAGCTGTGGGTCACCCATAGTCAGTTTATCGTCGAGCACATCAACGCCATGACTACGCTGGCGCGCGAGCACAACATGCTGACGCCGGACCTTGCGCAGCAGTATCTGGAGTCCTGTGAGGTTGCCCTTCAGCGCTGTCAGCAGCGTCTGGAGTACGATGAAGCGGGAAGCAGCGGTGAGGTGAATATTATGGAGTCGCCGGATGCGCTGTCCCACGGGCCGTTAAGCACCATGGAACAGCATCTTCAGCGTATTCTGGGGCATCTGAGCACTATGCACACCATCTCGTCGGTGGCCTGGCGGCAGCGCCCCCGTCATGGAGGCTGGTTAAAACGACGGACTAGCTAACGATTTTAGCGACCGCCTGAGCGAAGCGCTGCATCCCTTCGTCGATATCCACCTCTTCCACCACCAGCGATGGCGCAAAGCGCATCACGTCCGGCCCTGCGTTCAGAACCATCACGCCAACGTCCGCCGCTGCGTAGAGGAAATCACGCGCCCGGCCTTTATATTTCTCGTTCAGCGCCGCGCCAATCAGCAGACCCATACCGCGCACGTCGCTAAAGACATCGTACTTCGCGTTGATGTGCTGCAGATGCTGCACAAAGCGCTCGCGCTTGGCGTTCACGCCGTTCAGCACTTCCGGGGTGTTGATAATATCGAATGCCGCACCGGCTACCGCGCAGGCCAGCGGGTTACCGCCGTAGGTGGAGCCGTGTGAGCCGACGTGGAACGCGCTGGCAATCTCATTGGTGGTCAGCATCGCGCTCACCGGGAAGCCACCGCCCAACGCTTTGGCGCTGGTGAGAATATCTGGCGTCACGCCATAGTGCATATAGGCAAACAGCGAGCCGGTACGCCCCATGCCGCTTTGCACTTCATCAAATACCAGCAGCGCCTGATGCTTATCGCACAGCGCGCGCAGGCCCTGTAAGAACTCAGGGGTCGCCGCCAGCACGCCACCTTCGCCCTGAATCGGCTCAACTACGATGGCGCAGGTATGATCATCGATTACCGCTTCCACCGCATGCAGGTCGTTAAACGGTACGTGGACGATATCGGCGGGTTTCGGGCCAAAGCCGTCGGAGTACTTCGGCTGCCCGCCAACGGAGACGGTAAACAGCGAACGGCCGTGGAAGGCATTATGGAAAGCGATGATTTTAGTTTTGTACGGGCTATGACGGGTAGAGGCGTAGTAGCGCGCCAGCTTAAAAGCCGTTTCGTTCGCTTCCGTCCCGGAGTTCATAAACACCACGCGCTCGGCGAAGGTCGCGTCTACCAGCTTCTGGCCCAGACGCAGCGCCGGCTCGTTGGTGAAAACGTTACTGGTGTGCCACAGCGTTTCGCCCTGGGTTTTCAGCGCTTCAACCAGTGCCGGATGACAGTGGCCTAACGCAGTCACCGCGATACCGCCCGCGAAATCAACGTACTCTTTGCCTTGCTGATCCCACACGCGGCTCCCTTTACCTTTCACCGGAATAAATTCCGCCGGTGCATAGATTGGCAAAATGACCTGATCGAAGGTCGCGCGGCTAATAGCAGGTTGTTTGGTTTCCATGTCATGCCCTTCTGCAAACGATGAAGCAATGATTGTGAGAATTTATCCACAAAATATGCATAAAAAATCACGTCATGGCAACTACTATCGCGTGAGGAAGTTTGCCAGTAGCGCGTGGCCCTGCTCGCTGAGAATGCTTTCCGGGTGGAACTGCACCCCTTCCAGATCCCATTCACGGTGGCGAATACCCATAATTTCCCCCGTTTCGCTGCGGGCCGTTACCTCAAAGCAGTCGGGCAACGTTGCGGGATCGATCAGCAGTGAATGGTAGCGTGTCACGGTAAGTGGATTATTCAGGCCGCGGAACACGCCCTGCTGCTGATGGGTAATCGGCGAGGTTTTGCCGTGCATCACTTTCTCGGCACGAACAATTCGCGCACCGAATGCCTGAGCAATCGCCTGATGGCCCAAGCAGACGCCCAGCAGCGGTGTTTTACCCGCATAGCGGCGAATAGCATCAAGGGAGATACCGGCTTCATCCGGCGTGCAGGGGCCCGGGGAAATCACGATTTTGTCTGGGGAGAGCGCGTCGATGTCATCAAGGGTGATGTCATCATTACGTTTGACCGTAACGCTGGTACCTAGCTCACAGAAATACTGGTAGAGGTTCCAGGTAAAGGAATCGTAGTTATCAATCAGCAGGATCATGGCGGCTCCGGTCATTCAATCTGCCGCCATTCTACCAACTTTAGTGACGGGGCGGCAGCCTCATGCCAGATGCCGCCCCGTACTGATTACGGCAGGACTTTCGCAGAGAGGATCACAATCGGCTTGGACGGCACATTCTGGTACGGCCCAACGTTGTGAGTCGGCACCTGGGCAATTTTGTCTGCCACGTCCATCCCTTTCACAACCTTACCAAATACCGCGTAGCCAAAGTCACGCTGGCCGTGATCCAGGAAGGCGTTATCCGCGACGTTGATAAAGAACTGGCTGGTTGCGCTGTCCTTGTCAGCGGTACGCGCCATTGCAATGGTGCCGCGGGTGTTGCGCAGGCCATTGTCAGCTTCGTTTTTGATCGGTGGATTCGGCTGCTTCTGCTGCATCTGTTCGTTGAAACCGCCGCCCTGAACCATAAAGCCCGGGATCACGCGGTGGAACGTGGTGTTGTTATAAAAGCCGCTATTAACGTATTTCAGGAAGTTTTCAACGGAGACCGGCGCCTTCTGGCTATCCAGCTGCAACTCGATGTTGCCAGCAGAAGTGGTCAGCAGCACGTGCGGATCGTTTTTCGCCGCTAACGCCGCAGGCGCAACCGCAGAGAGTGCAAACACAGCCGCCATGGCCGCCAGAGTGGATTTGAGCATGAGAATTCCTTTAACGGTGCAGTAGAGAAAGCAAGTGGCTTGATTCTAAAGAGGGATAGCCCCTCAGGCCAGTGCTTTACTAAAGTTTACGCGGCTGAAACGGTTAATAATGATCAGGGTAAGAATGTGCTGATTTCATTATGTGATCTAGATCACATTGAAAAATGTAATAAGAGAGCACTTGCGTAATAAAACTATTAATACGTCACGCCAATGACTAAAATCTGCTCGCTCAGCGCAGAGTCAATGCGCTTTACACAACTATTCACAGGCCAGTCATGACTAACAGCAACCGTACCAAGCTCACATGGATCAGCTTTTTCTCCTACGCCCTTACCGGCGCGTTGGTAATTGTCACCGGGATGGTGATGGGAAATATCGCCGATTACTTTAATCTGCCCGTTTCCAGCATGAGTAACACCTTTACCTTCCTGAACGCAGGGATCCTGATCTCTATCTTCCTCAATGCCTGGCTGATGGAAATTGTGCCGCTGAAAACCCAGCTGCGCTTCGGCTTTATTTTGATGGTGCTGGCGGTTATCGGGCTGATGACCAGCCATAGCCTGGCGCTGTTCTCTGCGGCAATGTTCGTGCTTGGCCTGGTCAGCGGGATCACCATGTCGATTGGTACCTTCCTGATCACCCATATGTATGAAGGTCGCCAGCGCGGCGCGCGTCTGCTGTTTACCGACTCCTTCTTCAGCATGGCCGGGATGATCTTCCCGATGCTCGCCGCCTGGCTGCTGGCACGTACCATTGAGTGGTACTGGGTTTACGCCTGCATCGGCCTCATCTATGTTGCTATCTTCGTACTGACCCTCGGCTGTGAATTCCCGGTTCTGGGTAAAAAAGCGCAAACCAGCGACCAGCCGGTAGTGAAAGAAAAATGGGGCATCGGCGTGCTGTTCCTGTCCATCGCTGCACTGTGCTACATCCTCGGCCAGCTGGGCTTCATCTCCTGGGTACCGGAATACGCTAAAGGTCTGGGCATGAGCCTGAACGACGCGGGCCAGCTGGTCAGCGATTTCTGGATGTCCTATATGTTCGGTATGTGGGCCTTCAGCTTTATTCTGCGCTTCTTCGACCTGCAGCGTATTCTGACCGTTCTGGCCGGTATCGCGACCGTGATGATGTACCTGTTCAACCACGGCGAGCCGCAGCATCTGGTCTGGTTCATCCTGACTCTGGGCTTCTTCTCCAGCGCTATCTATACCTCCATCATTACACTGGGTTCGCTGCAAACTAAAATCGCCTCACCAAAACTGGTTAACTTTGTCCTGACCTGCGGCACCATCGGCACCATGCTGACCTTCGTGGTCACCGGCCCTATCGTTGCCCATAGCGGCCCTCTGGCGGCGCTGACAACGGCAAATGGTCTGTACGCCGTGGTGTTTGTGATGTGTCTTATCCTCGGCTTTGTGAGCCGTCATCGCCAGCATGCGGCGAGCGCGTCTCACTAATCTGCCTCGCCCCTTTTCGCCGTGAAAAGGGGCGCATTTCCTTCCTCCAGATGCTGCGCCACCTTTCCGTTGTAGGCCGGATAAGCGAAGCGCCATCCGGCAATGTGCCGCAGAGCGCCGGATGGCGCTTCGCTTATCCGGCCTACAGGAGGTGGACTGAGGATGCCTAAAACCTCTTTCAAAGCTAACAAACATCCCCCCTCTCCTTTCGCCGATTTTTCACTCTTTTCGCTCAAAAAATAAACACCACATAAAGTTGAGTATTTTCCGCAACTTACAAAAACACTTAAAAATCATAACTCTACTCATTAAGGGGTAGGTAAAGGCTAAATTGATTTGTATCAATAATCCCAATAGCTGAATCGTTAAGGTAGGCAGTATTAGAATAGAAATCGAGGCAAAAATGAGCAAAGTCAGACTCGCAATTATCGGTAACGGCATGGTCGGCCACCGCTTTATCGAGGATCTTCTCGATAAGTCCGACGCAGGCCAGTTCGATATCACCGTCTTCTGTGAAGAACCCCGCATCGCCTACGACCGCGTCCACCTCTCCTCCTACTTCTCTCACCACACGGCAGAAGAGCTGTCACTGGTGCGCGAAGGCTTCTATGAGAAGCACGGCGTGAAGGTACTGGTCGGCGAACGCGCTATAACCATCAACCGTAAAGAGAAGGTGATCCACTCCAGCGCAGGCCGTACCGTCTTTTATGACAAGCTGATTATGGCGACCGGCTCCTATCCGTGGATCCCGCCAATCAAAGGGTCTGAAACTCAGGACTGCTTCGTTTACCGTACCATTGAAGATCTAAACGCCATTGAAGCCTGTGCTCGCCGTAGCAAACGCGGTGCGGTAGTCGGCGGCGGCCTGCTCGGCCTCGAAGCAGCAGGCGCGCTGAAAAACCTCGGCGTGGAAACCCACGTGATTGAATTCGCCCCAATGCTGATGGCTGAACAGCTCGATCAGATGGGCGGCGAACAGCTCAAGCGTAAAATTGAAAGCATGGGTGTGAAAGTTCACACCAGCAAAAACACCAAAGAGATTGTCCAGGAAGGCGAAAACGGCCGTAAGACCATGCGCTTTGCCGACGGCAGCCAGCTGGAAATCGACTTTATCGTCTTCTCCACCGGTATTCGCCCACGCGACAAGCTGGCTACCCAGTGTGGCCTGGAAGTCGGCCAGCGCGGCGGTATCCTGATTAACGACAGCTGCCAGACCTCTGACCCGGATATCTACGCAATCGGCGAATGCGCCAGCTGGAAAAACCGCGTCTACGGCCTGGTCGCGCCGGGTTATAAAATGGCGCAGGTCGCCGTTGACCATATCCTTGGTACACCAAACGCCTTCCAGGGCGCGGACATGAGCGCCAAGCTGAAGCTGCTGGGCGTAGACGTCGGTGGTATCGGCGATGCCCACGGCCGCACACCGGGCGCGCGCAGCTATGTCTACCTCGACGAAAGCAAAGAAGTCTATAAACGCCTGATCGTAAGCGCAGACAACAAAACCCTGCTCGGCGCGGTACTGGTTGGTGATACCAGCGACTATGGCAACCTGTTGCAACTGGCGCTGAACGCTATCGAACTGCCGGAAAACCCGGATTCACTGATCCTGCCAGCTCACGCCAGCGGCGGTAAACCGTCTATCGGCGTCGATAAACTGCCGGACAGCGCGCAAATTTGCTCCTGCTTTGACGTCTCCAAAGGCGACCTGATTGCCGCTATCAACAAAGGCTGCCACACCGTTGCAGCACTGAAAGCCGAAACCAAAGCCGGGACCGGCTGCGGCGGCTGTATTCCGCTGGTGACCCAGGTGCTGAACGCCGAGCTGGCGAAACAGGGCATCGAAGTGAACCACAGCCTGTGTGAACACTTCGCCTTTACCCGTCAGGAGCTGTATCACCTGATCCGCGTAGAAGGCATCAAAACCTTCGACGAGCTGCTGGCAAAATACGGCAAAGGCTACGGTTGTGAAGTCTGTAAACCAACCGTCGGTTCTCTGCTGGCCTCCTGCTGGAACGAATACATCCTGAAGCCGCAGCATACGCCGCTGCAGGACAGCAACGACAACTTCCTGGCAAACATCCAGAAAGACGGCACCTACTCCGTGATCCCACGTTCTGCGGGCGGTGAAATCACCCCGGAAGGTCTGGTGGCCGTAGGCCGTATCGCGAGTGAGTTCAACCTGTACACCAAAATCACCGGTTCCCAGCGTATTGGCCTGTTCGGTGCGCAGAAAGATGACCTGCCGGAAATCTGGCGTCAGCTGATTGAAGCTGGCTTTGAAACCGGTCATGCCTATGCCAAGGCGCTGCGTATGGCGAAAACCTGCGTAGGGAGCACCTGGTGCCGTTATGGCGTGGGTGACAGCGTAGGCTTCGGCGTAGAGCTGGAAAACCGCTACAAGGGCATCCGTACGCCGCATAAGATGAAGTTTGGCGTCTCCGGCTGTACCCGCGAATGTGCGGAAGCTCAGGGTAAAGATGTCGGTATTATCGCCACCGAGAAAGGCTGGAACCTCTACGTTTGCGGTAACGGCGGGATGAAACCGCGCCATGCAGACCTGCTGGCCGCTGACCTCGATCGCGATACGCTGGTGAAATACCTCGACCGCTTCATGATGTTCTACATCCGCACCGCCGATAAGCTGACGCGTACCGCGCCGTGGCTGGATAACCTGGAAGGCGGTATTGACTACCTGCGTTCCGTTATCATCGACGACAAACTGGGGCTGAACCAGCACCTGGAAGAAGAGATCGCCCGTCTGCGCGAAGCATTTGCCTGCGAATGGACCGAGACCGTAAACGACCCGGCCGCCCAGGTACGCTTCAAACACTTTATCAACAGCGAACAACGTGACCCGAACGTTCAAATCGTGGCAGAACGTGCCCAGCACCGCCCTGCTACGCCGTATGAACGTATTCCGGTCACTCTGGTGGAGGAAAACGCATGAGCCAGTGGGTAAATATCTGCAAGATTGACGCGATCCTGCCAGCAACAGGCGTCTGTGCACTGCTGGGTAACCAGCAAGTTGCCGTGTTCCGTCCGTATGCCGACAACCAGGTCTTCGCCATCAGCAACATCGACCCATTCTTCGAGTCGAGCGTGCTGTCACGCGGCCTGATTGCTGAACATCAGGGCGAACTATGGGTGGCAAGTCCGCTGAAAAAACAGCGCTTCCGCCTGCGTGACGGCCTGTGCATGGAAGACGAAAATCATTCCGTCGCTCATTACGAGGTTCGCGTCAAAGACGGCCAGGTACAGATCAAGGCCTGATCGTTCTCGGCATAAGTAATATTAAAAACTATGACCTTAGGGGGGGTAACAGCGGGAAAAATCGTATATTACATACAATAACTGCTGTTATCCTTACCCACATTTACCTATTCCGTGAGGTTACCCCTTGGATCACTTACCCATTTTTTGCCAACTGCGCGATCGCGACTGTTTGCTGGTCGGCGGCGGTGATGTCGCCGAGCGTAAAGCGCGGCTGTTACTGGACGCAGGCGCTCGCCTGACGGTAAACGCACGGGATTACGTTCCGCAGTTCCACGTCTGGTCGGAGGCTGGCATGTTGACGCTGGTGCAGGGTGATTTCCAACCCGCGCTGCTCGACCCATGCTGGCTGGCGATTGCCGCAACCGATGATGACGTGGTGAACCAGCAGGTCAGCGATGCGGCCGAAGCGCGGCGCATCTTCTGCAACGTGGTCGATGCGCCGAAAGCGGCGAGCTTTATCATGCCGTCGATTATCGACCGCTCACCGCTGATGGTCGCAGTCTCTTCCGGCGGCACCTCACCGGTGCTGGCGCGTCTGCTACGCGAGAAGCTGGAAGCGCTGCTGCCGCAGCATCTGGGACAGGTTGCCTCCTATGCCGGACAACTGCGCACACAGGTGAAGAAAAAGTTCGCAACGATGGGCGAGCGTCGTCGTTTCTGGGAAAAGCTGTTTGAGAATGACCGTCTGGCACAATCGCTAGCCAACCAGGATCAGCAGGCCATTGATGACACCACAGAACAGCTGCTGAACACGCCGCTGGATCACCGCGGCGAAGTGGTGCTGGTTGGCGCCGGTCCGGGCGATGCCGGGCTGCTGACGCTAAAAGGTCTGCAGCAGATCCAACAGGCAGACGTGGTGGTTTATGACCGCCTGGTCTCCGACGATATTATGAATCTGGTTCGCCGCGACGCGGACCGCGTATTTGTGGGTAAACGTGCAGGCTACCACTGCGTACCTCAGGAAGAGATTAACCAGATCCTGCTGCGCGAAGCCCAGCAGGGCAAGCGAGTAGTGCGTCTGAAAGGCGGCGACCCGTTCATTTTTGGCCGCGGCGGCGAAGAGCTGGAAACGCTGTGCCACGCCGGCATTCCCTTCTCCGTCGTACCGGGCATTACCGCCGCCTCTGGCTGTTCCGCCTATTCCGGTATTCCGCTGACCCACCGCGATTACGCCCAGAGCGTGCGCCTGGTTACCGGGCACTTGAAAACCGGCGGCGAGTTGGACTGGGAAAACCTGGCGGCTGAAAAGCAGACGCTGGTGTTTTACATGGGGCTGAATCAGGCCGCTACCATCCAGCAAAAGCTGATTGAACACGGTATGCAGGCAGACATGCCGGTGGCTATCGTCGAGAACGGTACCGCGATTAACCAGCGCGTAGTGGATGGGCAACTGTCCCAGCTTGGCGAACTGGCTGAGCAGATGGCAAGCCCGGCGCTGATTATCGTCGGCCGCGTAGTGGGTCTGCGCAGCAAGCTGAACTGGTTCTCAAACCATTAAGTTCATTGGGCGCTATTCCGCTCTGGATAGCGCCTTTTTATAACACCTTAAATCGCTTTCCCCGTAATAATTAGCCATTCTTAAATCTTCATTTAGTTAATTACACGATTGAGTCAATTGACTTACTTATTGCATTTCGCGTTATATATCCACGGCCTAATTCAAACGTGTTTATAAAGCATATGGAATTATGCATATATAAAATCATTTAATTTATAGGGATTATAAAATGAAAAACATGCTTAAAGTCGCGGCGTTGCTGCTCGCAGTATCCACCATGACCGCCTGCACCGGCAGCATCCAGAACAAAAACAACAACTGTTCGTACGACTATTTATTACACCCAGCCATTTCTATTTCTAAAATGATTGGCGGTTGTGGCGATACGGCAGCAGTAAAATAATTAAAAATCTATTTATATAGAAAATAAAAAACCGGGAAATATCCCGGTTTTTTATTTATCGAGGCGACTATTATGGCTTAGCCACGAAACCAATCGCTTCGTACACCGCTTTCAGCGTTTGTGAAGCACGTGCGCTGGCTTTATCGGCCCCGTCTTTCATGATCTTCTGCAGGAACGCTTCGTCGTTGCGGAAGCGGTTATAACGCTCCTGCAGCTCGGTCAGCATACCGGAAACGGCTTCTGCCACTTCGCCCTTCAGGTGGCCATACATCTTGCCTTCGAAGTGTTTTTCCAGCTCTGGAATGCTCTGACCAGTCACGCCAGAGAGAATATCCAGCAGGTTAGAGACGCCCGCTTTCTCTTTCAGATCGTAACGGATAACAGGCGGCTCTTCGGAGTCGGTCATGGCGCGTTTGATCTTCTTGACCACGGATTTCGGGTCTTCCAGCAGGCCAATCACGTTGTTACGGTTATCGTCAGACTTGGACATCTTCTTCGTCGGTTCGAGCAGCGACATCACGCGCGCGCCGGACTTAGGGATAAACGGCTCAGGCACTTTGAACACGTCACCATAAATGGCGTTGAAACGCTGGGCAATATCGCGGCTCAGTTCAAGGTGCTGCTTCTGATCTTCGCCTACCGGCACCTGATTGGTCTGATACAGCAGAATATCTGCCGCCATCAGCACCGGATAGTCAAACAGACCGGCGTTGATGTTTTCCGCGTAGCGGGCGGATTTATCTTTGAACTGGGTCATGCGGCTCAGCTCACCGAAATAGGTGTAGCAGTTCAGCGCCCAGCCCAGCTGTGCGTGTTCCGGCACATGAGACTGTACGAAGATGGTGCTTTTTTCCGGGTCGATACCGCAGGCCAGATACAGCGCCAGCGTGTCGAGCGTCGCTTTACGCAGCGCCTGCGGGTCCTGGCGGACGGTAATCGCATGCTGGTCGACGATACAGTAGATGCAGTGATAGTCGTCCTGCATGTTGACCCACTGACGCAGTGCACCCATGTAGTTACCGATGGTCAGTTCACCTGACGGCTGTGCGCCGCTAAATACGATGGGCTTAGTCATGTTCTGATTCCTGATGTTCACTGTGCGCAAACCCGAGAGCGGGCAGCAGTTCATTAAAATGGTCGAAGATAATATCCGGCTCGCTGAGCGCGATGGCTTCACCATAGTTATAGCCGTAGGTCAGGCCGACGGAGGCGCAGCCCGCCGCTTTAGCGGCTTGAATATCGTTACGGGAGTCGCCGACGAACAGCAGCGCTTCCGGCGCTAACGCCAGCTTCTCCGCCACTTTCAGCAGCGGTTCCGGATGTGGCTTTTTGTTCTGCACGTCATCCCCGCCAATCACCACGGTGAAGTAGTCCGCAATGCCCAAAGATTCGAGAATCGGTGCCACAAACGGCGTCGGCTTATTGGTTACCAGCGCTAGCGGCAGGCCATTGGCGTGCAGCGCCGCCAATGTATCGGCGACGTGAGGGAACAGGAAGCTGCCCTCTTCGGCGAACTCGGCGTAGTAGCGATCGAACAGGCGACGCAGCACGCGAAGCTGCTCGTCCTGAGGAATATCGTGGCTATCCACCGACGGTTTACCCTGAGTGGCACGCTGGCTCGCACGTTCCTGGCGGGCCCAGATGAGGGCACGTTCCATCAGAACATCGGCACCGTTACCAATCCAGGTGACGACGCGGTCTTCACCTGCAACCGGAAGCTCAAGCGCATAAAGCGCGCTATCAACGGCGGCGGTCAGCCCCGGCGCGCTGTCTACCAGCGTGCCATCGAGGTCAAACGCGACGCCGCGAATGGTCTGCAATTTATCCATGACTTACCTTTGCCAGTTCACTGCGCATTTCATCAATGACTTTTTTGTAGTC
The DNA here is from genome assembly GCF_046569695.1 of Kluyvera sp. 142486. NCBI lineage: Bacteria > Pseudomonadati > Pseudomonadota > Gammaproteobacteria > Enterobacterales > Enterobacteriaceae > Kluyvera > Kluyvera sp. 142486. Next base: position 65,042 of record NZ_JBKHUI010000003.1, read on the forward strand.
TGGTTGGTCAAAAATCGCCGAGCCCGCGACAAACATGTCCGCTCCGGCCGCCGCGATTTCGCTAATATTGTTCACCTTCACACCGCCATCCACTTCCAGACGAATGTCATAGCCGGACTCATCGATACGGCGACGGACTTCGCGCAGTTTATCGAGGGTATGAGGGATAAAGGATTGCCCACCAAAGCCCGGGTTAACCGACATCAGCAGGATGACGTCGAGCTTATCCATCACGTAGTCAAGGTAGGTCAGCGGGGTTGCCGGATTAAACACCAGTCCTGCTTTACAGCCGTGCTCTTTAATCAGCTGCAACGTACGGTCTACGTGTTCGGAAGCTTCAGGGTGGAAAGTGATGATGCTGGCGCCTGCGGCGGCAAAATCCGGAACCAGACGGTCAACTGGCTTCACCATCAGGTGAACGTCGATTGGCGCGGTGATGCCGTAGTTACGCAGCGCTTTCAGCACCATCGGGCCGATGGTCAGGTTCGGCACGTAATGGTTATCCATAACATCGAAATGAACCACATCCGCCCCGGCAGCCATCGCGCGGGCAGTATCTTCGCCTAAACGGGCAAAATCGGCCGACAAAATTGAAGGGGCAATCAGGTACTGTTTCATCCGCATCTCCTCAGAGCCTATCCATTAGGGTCTTTTAACGTTGTTTTTTTCCAGGCGGGCGATATAGGGCCAGCAGTTCGTCCACCTTTTTACGTGTGCCGCCGTTGCGGCTAATGCTGCGACGAACCTTTACGGTATACGTTTCCGCCGCATTTTTGTACCACTCCAGCGTCAGCGGCGTGCGATGGTTGGAAATCAGCACGGGAATTCGCTTCGCCACCAGCTCTTCGGCCTTATTCGCCAGAAATGCCTGTTGCTCCAGGCTAAAGCTGTTGGTGTGATACGCCGTGAAGTTCGCCGTCGCCGACAGCGGAGCATACGGCGGATCGCAATACACCACGGAACGCGCATCTGCACGAGTCATACAGGTTTCATACGATTCGCAGTAGAACTCAGCATTCTGCGCCTTTTCAGCAAAGTGGCGCAGTTCGGCTTCCGGGAAATAGGGCTTCTTATAGCGCCCAAACGGGACGTTAAACTCACCGCGCAGGTTGTAGCGGCACAGACCGTTATAGCCGTGGCGGTTGAGGTATAAAAACAGCACTGCGCGATGGAACAGGTCGGTACTACGGTTAAACTCTTCGCGCAGCTGGTAGTAGCGATCGGCGTCATTGTTCTCAGGCACAAACATCGTGCGCGCCTGGTCGATGTACTCATCCGAGCGGGTTTTGACGATTTTATAGAGCTCGATGAGGTCGCTGTTAATGTCAGCCAGAATATAACGCGAAAAATCGGTATTCAGGAATACCGATCCAGCACCAACGAAGGGTTCAACCAGACAATCGCCAGCAGGCAGATGATCTCTAATATCGTCGAGCAGAGGGTACTTGCCTCCCGCCCATTTCAGAAAAGCGCGATTTTTTTTCATGCGGCCTGACTAATTACACTTTCTCCGGCTGTGGAGAAAGCTCCGACAGCATCCTGCGCTTCTCCCCTATCCGCACACGGCGACGCGGATAGGGTTATCTTGGTAACGATTATTTCAGGTCAGTCTGTACCTGATGCAGCGGCTTCGCCCACGGATTTTTCGCCTGGACGTCAGCTGGCAGCGTGGTGACAGCATGTTTCGCATCATCTTTAGAGGCGTAGATGCCGCTGACCAGCACGTACCACGGTTGACCGTTACGGGACGTTTCATACACCACGTAGTTTTTCAGGTTCTCTTTCTTCGCCCAACCGTTCAGGTTGTCGTAGTTGGAAGAGGAGCTGAGCTGCAGCGTATAGTGCGAGCCAGAAGCGGTTTTCAGCGCGTTCACATCGCCCGCAGATTTACCGGTTGCCGCCGCAGCAGGTGCTGCTGTAGCCGCCGTTGCGGTTGGCGCGGTAGTGGTCGCTGCTGGTTTCGCCGCTGCGGTTGCCGTCACCGGCGCTTTAACCGGCGCCGCGGTCGCTGCGGTTTCGGTATGCTTCGGCGCAGTCACCGCTGGCTTAGTTTCAACAGGCTTGGTCTGCGCGGTTGGCGCAGGCGTTTTCACCGTTGCCATCGGCTGCGGTTTGGTTTCGATAACCGTGTGCTTGCGTTCCGGACGCGGGGCGGTCGCCGTCTGGCGAGGCGCTTCCGGTGCGGTCACTGCCGGGCGGGCACCGTTGCGGATTGGCGCGACGGTTGCAGGTTCAGTTGGCAGCGTAGAGTTTACTACCGCGCTATCAATCTGACCCTGCTGCTGCGTCAGCGCACTGTTCAGGTCGCCCTGAACCTCAACGCGCTGCTGTCCGTCCGGTGCAGCGTTTTCCTGGCCCTGGGTTGGGGTAGTGGAAATCGGTGGCAGGGAGACGTCCTGCTGCTGCGACGGAGTGTTCTGCTGCGCAGGCTGGGCAGCATTATTTGCCTGGTCGGTGTTGGCATCGCCAGACAGCGAAATACTCTTCTCGGAAGAGGCGCTCTGGTCGTTAGAGGATGGTGCTTTCAGGGCTGAACCGATGCCGACGATCAGCACCAGCAGCACGACAACGCCAAGCCCCATCATGACATACTGGCGGGAGGCCGGTTTACGCGGCGCAGCAGCTTTACGTTTACGCGGGCGGCGCTCTACCACTTCCTCTGCATCGCCCTCTTCGGCATCATCAGATTCATAGTATTCGTCTTCCGGCTCAGCTTCTTCACGCGCTTTGCGACTACGGGACGGACGACGCTCATCAGCATCGAGATCCACATCATCAAAGTTGATCTGTGGCTCGTTGTCACGATCGGAAGACTGACGAGAGCGACCAGTACGACGATCGCTGGGATCGGGTTTCAGCTCGTCTTCTGGTTTAAATTCATCCATTTAACACCCCACTAAAAGGCTTATGCCACGACAATTGCATATCACCTGAAGTTAAAACACCGCGCGAACGCGGCTTGACCTTTCTTATAGTTGCGCTTGCTGAGTATCAGCAATAGCGCCAAGAACCACGTCGTGGGATACGCCACCGCGCACCTCACTTTTCCCGATGGCCAGCGGTAGCACTAACCGCATTTCGCCAGCAAGAACCTTTTTATCTCGCATCATGTGCGGCAGATACGCCTCTGCCGACATTTCCTGCGGGCCAGCAACCGGCAGGCCTGCGCGCTTGAGCAGCGCGATGATACGCTGCGTATCTTCGGCAGCAAACTGCCCCAGACGTTCTGATGTATGTGCGGCCATGACCATACCTGCCGCAACGGCTTCACCATGCAGCCAGTTGCCGTAACCCATCTCGGCTTCGATCGCATGACCGAAAGTATGCCCAAGATTGAGTAAAGCACGTAACCCGGTTTCGCGCTCGTCGGCTGCCACAACATCCGCTTTCAGCTCACAACAACGGCGGATACAGTACGCCATCGCCTTTTCATCGAGCGCCATCAGCGCATCGATGTTCTCTTCCAGCCAGTCAAAGAACGGCGCATCAAGAATGATGCCGTATTTGATCACTTCAGCAAGACCGGAGGAGAGTTCGCGTTTCGGCAACGTTTTCAGGCAGTTCAGGTCAACAACCACGGAGGCTGGCTGCCAGAATGCGCCGATCATGTTTTTGCCGAGAGGGTGGTTGACCGCGGTTTTGCCGCCAACCGAAGAGTCCACCTGAGACAACAAGGTGGTAGGAACCTGAATAAAACGCACGCCGCGCTGATAGCTCGCCGCTGCAAAACCGGTCAAGTCGCCAATAACGCCGCCGCCTAAAGCAACGAGAGTCGTATCGCGACCGTGCGGTTTTTGCAAAAGCGCAGTAAAGACGGTGTCCATGACGGCCAGGCTTTTATACTGTTCGCCGTCCGGCAGAATGACGCTATCAACCTTCACGCCAGCCTGCTCCAGCACGGAACGAACCTGGTCCAGATAGAGCGGTGCCAGCGTTTCGTTGGTGACCAGCATAACCTGATCGCCAGACTTGAGCGGTAAGAAGGAAGCTGGATCGTTAAACAAACCAGCCGCGATGGTTATCGGGTAACTACGTTCCCCGAGAGTTACAGTAAGCCTCTCCATAACGCGACGTCCACCTTAGTTACTTTTATTCGCTGGCGTTCTATTCTGGGCCAGTATTAGTTGCTTTCCAGCATATGGATAATCTGGTTGGCGACAACTTTTGCGCTCTGATCGTCAGTACGGATGGTGACATCCGCAATCTCTTCGTACAGTGGATTACGTTCATCAGCCAGCGCTACAAGCACTTCGCGCGGTGGAGTTTCGACCTGCAGCAGCGGGCGCTTTTTATCGCGCTGAGTACGTGCCAGCTGTTTTTCAATGGTCGTTTCCAGATAGACGACGACACCACGAGCGGAGAGACGATTGCGCGTTTCACGTGATTTTACAGAGCCACCGCCTGTTGCCAGAACAATACCCTGCTTTTCCGTTAACTCATTGATGATTTTTTCTTCGCGGTCACGGAAACCTTCTTCGCCTTCGACATCAAAGACCCAGCCCACGTCAGCGCCTGTTCGTTTCTCAATCTCTTGATCAGAATCGTAAAATTCCATATTGAGCTGTTGAGCCAGCTGGCGCCCAATGGTGCTTTTGCCGGCACCCATAGGCCCAACCAGAAAGATATTGCGTTTCTCTGCCATTTTTTTGGTACTACTAAGACTATTCGTTAATGATAAATCCGCGCCGCAGTCGTTCGCGCGTCGCTGGACATGAACTGAAACCTCTTATGCAATAGAGCGAGAGTCAGACTGAAAATTATCTCAATACTCCGGCTGGTTTGGCAACAGATTAAATCAGCAGACTTCAGGAGGAAGGAATGTTATTCACTGACGCTCAAATCGGTACTCCTTGTATGCTAAATCCGGCCCCACGTCAAACCTGGGAAACACCTTATTCACCAAATCAGCACGTTTCCCCGTCGCTACTGCGCAGAAATAATACGCGGAGTGATAAACACCACCAGCTCGCGCCGCTCATTGTCCTTACCATCATGACGAAAAAGATGGCCCAACAAAGGGATATCCCCAAAGAACGGGACGCTATCGCTGGCATTTTTATTCTTCTGCGAAAAAATGCCGCCCAGCGCCAGCGTTTCACCGCTTTTGACCTCCACCTGGGTTTCAATCTCCTGTTTATCAATCGCCAGCACTTCACCGTCCGCCTGCTGTAGCACCTGGCCGGGCATGTTTTCGCTGATACGCAGTTTCAGGCGAACGCGCTGGTTTTGCAGCACGGTCGGTGTAACCTCCATGCCGAGCACCGCCTCTTTAAACTCCACTGAGGTCGCGCCACTCTCACCGCTGGAGACCTGATAAGGAATTTCGCTGCCCTGTTTGATACTGGCAGGCTGCAAGTGCGAGGCCAGCAGCCGTGGGCTCGCGATGATGTCGACCTTCTGCTTTTGTTCCAGCGCCGAGAGTTCCAGCTCAAGCAGCCGGCCGTTGATTTTCCCGATGTTAAACCCACCGCGCGTCGTGGCGTCAGCAACCGAGAGATCGCTATTTAAGGTGGTGATCTTGCCTGAACCGGTTGCCCCAGCAGCGTCAGCAAGATTCCACTTCACCCCTAATTCTCGTAGGCTGGTTTCAGTAATGGTCACAATATGGGCTGACAGCTCAACTTGCCCAACCGGAATATCCATCTCCTTCGCCCACGCTTCCAGCATCGGGAGGTGCTCCCGGTCATCACGCACAATCAAGCGGTTAGTTCGTTTATCAACGGTGAGCGACCCGCGCGCACTGAGCAATTTGTCCCCTGCTTTTGCCAGATCGCTGGCATCGGCATAGTGCAACACCAGACTGCGATTCATCAGCGGCAGCGTCTGCTGGCGTTTCTCCTTTTCCTGCTGCACTTTCGCCTGCTTCTCTTCACGCCAGCGCTGCGAGTGCACGTAATAGACGCCCCCTTCCTGCGTGAGCACCAGCTCCATTGTGTTGATCACCGTCTGCATCGCCAGCTGCCACGGCAGGTTGCGCAGCTGGAGCGAGACGGTTCCCTGTACCTCCGGGGAGATGACGATATTCTTCTGCTCCAGATCAGCCAGGCTCTGGAGCAGCTGTACGACCGGCACGTCGTCCACCATCAGCGTGACGTTTTTCGCCGGAGCCATCGCTGACACCAGCGTCAGCATCAACAGCACTATCCTTTTTATCATTTGGCGTCCCTTCTCTTTTCCATTGCCAGACACGGGGCTCGCATCCATCACCCGTTTCCACAGTCAGGCTATCCAGCGTGATCACCGTAACCCGCCAGCCCGCATTCAGCGTCTGCCCGATCTCTACACGCCGCCATCGTTCACCCCGCTCCTGCACCACGCCGATCAGCCGCGACGCCGATTGTGCCCCGCCGCGATAGTGCCAGTCAGCAAGCTGAGCTGTCTGACAGGCATCCATCACCGGGGCGAACGGATCCCGCATTCCGCATAGCAGCGGAACGGCGAGTAATAAAAGAAGCGCGCGTTCAGGATTCATCGTCGCGTACCAGCTGCAGGGTAAAACGGAGTACATCGTCGTGCGTCGCCAGAGTAAAACCCACAACCCGCATTCCGCGCTCGGCCAGCCGCAAAAAGATGCCTGGAACGGCATACCACGGCGTATCCAGCGAGATTTCGCCGCCCGCCTCTGAAGGCTGCCAATGGGCAAGGCGGGCGTCAGACCGCTGAAAATCAACCGGAGAGAATGGTGGGATATCCTGTTCTTCCAGCCATGGTGCGGAGCGCGCATCAGCGTTGAGATGAGCGACACGGTGCCAGCGCGCCAGGTATTGCTCGTGCTGTTTCTGCCATACATCGCGGCTTTTTCCCGCCTCAACATAAGCCTGATGTTCGACCCGGTAGCCGCCGTACATCGCTAGCAGCATCAACAGTAGCGCTCCCGCCCCCACCTTCGCCGTGAGAGAGAGCGGCCATAGGCGTTCAAGGTGGCGCATTTCCATTCTCCTCGCGTAATGCATACTGGAACTGCCAACGGCCGGCGCTATCACGCTGGATTTTGCCGGCCTGCCCCAGGCGAAACCCAGGGATAGCTCGGAGCGTTTGTTCAACCTCAGCCAGCGCGGAAACCGGCGTCAACACGCCCGATAGCGACAGCACGCCGTCACGGTAGCTAAGCTCGCTCAGCCACGCCGAAGCGGGAAAATGCGCTGCCAGCGCCAGCAGCCGGGGCGACCAGGCTTCGGTCACCTGTCGCGTACGCTGCCGTTTTTTTAGAGCGGCCTGCTGCTGTAAACCCGCCTGAAGCGCTTGCTCCCGCTGCGCCAGGTGCTGCACCAGCTGCCGCTCTGCTTCGGCATTAAGATTGCTGACCGCCATGATCGGTAGCCAGTACCCACGCCCGATAAACGCCAGCACGCCGCATAACAGCCAGACAACACCGACCCACCCGAGCCAGCGCTGAAGCAATCGCCGAATGCGGCGCTGTCGCCAGGGAAGAAAATTCACCGGTGGGATGTTCACGATGCCGCCCCCATAGCCAGCGCCAGCGCCACCGCAAAGTCATCGCCTCTGACAGGCAACGGTGGATATTTTTGCACCACAGCACTCCAGGGATCGAAACCTTTGTATTCGGTTGGCTGTGCGGTGCAGCACACCAGGCGCTGTGGGCTGACGCCCAGTTGGGCGGCAAGTTGCGTCAGCGAGGGGGCGTCATCAAATGCACAGTGCCCCCAGCCTTCCCGGCTCGCCCAAAGCCACTGCCGGGTATCGCGCCAGACCAGCATGGCATCCTGCGAATCTAAATGCGGCACTAGCGTCTGGAGCGCGCAGGCATCGGGGGTGATCGCCGCAATCTGTAAACGCAGCGCCTGCCCCAGCTGCTGTAGGCGGGCGACATCGTGCTGCTGCGCTGCGGTGACGTTCCATCGCCCTTGTGGCTCCACCAGGTGATAGTCAAAGCAGAGCGATGCCGCGTTCATCTCAAGTTGCTGCGACATCGCGCTGGCAATCCACTGAGTTTGTTCGTTTTCGCGTAGCGACATCGCCGCAAGGGGGAGGTTTTTTTGTAACGTTCTATTGGCCGGAAAGGCCATGCTCACCGCGTGCTGCCAGGGCAACGCCTGCCGCCACGGTTTGAGTACCGCCAGCAGCGCGTCGTCGTCTTGCTGCGCAGACGGCGGTAGCGGCAGTTGCCACCAGCGGCGAAGGGACCAGCCGCTGCGAGTACGCTGAAGCGCAACGATAAAGACGTTATCCTGCTGAATATGAAGACCCATTTGCCAGCATCTGAAAGCCATTTCACGATCATCCTTACGTCACCTCGCGGTGACGGCTATATCAATGCATCTGGCTTGCCTTTATACTACCGCGCGTTTGTTTATAAACTGCCCAAATGACACTTAATGGGAAATCTCCGGTGAAGTTCGTAAAGTATTTATTCATCCTTGCAGTCTGTTGCATTCTGCTGGGAGCAGGCTCGGTCTACGGCCTCTACAAATATATTGAGCCTCAGTTGCCCGACGTGGCGACGCTCAAAGACGTGCGCCTGCAGGTGCCAATGCAGGTCTATAGCGCGGACGGTGAACTCATCGCGCAGTACGGTGAAAAACGCCGTATTCCTATGACCCTCAACCAGATCCCACCAGAAATGGTGAAAGCGTTTATTGCGACCGAAGATAGCCGCTTCTACGAGCACCACGGGATTGACCCCATCGGTATCTTCCGTGCGGCAAGCGTGGCGATGTTCTCCGGCCATGCGTCGCAGGGTGCCAGTACCATTACCCAGCAGCTCGCGCGTAACTTCTTCCTCAGCCCTGAAAAGACGTTGATGCGTAAAGTAAAGGAAGCGTTCCTCGCCATTCGCATTGAGCAAATGCTGAGCAAGGACGAAATTCTTGAGCTGTACCTGAACAAGATTTACCTCGGCTACCGCGCGTATGGCGTGGGTGCAGCCGCTCAGGTCTATTTCGGGAAACCTGTCGATCAGCTCACTCTGAGCGAGATGGCGGTGATTGCCGGTCTGCCGAAAGCACCGTCCACTTTTAACCCGCTCTACTCGCTGGATCGCGCCACCGCACGCCGCAACGTGGTGCTGTCGCGCATGCTGAGCGAAGGCTATATCACTCAGGCACAGTACGACCAGGCGCGTAACGAAGCGATTGATGCCGACTATCACGCCCCGGAGATTGTCTTCTCAGCCCCGTACTTAACGGAGATGGTGCGTCAGGATATGGTTAAGCAGTACGGCGAGCAGGCCTATGAAGATGGCTATCGCGTGTACACCACCATCACCCGCAAGAACCAGCAGGCGGCACAGCAGGCGCTGCGCAATAACGTGATGGATTACGACATGCGTCACGGCTATCGCGGCCCATCAAACGTGCTGTGGAAAGCAGGCGAAACCCCGTGGGATAGCCAAAAAATTCGTGCGTCGCTGCGTCCACTGCCGTCCTATGGCCCGTTAGTACCTGCCGTCGTCACCGCCGCCAATCCTCAGGAAGCGACCGTTCAATTGGCAGATGGCACTTCGGTGTCATTAGCCATGGAAGGGATGCGCTGGGCGCGTCCGTACCGTTCGGACACCGCACAAGGCCCAACCCCGCGTAAAGTGACCGATGTGGTACAAGCGGGCCAGCAGATCTGGGTTCGTCAGAATGGCGATAGCTGGTGGCTGGCACAGGTGCCGGACGTAAACTCCGCGCTGGTATCCATCAACCCGCAGAACGGCGCCATTATTGCGCTGGTTGGCGGCTTCGATTTCAACCAGAGCAAGTTTAACCGTGCCACCCAGGCGCTGCGTCAGGTCGGCTCAAACATTAAGCCGTTCCTCTACACCGCCGCGATGGACAAAGGTTTGACCCTCGCCAGTATGCTTAACGACGTGCCAATTTCCCGCTGGGATGCCGGTGCGGGTTCCGACTGGCAGCCGAAAAACTCCCCGGCACAGTACGCCGGTCCAATCCGTCTGCGTCAGGGTCTGGGGCAGTCGAAGAACGTGGTGATGGTACGCGCGATGCGCGCGATGGGCGTGGATTACGCGGCAGAATATCTGCAGCGTTTCGGCTTCCCGGCGAACAACATCGTGCATACCGAATCACTGGCGCTGGGCTCTGCATCCTTTACCCCGCTGCAGGTCGCGCGCGGCTATGCGGTGATGGCTAACGGCGGCTTCCTGGTGGACCCGTACTACATCAGCAAGATTGAAAACGACCAGGGCGGCGTGCTGTTCGAAGCGAAACCGAAAATTGCCTGCCCTGATTGCAATATCCCGGTTATCTATGGCGATACGCAGAAGTCTAACGTACTGGAAAACAATGACGTTGAAGATGTCGCTGTCTCCCAGATGCCGCAGAATTCCACCGTACCGATGCCGGCACTTGAACAAGCTAATCAGCAGTTGGTTGCTCAGACCGGCGCTCAGGAATACGCACCGCACGTGATCAACACGCCGCTGTCGTTCCTGATTAAGAGCGCGCTAAACACCAATATCTTCGGCGAACCGGGCTGGCAGGGTACCGGCTGGCGCGCCGGGCGTGACCTGGGCCGTCGTGATATCGGCGGTAAAACCGGTACCACCAACAGCTCGAAAGATGCCTGGTTCTCCGGCTACGGTCCGGGCGTGGTAACGTCAGTGTGGATTGGCTTTGACGATCATCGTCGCGATCTGGGACGCACGACGGCATCTGGTGCTATCAAAGACCAGATCTCTGGCTACGAGGGTGGCGCGAAGAGTGCGCAGCCTGCATGGGATGCCTTTATGAAGCAGGTTCTGGCAGGCGTACCTGAGCAGCCGCTCACGCCACCGCCGGGCGTGGTCACGGTCAACATCGACCGCAGCACCGGGCAGTTAGCCAACGGGGGCAGCAGCCGCGAGGAGTACTTCATCGACGGAACGCAGCCTACGCAGCAGGCGGTTCACGAGGTGGGAACCGAAGTGATAGATAACGGGGAAACCCACGAGTTGTTCTAAGAAAAAGGCGCCATCGGCGCCTTTTTTATTGCTCGCTCGTCGCCCGGACGAGGTGCGCAGCACCGACTCCGGGGTCTTCCCGACAGCGCTTCGCTTGGCCGGGCTACAACATTCCTATGGCAATCGGCCCTGTTCTCTTAGCCACTCGCGCAACAGGAACAGCGCACTGACGTTGCGCGCTTCGTTAAAGTCCGGCTCGTCCAGCAGCGCCATCAGGTTCGCCAGCGGCCAGCGGACCTGCGGCAGCGGCTCTGGCTCATCACCCGGTAACGATTCCGGATAGAGATTTTCCGCCACGACAATATTCATTTTGCTAGAGAAATAGGACGGCGCCATGCCGAGCTTTTTCAGGAACGTCAGCTCATGCGCACCGAAACCCACCTCTTCTTTCAGCTCGCGGTTCGCCGCTTCCATTACCGTTTCGCCTGGGTCAATAAGCCCTTTCGAAAAGCCAAGCTCATAGGACTCGGTGCCCACCGCATACTCACGGATTAAAATCAGGTGGTCGTCGACAATCGGCACAATCATCACCGCTTCGCGCGAGGACGGTTTCATACGTTCATAAACGCGACGTACGCCATTGCTGAACTCTAAATCAACGCTTTCCACGTTAAAAAGGCGTGACTGCGCGACGGTTTCAACATGGAGAATGGTAGGTTTCTGTAATGATTTGCTCATTGGGCCGGGGTCTTTGCTGTAATGACTTTTATCATTGTGCGATAGCGATGCCGTTCCAGCAATGCATAACGCGTTTTATTTACATTGTTGCAACCTATTGCTTCTCATCTCTCATTTATGGATAAATGTCAAGAGGTTGAATTACAATTGAGAATTTACTGATACTCGCTGGCCGATGGGTTTGTTATGCTTACGTTTTGCGAGAGTCTATCGACTCTTTTTGTAAATGTGTAATACGTGCCAATGGTTTATACGAAAAGCAGGCAACGAAGAGACCTCTAAAATAAGTATGATGGGAAAAGCATGGGCACACTGATGATCTTTACCGTAGCGATACTGGTCTGCGCCGTGCTGGTCGGTTGGCTCTTGCGTAAACGGACGAAACGTCTTCAACTGCCGTGGCTGCACCAATTTCCAGGTGCCACCACGCGGAAACTCACCGATGAAGAGCGCCAGGGCGTTGAAAACTACCTTAGCTATCTTAATCAGGATCAGCAGATGCCGGCGTCCGGCGCGACTATCGCCCCTGCGGCGCTGACGCTCACGCCGCAGAGCAACACCGTTTTTACGCTGACGCGCGCCATTACCCGCTACGGCATCACCACCGATGATCCTAATAAGTGGCGCTATTTCCTCGACTCCGTGGAAGTGCATCTGCCGCCGTTCTGGGAACAGCACATTACCGATGAGAACAGTATTGAGCTTATCGCCACCGACGACGTGCCGCTGGTCATTGGCCTGAACGGTCATTCGCTTAAGAGCTACTCGCCTGAAAATAAAAGCTTTGCCCTGGAGCCATCCTCTTCGACTCAGGCCTCTATCCGCGGTGAAGAGAGTGAGCAGATTGAGCTGCTCAACATTCGCCAGGAAACCCATGAAGAGCACGCCCTTAGCCGCCCTGACGGCCTGCGAGAAGCGCTGCTGATCGTCGCCGCCTTCATTCTCTTCTACTGCGGCCTGATCGCCCCGGCAGTGTTTACGCCGTGGATTTTCGGCATCGCGGTTCTGTTGCTGTGCGCCGGGCTATGGGGGCTATTTGCGCCACCGACCAGGTCATCGCTGCGTGAGATCCACTGCCTGCGCGGTACGCCAAAGCGTTGGGGTCTGTTCGGTGAGAACGATCAGGAACAGATCAATAACATCTCTCTTGGGATCATCGACTTAATCTACCCTCGCCATTGGCAGCCGTTTGTGGCCCAGGATCTGGGACAGAAAACGGATATTGATATCTATCTGGATAGACACGTGGTGCGCCAGGGACGTTTTCTCTCCCTGCATGATGAAGTCAAAAACTTCCCGCTCCAGCACTGGCTGCGCAGCGTCGTTATCGGCGGCGGCGCACTGCTGGTAGCCATCATGATGTGGGTCAGCGTGCCGCTGAACATGCCGTTCAAATTTACCCTTTCCTGGCTTAAAGGTGCGCAAACCATTGAGGCCAAAGACGTTCGCCAGCTGCAGCAGACGGGCGTCCGCGTCGGCGATACGCTGCACATCAGCGGAACGGGGATGTGTAACATCCATTCGCCGGGAACCTGGACGGCACAGGAGAGCTCACCGTTCCTGCCGTTCGACTGTTCACAAATTATCTGGAACGATGCCCCTCGCCTGCCGCTGCCGGAATCAGAAACCGTCAATAAGGCGACTGCGCTGGTGCAGGCTGTCAACCGTCAGTTACACCCAACGGCGGATGATGATTCGCGCGTTAGCCCCGCGCTGCGTTCGGCTATTCAGAAATCCGGTATGGTGCTGCTGGACGACTTCGCCGATATCGTGCTGAAAACCAAAGATCTCTGTTCCGCCGCCGATGACTGTGTGCGCCTGAAAAATGCGCTGGTGAACCTCGGCAACACCCGCGACTGGGATGCGCTGGTGAAGCGCGCCAACTCCGGCAAGCTCGACGGCGTCAACGTTCTGCTGCGCCCGGTCAGCGCCGAGTCGCTGGACAACCTGGTCGATACCTCCACCGCGCCGTTTATTCTGCGCGAAACCGCACGCGCGGCGCAGGCGCTGAACAGCCCGGCTCCGGGCGGTTTCCTGATCACCAGCGATGAAGGCAGTGATTTCGTCAGCCAGCCTTATCCCAACACCATGCTGTACGACTATCCAGCCAGCGAGCAGTGGGGAGAGTTTCAACGGCTGGCGGGGATGCTGATGCATACGCCATTCCATGCCGAAGGGATCGTCACCAATCTCTATACCGACGCCAACGGCACGCAGCACATCAACCTGCACCGGATGCCGGACAGCAGCGGGCTGTGGCATTATCTGGCCACCACGCTGCTGATGCTCGCAATGATTGTTTGTGCGGTATACAACGGTATACAGGCGCTGCGCCGCTATCATCGCCATCGTGAACGTCTGGCTGACATTCAGAAATATTATGAGAGCTGCACCAACCCCGTGCTGCTTTCCGCCCCTGAAGAGTTCAAGTCTGATTTTCCAACGCACTAAGCCTCATAGTCATCATCGCGACAGGTTATGTTAATCTGTCGCGCATTTCTTCCGTCTGGAGACCCACCATGCATTTTGATATCGCCTGGCGCGAGGTAGATACCGTTCTTCTGGACATGGATGGCACGCTGCTCGACCTCGCTTTCGATAACTATTTCTGGCAAAAGCTGGTGCCGGAAACCTACGGCGCCAAGCTTGGGATTACGCCGCAAGCGGCGCAGGAAGCCATTCGCCAGGAGTACCATGCGGTGCAACATACGCTAAACTGGTACTGTCTGGATTACTGGAGCGATCGTTTGGGCCTCGATATCTGTTCGATGACCAGCGAACAAGGGCCGCGCGCGGTGCTGCGTGAAGATACCATTCCGTTCCTGAACGCGCTGAAAGCCAGCGGCAAGCGCCGCATCCTGCTGACCAACGCCCATCCGCACAACCTGGCGGTGAAGCTGGAACACACCGGTCTCGGCGAGCACCTTGATTTATTACTTTCCACCCATACATTTGGTTATCCGAAAGAGGATCAGCGGTTATGGCGGGCAGTTGAGGAACATACGGGTCTGGATGCCGAGCGCACGTTATTTATTGACGATAGCGAACCCATCCTGGATGCCGCCGCCCACTTTGGGATCCGCTATTGCCTCGGTGTGACCAACCCCGACTCCGGCCTTGCGGAAAAGCAGTACCTGCGTCATCCCGCGCTTAACGATTACCGTCGTCTGATCCCCTCACTGCAGTGAAGGAGCGACCATGAAAGAGAAGTCTACCGAAGGCGTCAGGCTTGATAAGTGGCTCTGGGCCGCGCGGTTTTATAAAACGCGCGCCGTGGCCCGAGAGATGATTGAAGGCGGTAAGGTTCACTACAACGGGCAGCGCAGCAAGCCCAGCAAAGTGGTTGAACTGAACGCCCAGCTGACGCTTCGCCAGGGAAACGATGAGCGCACCGTGGTGGTGAAAGGCATCACCGAGCAGCGGCGTCCGGCGACGGAGGCGGTCTCGCTTTATGAAGAGACGGCGGAAAGTATCGAGAAGCGCGAAAAAGTCGCCCTGGCGCGCAAGCTAAATGCGCTGACCATGCCGCATCCGGACAGACGGCCGGATAAAAAAGAGCGGCGCGACCTGATGAGATTTAAATACGGCGACAGTGAATAACTGCCACCCCAAGAGAGAAAATTATGACTCAACACGATCAATTACATCGCTATCTGTTTGAAAACTACGCCGTGCGTGGCGAACTGGTCACCGTATCCGAAACGCTCGAACAGATCCTGGCAGGCCATAACTATCCGCAGCCGGTGAAAAATGTGCTGTCCGAGCTGCTGGTCGCCACCAGCCTGCTGACCGCAACGCTGAAATTTGACGGCGATATCACCGTGCAGCTGCAGGGCGATGGCCCAATGACGCTGGCGGTGATCAACGGTAACAACCACCAGCAGCTGCGCGGCGTCGCGCGCGTGCAGGGCGATATTCCGGCAGACGCCGACCTGAAAACGCTTATCGGCAACGGCTATCTGGTGATCACCATTACGCCTGCCGAAGGCGAGCGCTATCAGGGCGTCGTGGGTCTGGAAGGTGATACGCTGGCGGCCTGCCTGGAAGATTACTTCCAGCGCTCTGAGCAGTTGCCAACCCGTCTGATTATCCGTACCGGCGAATCAGACGGTAAGCCAGCGGCGGGCGGGATGCTGCTGCAGGTTATGCCTGCACAGAACGCGCAGCCGGAAGATTTCGAACACCTGGCGGCACTGACCGACACCATCAAGGCCGAAGAGCTGTTCACGCTGCCGGCTAACGATGTACTGTGGCGTCTGTACCACGAAGAAGAAGTCACTCTGTACGATCCGCAGGACGTGGAGTTCAAGTGCACCTGTTCACGTGAACGCTGCGCCGGTGCGCTGAAAACCCTGCCGGACGAGGAAATTAACAGCATCCTCGAAGAAGAAGGCGAAATTGATATGCATTGTGATTACTGCGGTAGCCACTATGTGTTCAACGCGATGGATATTGCGGAAATCCGCAATAACGCGGCACCATCTGACCCGCAGGTTCATTAAGTTCTGAGCCTTTCCCGGCGTCACTTCGTTCGACCGGGCTACATCTCATCGTAGCCCGACCAAGCGCAGCGCCGCCGGGGAAAATCAGCGCCGATACTCCAGCACCACCGTCTCATCCCCCAGCGTAATATCTTGCCACGCCTTCGGTTTCGAACCTAACGTCCCATCATTCGCTGCCTGCAGCAGTTTCGCCTTGTTCACGCCGGATGGCAGCGACGCACTCGCTTTATATTCCCAGCCCTTATCACCCTGACCAAAGACCAGAACGGTACGATCGCCAAAGGCATACAGCACCTGCTCCGCCTTGCCATCACTGTTCAGATCCTGGCTCGCCAGCACGCAGCTATCAGGCTCACCGCAAGATTCCACCAGATAACGACGCTCAATCACCGCCGTCCATAGCGCATCATCCGGTGGTGTACTGCCCGGCAGCACCAGCACGTTTTTCGCCAACACGGCGGCAGTCAGTTTTACCGTCGGGCTAAGATCGCCGCTCAGCAGGCGCTTAAGCTGCTGCTGACGCTTCGCATCTTTGGTGAACTCGTTATCTTTCTGAAGCTCAAGCAGCGCCTCGCGCCCCGGCTTGCCGCTGTGCGACAGCATGTACAGGCTGACCTGGTCGGCATTGATTTTCCCGCTGTAGTAACGCGCCATGTGGCTATTCACGCTGATGCGCCAGCTGTCCAGCACCGGCGTATACAGTAGCGCCAGCAGCACCAGTCCCAGCAATGATACCGACAGATGCACCTTTCCGAGTGCAGAGGAGGGATCGTCGCGGCGACGGAGCAGGCTCAGCAAATAGCCCACCGACCAGACCAGCAGAACCACCACCACCAGCACGCCGTGAAGACGGTCTGACGTCCAGCCATACTGTCCAATGCGCACCCACAGCGCCCAGGCGGCAATCAGCACGTATACCGGCGAGAGCATCACAGCGGCCAGAATCAGGCCACGCAGTGGCCGTGGATAAGCCAGGCGCGTCTTGTTTGGCTCCCAAACCATCGCCGTCAGCAGCAGTTGCACAAAGGCCAGCGCCGAGAGCAGCCCCGCGGCGGAAAAACGTTCGGAAATGACCGTCACGCCCGCAAACGGCAGCGTAACCAGAAACAGCAGCGCCAGCAGCGATACCAGCGGTAGTAGTCCGGTGGCAATCAGCGCCAGCAGTTTGTGGATAGCGGCAATCAGTCGTTCATTCTGGCGGGCAAGGATCACCGCCAGCGAGGTCACCAGGCCAATGCAGATAAAGACAAACCACTGCGTATCGAAGAACAGGTGCGAAAAGAAGGTAATATTGGCCAGTTCAAACAGCCCGCCCCAGAGTAGCAAAACCAGCCATACCAGGCCGTTGGCGACACCAATCAGCAGCAGCGTCAGTGCGTTCTGCCACTGCTGGGCATAAAAGTGCGCATAACGCGCCACGCCGGGCGGAGGTTGAAGGCGAAACTGCATCCACGGAAGGGCCAGCAGCGCCATCAGCAGCAGGCACCAGCCGTAGGTCCATAGCGCATCGTACTGCCGCCAGTGTTCTTCCTCGTTGAGGTTGAACTTAAGCCAGCCTCCCATCCCCAATACCACCACCAGCACCACCGCTAGCCAGCACCACAGCGCGCGCTGTTTGAAGGAGACCACAGTAAACAGCAGCACAGAAGATAATGCCAGGCTTCCCGGCAAGGCGTAAAACATCCAGCCGCTGTTTGTAGGGATCAGATACATTGTTAGTAAATAGCACAAGAGCCCTTGTATGACGCCGGTTAGCACCATACCCCAGCGCGTGGGGGGAGAAAGAGGAGTCACAGCATCCATATCGATATTCCCGTTCCAGAAGTGAAGAAAAAACGCGTTTCGCGTACCGATCAGCACCTAAAAGTCAAATTTTGTACAGCGTGGTGAATCGATTTTTTCTCTGAAAGCATTACGTAATTTTCTTTCATAAATGCGATTAATTTCACATTTACGCCGTTCATTAAACCATTTTGTAACCATTTAAGAACATTCGTGCCAATTGCGGGGCTTTTCCTGTCATAATCCCTGTCGCTTCGTGACAGGAGTCACAATGTTTTCGTAAGTAAGACGTTTGTCGGGATACGTAAATCTATGAGCCTGGTCGCGGTCAACACCCCTAAAATACCCATAGAATTTATAGCAGTACATATTGGCTAAGGAGCAGTGAAATGCGCAACGGTATAACCCCGCAGGACCTCAAGGCTTATGGTATTAACGACGCACAGGATATCGTCTACAACCCCGACTACGATACATTGTATCAAGAAGAACTCGATCCTAACCTGGAAGGTTATGAGCGCGGTGTCTTAACGAACCTGGGTGCAATTTCTGTCGATACCGGTATCTTTACCGGCCGTTCTCCAAAGGACAAATATATCGTTCGCGACGACACAACGCGCGACACAGTATGGTGGTCTGATAAGGGTAACGGCAAAAATGACAACAAACCGCTGTCGCCTGAAATCTGGCAACATCTAAAAGGCCTGGTCTCCCAGCAACTGTCCGGCAAGCGCCTGTTCATCATCGATGCCTACTGCGGCGCGAATGAAGACACTCGCCTGTCCGTCCGCTTTATTACTGAAGTCGCCTGGCAGGCGCACTTCGTGAAGAACATGTTTATCCGCCCAACCGATGAAGAGCTGAAGACCTTCAAGCCAGACTTTATCGTGATGAACGGCGCAAAATGCACCAACCCACAGTGGAAAGAACAGGGCCTCAACTCGGAAAACTTTGTCGCGTTTAACCTGACAGAGCGCATCCAGCTGATCGGCGGGACCTGGTACGGCGGCGAAATGAAAAAAGGGATGTTCTCTATCATGAACTACCTGCTGCCGTTGCAGGGAATCGCATCCATGCACTGCTCGGCTAACGTCGGCGAAAAAGGTGACGTGGCGGTCTTCTTCGGCCTATCCGGCACCGGTAAAACCACCCTCTCCACCGATCCGAAACGTCGTCTGATTGGCGATGACGAACACGGCTGGGACGATGACGGCGTATTTAACTTTGAAGGCGGCTGCTACGCGAAGACTATCAAGCTCTCCGAAGCTGCAGAGCCTGATATCTATCACGCGATTCGCCGCGATGCGCTGCTGGAAAACGTGGTGGTGCTGGCCGATGGCACTATCGACTTCGACGATGGTTCCAAAACCGAAAACACCCGCGTCTCCTACCCGATTTACCACATCGACAATATCGTGAAGCCGGTGTCGAAAGCGGGTCACGCGACCAAGGTTATCTTCCTGACCGCCGATGCATTCGGGGTTCTGCCGCCGGTATCGCGCCTCACCGCCGATCAGACGCAGTACCACTTCCTCTCTGGCTTCACCGCGAAGCTGGCGGGCACCGAGCGCGGCGTCACCGAGCCAACCCCAACCTTCTCCGCCTGCTTCGGCGCAGCCTTCCTGTCGCTGCACCCAACGCAGTACGCTGAAGTGCTGGTAAAACGCATGCAGGCCGCTGGCGCACAGGCTTACCTGGTCAACACCGGCTGGAACGGCACCGGCAAACGTATCTCAATCCAGAATACGCGCGCGATTATCGATGCCATCCTCAACGGTTCTCTGGACAACGCTGAAACCTTCACCCTGCCTATGTTCGACCTGCAGATCCCAACCGAACTGCCGGGCGTAGACACCCACATCCTCGATCCGCGCAGCACCTACGGTTCGCCGGAACAGTGGCAGGAAAAAGCGCAAGCGCTGGCGAAGCTGTTCATTGAGAACTTTGAGAAATACACCGATACTCCGGCAGGCGCCGCGCTGGTGAGCGCAGGGCCGAAGCTGTAATTAACGCTGAATTGACCTACCTGGCGTTTGTAGGCCGGATAAGGCGTTTACGCCGCCATCCGGCAATCGGCATCGAATTGCCTGATGGCGCTACGCTTATCAGGCCTACAAGACCCGCATCGTAGCCCGGCCAAGCGAAGCGCCGCCGCGACAGCACACCGCACCACACAAACAAAAACCGCCGGGGTCTCCCCCAGCGGTTTTTTTAGCTCTCTTTCGTCGGCGTTGGCGGACGACTTCCCGGTACCGGCAGCCAGGCGCGTATCAGCAAGCCACCGCGTTCGCTGGTATCCAACTCCAGCATCCCGTTGTGGTTATCGATAATACGCTGCACAATCGCCAGCCCCAGCCCCGTTCCGCTGATGGTACGGGCGCTATCGCCACGCACAAACGGCTGGAACAGGTGCTTACGCTGCTCGGGTTTAATGCCCGGGCCATCATCTTCCACCTGGAACCAGGCGCGATGCGCTTCACGACCGCTGCTGACTTTAATCCAGCCGTTGCCGTAACGCGCGGCGTTCACCACCATATTGGCCAGCGCACGCTTGATAGACAGAGGATGCACCCTAACCGGGATCTCATCGTCGAACAATGCAGTATCAATTTCGCGCTCATAGCCGCTTTCCGCTGCGATCACTTCACCCAGCACCGTGTTGAGATCGATAAACTCCAGCGGCATCTCCTGACCGGTACGCAGATAGTCAATAAACTGCTCGATGATGGCGTTGCACTCTTCAATATCTTTATTGATTGATTCGGCAAGATAACCATCTTCTTCGCCCATCATCTCCGTCGCCAGACGAATACGCGTTAGCGGCGTGCGCAGGTCATGGCTGACACCGGCCATCAGTAACGTACGGTCGTCGGAAAGCTGCTTCACGCCCGCGGCCATATGGTTAAAGGCTCGAGTCACCGAACGCACCTCTGACGCACCATATTCACGCAGCGGCGGAGGAATGATGCCCTTACCGACCTGCAGCGCAGCGTGCTCCAGGTCGACCAGGGGTCGGTTCTGGATACGGATAAATAGCCATGCGCCGCCTATCGCCAGCAGCATAATTGCCAGGGTATAGCGGAAGAGCGGAGAGAAGTCTCCCTGATGGATCTCGGTTAACGGCACGCGCACCCAAATATTGGGCGACAGCCAGGTCTTCAACCAGACCACCGGGGAGCTTTTATTGACTTCAACGCGAACTTCAGTCGGCCCGCCCAGCTGCTGGGCCATCTGCTGACTTAAGAACTCGTAATGCTGAGCCCAGCGTAAACCGGCCTCTTCTGCGGCTTCATCGGAATAGAGTGAGATACCCAGTTCACGATAGATCTCGCGGCGAAATGCCGGCGGCACGACGAGCTGCGTGCCGTCCTCCAGCTGCAGTTTATCGGTCATCAGCATACGGACTTCATAAGCTAAGACCTTATTAAACTGCTGCAGGCTTGGCAAAATCGCGAAGTTCAACACCACAAGGTAGGTTGTCACCAGGCTGACAAACAGCAGGGTGACAATCAACAGTAACGTGCGGGCAAATGAACTTCGAGGCGAGAAGCGCAGTCGCCTCATGCTTTAGAGCCGTCCGGGACGAACACGTAGCCCAGACCCCAAACGGTCTGGATGTAGCGTGGGTGAGCCGGATCTTCTTCCACCATGCGGCGCAGGCGAGAAATCTGCACGTCGATAGAACGCTCCATTGCCGAGTATTCACGACCACGGGCCAGGTTCATCAGCTTGTCGCGAGACAGCGGTTCACGCGGGTGGCTAACCAGCGCTTTCAGCACCGCAAACTCACCGCTGGTGAGCGGCATCGGCTCGTCTTCGCGGAACATTTCGCGAGTACCGAGGTTCAGCTTGAACTTACCGAAGGCGATAACCGCTTCTTCCTGAGAAGGCGCGCCCGGCAGTTCGTTCGCCTGACGACGCAGCACCGCACGAATACGGGCCAGCAGTTCACGCGGGTTGAACGGTTTCGGAATGTAATCGTCGGCGCCAATTTCCAGGCCCACGATACGGTCAACTTCTTCCCCTTTCGCCGTCACCATGATGATCGGCATCGGGTTGCTCTGGCTACGCAGACGACGGCAAATCGACAGACCGTCTTCGCCTGGCAGCATTAAATCCAGAACCATCAGATGGAATGATTCACGAGTCAGCAATCGGTCCATCTGTTCGGCGTTAGCTACGCTTCGAACCTGGAAACCCTGCTCGGTCAGATAACGTTCCAGCAGCGCGCGCAGGCGCATATCGTCATCCACAACAAGAATCTTATAATTCTCTTGCATTGTTTTTACTCCCAAAGGTTCGCAACAATTATTCAGCATGTATTCTCAAAAAAGCCTGCGCTTGCGACCAGCTAAATCTGGTATAAATTCCAGGCTAAATTGTTACAAAGCATATTTAACAGCGAGTTAAGTATACAATGAATCTTAATACACATTATTTATTCTGTCGGCATACTCACGTAATACGTATTGTGCGTATTCTTTCTTCGGCAGCCAGGTAAGCACGGAACATGAAAACACAGTTAATCACCCGTGAAGGGTACGAAAAGCTCAAAAAAGAGATGGATTATCTCTGGCGCGAAGAGCGCCCGGAGGTCACAAAGAAGGTGACCTGGGCCGCAAGCCTTGGCGATCGCAGTGAGAATGCTGACTATCAGTATAATAAGAAACGCTTAAGAGAGATTGACCGACGCGTTCGTTATTTAACCAAGTGCCTGGAAAATCTGCGCATTGTCGATTACTCGCCGCAGCAGGAAGGCAAAGTCTTTTTCGGCGCCTGGGTTGAGATTGAAAACGACGACGGCGACACCAAGCGTTTCCGTATCGTTGGCTACGATGAGATTTTTGGTCGCAAGGACTATATCTCCATCGACTCACCGATGGCCCGCGCGCTGCTGAAAAAAGAGGTTGGCGATCTGGCAGTGGTCAACACCCCAGCCGGCGAAGCAAGCTGGTACGTGAATGAGATCGAATACGTAAAATAAGGCCGGAACAATCCGAAGCCCCCGCTGATGACTGGCATTTTTGCCAGTCAATCCGTATAACTGTCCCCTGATTTTATGACCTAACAGTGAAACCAAGCCATGATGAATGATTCGCTCTGCCGCATTATTGCGGGTGAACTTCAGGCCAGAGCCGAACAGGTGGAAGCCGCCGTTCGCCTGCTTGATGAAGGGAACACCGTGCCGTTTATTGCACGTTATCGTAAGGAAATCACCGGCGGACTGGATGATACGCAGCTGCGTAATCTGGAAACCCGCCTCGGGTATCTGCGTGAGCTGGAAGACCGCCGTCAGGTCATTCTGAAATCCATCGGTGAGCAAGGTAAGCTGACCGAAGCGCTGGAAAAAGCCATCAACGGCACGCTCAACAAAACCGAGCTGGAAGACCTCTACTTACCGTATAAACAGAAGCGCCGCACCCGCGGGCAGATTGCCATTGAAGCGGGCCTTGAGCCGCTGGCAGACCTGCTGTGGAGCGAGCCGTCTCACGACCCGGAAACCGAAGCGGCCAAATTTATCGATGCCGATAAAGGCGTCGCGGATACCAAAGCGGCCCTCGACGGCGCGCGTTACATCCTGATGGAACGCTTCGCAGAAGACGCAGGCCTGCTGGCTAAAGTGCGTGACTATCTGTGGAAGAACGCCCACCTGGTCGCCAAAGTGGTCAGCGGTAAAGAAGAGGAAGGCGCGAAATTCCGCGACTACTTCGACCATCACGAACCGATTTCAACCACCCCTTCCCACCGCGCGCTGGCCATGTTCCGCGGGCGAAACGAAGGCGTGCTGCAGCTCTCTCTCAACGCCGACCCACAGTTCGACGAGCCGCCGAAAGAGAGCTACTGCGAACAGATTATTATCGATCACCTCGGCCTGCGCCTGAATAACGCCCCGGCGGACAGCTGGCGTAAAGGCGTGGTGAGCTGGACCTGGCGCATCAAGGTGCTGATGCACCTCGAAACCGAGCTGATGGGCACCGTGCGCGAACGCGCGGAAGATGAAGCCATCAACGTCTTCGCTCGTAACCTGCACGACCTGCTGATGGCGGCACCGGCTGGCCTGCGCGCCACCATGGGTCTCGATCCGGGCCTGCGTACCGGCGTAAAAGTGGCGGTGGTTGACGGCACCGGCAAGCTGGTCGCCACCGACACCATTTATCCACATACCGGTCAGGCGGCGAAAGCGGCGGTTGCCGTTGCCGCGCTGTGTGAAAAGCACAACGTTGAACTGGTGGCTATCGGTAACGGGACGGCATCTCGTGAAACCGAGCGCTTCTTCCTCGACGTGCAGCAGCAGTTCCCGAAAGTCACCGCGCAGAAGGTGATCGTCAGCGAAGCGGGCGCTTCCGTCTACTCGGCCTCCGAACTGGCTGCGCTGGAGTTCCCGGACCTCGACGTTTCTCTGCGCGGCGCGGTATCTATCGCCCGTCGTCTACAGGATCCGCTGGCAGAGCTGGTGAAAATCGACCCGAAATCTATCGGGGTTGGCCAGTATCAGCACGACGTCAGTCAGACTCAACTGGCGCGTAAGCTGGATGCGGTGGTGGAAGACTGCGTTAACGCCGTCGGCGTAGACCTGAACACCGCTTCTGTAGCGCTGCTGACCCGCGTGGCGGGCCTGACGCGCATGATGGCGCAGAACATCGTCGCCTGGCGCGATGAGAACGGTCAATTCCAGAACCGCCAGCAGCTGCTGAAGGTGAGCCGTCTGGGGCCAAAAGCGTTTGAGCAGTGCGCGGGCTTCCTGCGTATTAACCACGGTGATAACCCGCTGGATGCTTCAACCGTTCACCCGGAAGCGTATCCGGTGGTCGAACGTATTCTGGCGGCGACGCAGCAAGCGCTGAAGGATTTAATGGGCAACAGTAATGAGCTCAGAAATCTGAAAGCCTCTGAATTCACCGACGATCGTTTTGGTGTGCCAACCGTTACCGACATCATCAAAGAGCTGGAAAAACCGGGCCGCGACCCGCGTCCTGAGTTCAAAACCGCGAAGTTTGCCGACGGTGTGGAAACCATGAACGACCTGCTGCCGGGGATGATCCTCGAAGGCGCCGTCACCAACGTCACCAACTTTGGCGCGTTCGTGGATATTGGCGTGCATCAGGATGGTCTGGTCCATATCTCGTCGCTGGCGGATAAGTTCGTCGAAGACCCACACACCGTGGTGAAAGCGGGCGATATCGTCAAAGTGAAGGTGCTGGAAGTGGATCTGCAACGTAAGCGCATCGCGCTGACCATGCGTCTTGACGAGCAGCCGGGCGAAACCAACGCCCGTCGCGGCGGCGGTAACGATCGCAGCCAGGGCAACAGCCGCCCGGCCGCGAAAGCCGCAAAACCTCGCGGTCGCGAAGCGCAACCGGCAGGCAACAGCGCCATGATGGACGCGCTGGCAGCCGCCATGGGTAAAAAACGCTAATCGTAAAAAGTAGCCCGGCCGAGCTTAGCGACGCCGGGAAGGCTCCAGAGCCTCCCCGGCGTCGGCGTTAAAACGCCCCGCCCGGGCTACCGCTTATTTGGCAGGCCTCAGTCATTATTATCTTCCTATCAGCTTTTAATAATAAGCGTCATCATGTTTTATTTTATTAACCAATGAAACTTTAATTAAACATTAAGCGACGAAAATAATATTTAATTCATTTACGGCTACAATGAGTTGCTTGCGTCATATCAAAAAAAGTGCAAATTCCGCTCGAAATTCCCGCCGATCGCATAATATGTATTGATGATAAAAACCATTCTCATTATCATCATTTTCAGTAGGCTTTATTTCTTTATTCGTTGACGACGCCCCGGTTGCCGCCAGGCAGCGCGCGGTGCTCCCCTCGTTCAGCTAGCGATACACAAGTAGGTTATATGCAATTTACACCTGATACTGCGTGGAAGATTGTCGGTTTTTCCCGCGAAATTAGCCCAGCTTATCGTCAGAAACTGCTGTCCCTGGGCATGCTGCCGGGATCGTCCTTTAATGTGGTTCGCGTAGCGCCACTCGGCGACCCTATTCATATTGAAACCCGTCGCGTTAGCCTGGTATTGCGTAAGAAAGATCTCGCGCTTATTGAATTAGAAGCCGTCGCGCAATAACCCCAGCCCGGTACTAAGAGTCTGAAATATGAAAAAATTAACCATCGGTTTAATTGGTAATCCTAATTCCGGCAAAACAACCTTATTCAACCAGCTCACCGGCGCGCGCCAGCGCGTAGGCAACTGGGCCGGGGTAACGGTAGAGCGCAAAGAAGGCGCGTTCGCCACCACCGACCATCAGGTCACCCTCGTCGACCTGCCGGGTACCTACTCGCTGACCACCATCTCCTCGCAAACCTCGCTGGATGAGCAGATTGCCTGCCACTATATTCTGAGCGGTGATGCCGACCTGCTGATTAACGTGGTCGATGCCTCTAACCTCGAACGTAACCTCTACCTGACGCTGCAGCTGCTCGAACTGGGCATTCCGTGCGTGGTCGCGCTGAACATGCTCGACATTGCCGAGAAACAGCAAATCCGCATCGACGTGGATGCACTCTCGGCACGCCTCGGCTGCCCGGTTGTGCCGTTGGTTTCCACCCGCGCTCGCGGAATTGAAGCGCTGAAAATGGCGATTGACCGCCATCAGGGCAACCAGCCAATTGAGCTGGTGCACTACCCGCAGCCGCTGCTGCGTGAAGCCGATAACCTGGCAAAAGAGATGGCTCAGGAGATCCCTGAACGTCAGCGCCGCTGGCTTGGCATGCAGATGCTCGAAGGCGATATCTATAGCCGCGCCTACGCCGGCGACGCCGCGCACAAGCTGGATGTTTCCCTGGCGCATCTGAGCGAAGAGATGGACGACCCGGCGCTGCATATCGCTGACGCCCGCTATCAGAGCATTGCCGCGATTTGCGACGCCGTCAGTAACACCCTGACCGCCGAGCCAAGCCGCTTTACCGCCGCGCTGGATAAAATCGTCCTCAACCGCGTGCTGGGTTTACCGATTTTCCTGTTCGTCATGTACCTGATGTTCTTGCTGGCTATCAACATCGGCGGCGCGCTGCAGCCGATCTTTGACGGCGGCTCTGTTGCTATCTTTATCCACGGTATTCAGTGGATTGGCTACCAACTACACTTCCCGGACTGGCTGACGGTCTTCCTGGCGCAGGGTATCGGCGGTGGTATCAACACCGTGCTGCCGTTAGTGCCACAAATCGGCATGATGTACCTGTTCCTCTCCTTCCTTGAAGACTCCGGTTACATGGCGCGTGCGGCATTCGTGATGGACCGCCTGATGCAGTCTCTGGGTCTGCCGGGTAAATCCTTTGTGCCGCTGATCGTCGGCTTCGGCTGTAACGTGCCTTCGGTGATGGGCGCACGTACCCTGGATGCCCCGCGTGAACGTCTGATGACCATCATGATGGCGCCGTTTATGTCCTGCGGCGCGCGTCTGGCTATCTTCGCCGTCTTCGCTGCGGCCTTCTTCGGCCAGGGCGGCGCGCTGGTGGTCTTCTCTCTGTACGTGCTGGGTATCGTTATCGCCATCCTGACCGGCCTGATGCTCAAATACACCATCATGCGCGGTGAAGCGTCGCCGTTCGTGATGGAACTGCCGGTGTACCACGTACCGCACATTAAGAGCCTGATTATCCAGACCTGGCAGCGCCTGAAAGGCTTCGTGCTGCGCGCCGGTAAAGTTATCGTTATCGTCAGTATCTTCCTGAGCGCGCTGAACAGCTTCTCGTTCAGCGGCAAAATCGTCGACAACATCAACGATTCGGCGCTGGCCTCCGTCAGCCGTGTCATCACCCCAATCTTCAAACCGATTGGCGTGCACGAAGATAACTGGCAGGCCACCGTGGGTCTGTTTACCGGCGCGATGGCGAAAGAAGTGGTGGTCGGTACGCTGAACACCCTCTATACCGCCGAAAACATTCAGAATGAAGAGTTCAACCCTCAGGAGTTCAGCCTCGGTGAAGAACTGCTAGCAGCGGCTGATGAAACCTGGCAGGGGCTGAAAGACACCTTTAGCCTGAGCGTGCTGGCTAACCCAATCGAAGCCAGCAAAGGCGACGGTGAGATGGAAACCGGGGCGATGGGCGTGATGAGCAGCAAGTTTGGCAGCGCGGCGGCAGCCTACAGCTACCTGATTTTCGTCCTGCTCTACATTCCTTGCATCTCGGTGATGGGGGCGATTGCCCGTGAGTCGAGCCGCGGCTGGATGTCCTTCTCCGTTCTGTGGGGCCTGAACGTCGCCTACTCGCTCTCGACGCTGTACTACCAGGCTGTGAGCTTTAGCCAGCATCCGCGCTACAGCCTGGTGTGCATCCTGGCGGTAATTCTGTTCAACGTGGTGGTTATCGGCCTGCTGCGCCGCGCTCGTAGCCGGGTGGACGTCTCACTGCTGGCGGCGCGTAAAACGCCAACCTCATGCTGCTCTAGCCCAGCTGGCGATTGTCACTAGGAGTCAGCATGGCATCATTGATTGAAGTACGCGATATGCTGGCACTGCAGGGACGCATGGAAGCCTCACAGCTCAGCGCCCAACTGCAGACGCCGCAGGCGATGATCGATGCCATGCTGAGCCGCCTGGAAGCCATGGGGAAAGTCATGAAGATTGACGAAGAACCAGATGGGTGTCTGACCGGTAGCTGCAAAAGCTGCCCGGAAGGAAAAGCCTGCTTACGTCAGTGGTGGGCGCTACGCTAAAACGTATTCCCGGCGTTAACACAACGCCGGGAATAACATGTTCGACCCTACTTACTTATAGACGTCCGCGTTACCGTGAACGTTTTTCTCGTTTTTCTGACCCGCGATAATCACGTAGTACTTGCCGCCCAGCTCATCCGCTTTTTTCGACAGATCGTGCTTCGCGTCCATCGGCGACGTCGTTTTTGACGTGGTAATGTTGCCGATTTTAGTCAGCTTCATCTTCGCAACGTCTTCTTTAGTAATTTCCTTGGCGGCAAATGCGCCAAATGAAAGAGAACCAATAACCAGAGATGCAACAATACCTGTAACAAGTTTCATAGGCCTACACTCCATTCAGTTATTTTTGTAGGTAACGGTGGCTTACTGAAAGAGTCAGCCACTGCAACAAGTTAAG
Source organism: Kluyvera sp. 142486 (assembly GCF_046569695.1). Lineage (NCBI taxonomy): Bacteria > Pseudomonadati > Pseudomonadota > Gammaproteobacteria > Enterobacterales > Enterobacteriaceae > Kluyvera > Kluyvera sp. 142486. Next base: position 93,978 of record NZ_JBKHUI010000003.1, read on the forward strand.
TATTGCTACAAATTTGCCATTTACCACGTCGGGTAAAAAATTATTTTAAAGATGCTTTTTTAGCGCAATCAACGACTCGCAAAACGCCTGTGGATGCGAAATAAATGGCGCATGGGCAGCCTTATCAAACACCAGCGATTCACTCTGCGGCCACTGGGCATCCAGCAGCGGCACAATCTTGCGCGGAACTAATCCATCAAGTCGACCGTAAAGTCGCAGGAACGGCATCGTCAGCGCGGTGAGTGACTGGCGCAGGTCAGCGGTTTTGAGGATCTCCAGCCCACCGTTCAGCACCTCGGAAGAGGGCATTGGCAAGGACAGCACCGTCTGTTTCAACGCGCGCGCATCCTGACGGGCACTTTCGGTGCCCAACGTTTGCAGCGCCAGGAAGCGCTCGACGGTGCGCTGGAAGTCTTCGCTGAGCTGCTGCTGGAACCCGCTTAGCACCTCAGGCTTAATGCCGGGCCACGCGTCATGCGCGCTAAAGCAAGGAGACGATGCGACGGTGACCAACGCCTCGACGCGTTCCGGGTGGCGTAATGCCACTTCGCTTGCCACCAGGCCCCCCAGACTCCATCCAAGCCAGATAGCTTTTACCGGCGCTTTTTCCAGCACGCACTCCGCCATCTCTTCCAGCGAAAGTGCACCAAACCCACCGCTGCGGCCATAGCCCGGCAGGTCGACCAGATGCAGCGTAAAATGCGAGCTTAATTCCGGCGTAATGCAATCCCAGACCTGAGCATTCAGCCCCCAGCCGTGCAGCAGCACAAGATGACAATCTCCTTCGCCCGTGGTTTGCCACCAGATGTCGTTCATCAGCTATTGTTCTCATTTTATTGGTTCAAGGAGGGATTATGCTAACAGCCCACGGCTCGTGCTGGCTATGCAAAATGCCGCTAGCGCTGCCCGCGTGGGGCATCTGCTCGCGCTGTACTCGCGCGGTGGAAAGTGGGATTTGTCGCTGCCCGCAGTGCGGTTTGCCTTCAGGGCTCGCCAACGCGCCGTGCGGGCGCTGCCTGCAAAAGCCGCCGCCCTGGCAGCGTCTGGTGACCGTGAACGACTATCAACCGCCGCTCAGCACGTTGATCCACCACTTCAAGTTCAGCGGCCAGCCGGAGCTAGCCCCCGCGCTGGCGCGTCTGCTGCTGTTAGCCGTGCGACGCAGCAGTGCGTGGCCGATGCCGCAGCAGCTTATCAGCGTCCCATTGTGGCAGCGCCGTCACTGGCGGCGCGGATATAATCAGAGCGAGCTGCTGTGTCGGGTGCTGACGAAATGGCTGCCCTGTGAATTTACCCCACGAACGATCGTCCGCGTACGCCCTACCGCCACCCAGCACCAGTTGAGCGCCAGGCTGCGCAAGCAGAACCTGAAAAATGCGTTCCAGCTTGAATTACCGGTGCAGGGTCGCCATATGGTTATTGTGGATGATGTGGTCACCACGGGCAGCACCGTTGCTGAGATTTCCCGGCTTCTTTTGCGAAATGGCGCGGCGAGCGTTCAGGTATGGTGTCTGTGTCGCACCTTGTAGACCCCCAGCGATGGGCGTATTATAACCAACTAAAGTAGTCAACTATTAGGTCAAAGCTATGATCCGTATTTCCGATACTGCGCAAGCGCACTTTGCCAAACTTCTGCAAAATCAGGAAGAAGGGACACAAATCCGTGTATTTGTGATTAACCCTGGTACGCCTAACGCAGAATGCGGCGTTTCTTATTGCCCGCCGGATGCGGTGGAAGCAAGTGATACTGCACTGAAATTTGAACAGCTCACCGCCTATGTCGACGAACTGAGCGCTCCGTATCTGGAAGATGCGGAAATCGATTTCGTCACCGATCAGCTGGGTTCTCAACTGACCCTGAAAGCGCCAAACGCGAAAATGCGTAAAGTGTCTGATGATGCCCCGCTGATGGAGCGCGTTGAATACATGCTGCAGTCGCAGGTTAACCCACAGCTGGCCGGCCACGGCGGACGTGTGTCGCTGATGGAAATCACCGACGACGGCTATGCCATTCTGCAGTTTGGCGGCGGCTGTAACGGTTGCTCGATGATCGACGTCACTCTGAAAGATGGGATCGAAAAGCAGCTGCTGGCTGAATTCCCTGACCTCAAAGGCGTGCGCGATCTGACCGAGCACCAGCGCGGCGAGCACTCTTACTACTAAGTTAGCTTCGTGCTTGTCCCGGCGGCGCTTCGCTTGGCCGGGCTACAAACAAGCGCGACTCTCACCGGTAGCCCGGGCGAGGCGTTTACGCCGACCCCGGGGTGGCTCTGGAGTCTTTCCCGGCGGCGCTTCGCTTGGCCGGGCTACCATGTTACCGCGCAACATCCCTCGCACATTCCCGCTTGAAACACGGCAATAACCCTACCAATAATTTGACTACCGTCGCAGATTTCACATTTCCATGCCTGGGGTTATTCTCAACCTCTACATGTTACCCGTATCATCGCAACACACACCACCGCGTTAAATAAATAGCCAGCTATCCTTTGTCTGAGTCATAAACATACGGTGGTGTTAAGAAGTCAGTACCTATTCCCTCTGTAGGGGCAATTGGACGTTGTCGCAGCAACAGTGACGTTACCCATAACAAATTAAAGGCTGGATAAATTATGCCATTAATCATCGTAGCTATCGGGGTTATCCTCTTATTACTGCTGATGATCCGTTTCAAAATGAACGGGTTTATCGCTCTGGTTCTGGTGGCACTCGCCGTCGGATTAATGCAGGGCATGCCCCTGGACAAAGTTATCGTCTCCATTAAAAACGGCGTTGGCGGCACCCTCGGCAGCCTGGCGCTGATTATGGGCTTCGGCGCTATGCTCGGTAAGATGCTGGCGGACTGCGGCGGCGCGCAGCGTATTGCCACCACGCTTATCGACAAGTTTGGTCGCAAGCACATTCAGTGGGCCGTCGTACTGACCGGCTTCACCGTCGGCTTCGCGCTGTTCTATGAAGTGGGCTTCGTGCTGCTGCTGCCGCTGGTGTTCACCATCGCGGCAAACGCCCGTATTCCACTGCTGTACGTCGGTGTGCCAATGGCGGCGGCGCTCTCCGTGACCCACGGCTTCCTGCCGCCGCACCCGGGCCCAACCGCTATCGCCACTATCTTCCACGCAGACATGGGTAAAACCCTGCTGTACGGTACGCTGCTGGCTATCCCGACCGTTATTCTGGCGGGCCCGGTTTATGCGCGCTGCCTGAAAAGCATCGACAAGCCCATCCCGGAAGGTCTGCACAACCCGAAAACCTTCACCGATGCAGAGATGCCATCCTTCGGCGTGAGCGTCTGGACCTCTCTGGTGCCGGTCATCCTGATGGCGCTGCGCGCTATCGCGGAAATGGTGCTGCCAAAAGGCCACGCCCTGCTGCCTGCCGCTGAGTTCTTCGGCGACCCGGTAATGGCGACCCTGATTGCAGTGCTGATTGCTATCTTCACCTTCGGTCTGAACCGTGGCCGCTCTATGGATGACATCAACGATACGCTGATCTCCTCCATTAAAATTATTGCCATGATGCTGCTGATCATCGGCGGCGGCGGTGCCTTCAAGCAGGTACTGGTCGACTCCGGCGTTGATAAGTACATCGCGTCTATCATGCACGAATCCAACGTTTCTCCGCTGTTTATGGCCTGGTCTATCGCTGCCGTACTGCGTATTGCGCTGGGTTCCGCGACCGTTGCAGCTATTACCGCAGGCGGTATCGCCGCACCGCTGATTGCCACCACCGGCGTCAGCCCTGAGCTGATGGTTATTGCGGTCGGTTCCGGCTCCGTTATCTTCTCCCACGTGAACGATCCAGGCTTCTGGCTGTTCAAGGAGTACTTCAACCTGACTATCGGCGAGACCATCAAGTCCTGGTCGATGCTGGAAACCATTATCTCGGTTTGCGGTCTGGTGGGTTGTTTGCTGCTGGGGATGGTGGTGTAACACCACGAACTCTCAATACAAAAATGCCGGGCTTGCCCCGGCATTTTTATTGGTAGGCCTGATAAGCATATCGCCATCAGGCAATGACGGCGCACATCGCCGGATGGCGGCGTTGCCTTATCCGGCCTACAAATTGTTGCTCGGCCGGATTACAGGTTACTTCTTCTTACTCGCCGCTTTTCGGCGCTTATCCAAATCTTTAATCAACTTGTTCACACCGTCGTCGGCAAACATCGCTTCCAGCGACGTGGAGAGCTTGCGCCGCCAGTTCGGGTACTCGGAGCTGGTGCCTGGGATGTTGACCGGGCTGGACATCTGCAACCAGTCTTCCGGCTGGAGTCCCAGCAGGGCGCTGTTGCTGTCCGCAATATAGCGCTGCATCCCGCGACTCAGCGTTGCCGTCATCGCCATCAGTGAAGCCTTACGCCCTGTGCGCTTCGGCAGCGTGCCGTGCTTATGCAGCGCGTCCAGCAGCCCCTGTTTCGAACGCGCGCGATCCTGATACAGCCCACGCAGCACATCCGCATCGGGATAAAGCCCTAAGGTGCTACCGAGCGCCAGGTCATCCCCCTCCCAGTAACCGCGCAACGTCGGCAGGTCGTGGGTGGTCGCCACAGCCATCGACTGCTCCGGATAGGCTTTCGGCGCGCGGAAGTTCTTCTCGCTGTCGTTTTCGAAATAGAGCACCTTGTACGAGTAAACCCCGCTCTTACGCAGCTTACCGACAATCTCCACCGGCACGGTGCCGAGGTCTTCACCAATCACCATACAGCGATGACGTTTACTCTCCAGCGCCAGAATCGACAGCAGCGCATCGACCGGATACTGCACGTAAGCGCCGTGATCGGCGGTTTCACCGTATGGGATCCACCACAGACGCAGCACCGACATCACGTGGTCGATACGCAGCGCGCCGCAGTGCTTCATATTAGCGCGCAGCAGTTCAATAAACGGCTCATAGGCACGCGCGGCGATGATATGCGGGTCCATCGGCGGCAGGCCCCAGTTCTGTCCCAGCGGGCCGAGGATATCCGGCGGCGCGCCTACGGAAGCTTTCAGGCAGTACAGTTCGCGGTCGCACCAGGTTTCCGCGCCGCCTTCGGCCACGCCCACCGCCAGGTCACGATAGAGTCCAATCGGCATCGCATCGCGCTGGCTGGTCTCCCAGCACTCGGCAAACTGGGTATAGGCTAGCCACTGTAGCCACAGATAGAAATCGATGTCGTCGGCGTGCTTTTTACAAAACGACTGCACGTCCGGACTTTCAATCGTCTGATACGCCTTCGGCCAGGCTGGCCAGCCCCAGCGCAGTTTATCTTCTTTAACCTGATGGGCGTGCAGCGCGTCAAACGCCGCCTGCCAGTAAAGGCTCTCCCCTTCTTTATCGACAAAGTAGCGGAAGGTGGTCATCTGCTCATCGTTACGCAGGGCAAAGCGTTTCCATGCCATGCGCAGCGCCGTCATTTTCAGCTCGGTCACCGCGGTGTAGTCCACCTGCTCGACATCGCGGGCGGCTTGCAGCTTCTTCTGGGTTGCTGGCAGTTTCCACCACGCCTGCGCTTCGTCGCTCAGCACAAAGTCTTCCACCGCGTTCACGTCGATATAGATAACGTTCATCCAGCGGCGTGAGGACGGGCTGTATGGGCTGGCGCTTTCCGGGTTCGCCGGATAGAGCGCATGAATCGGGTTGAGGCCGATAAACGACCCGCCGCGCTTCGCCACTTCCGGCAGCATCGACTTCAGGTCGCCGAAGTCGCCGATACCCCAGTTTTTTTCCGAACGCAGGGTATAGAGCTGCACGCAGGCGCCCCACAGCTTCTTCGCCTCTTTCAGCGGCTGCGGCTCATAGCAGCGCTCGGGCGCGATAATCGCCCGGCAGTGCCAGCGCTCGTCGCCCTGAGTCAGGGTTAGCGAGTGATACCCTTCCGGCAGCCGGGTTGGCAGGCTGAGCGTTTTACCGCCCGTCGCCTGGCCGTGATACTGCTTGCCCTCTTCAGTGGTGAGGAGCCAGCTAAATTCACCCTTCCCCTCCACCGCCAGCGTCATTTTCTTGCCAAACGTCCAGATCATGACGTTTGGCACCGGCGTGGCCGCCACATCCGTGGCGGCGGTATGATGCATCGCGTCAAGCAAACGCCGTTTGGTGTCGGCAACAATAGACTGCGGCTTGCCGTGGGCATTGATGTAGTTTGGGCTGATACCCGCCGCCAGCGCGGCATTATCGAGGCGTTTGCTCTCCATGGCCTGTCCTTAGCGTTTTGCCTGCCAGATACGTTTCTGATAATCGCGGATAGAACGGTCGGAGCTGAACATGCCGCAGCGAGCGGTGTTCAGGATCGCCGCACGGGTCCACGCTTCCTGGTCGCGATAGAGCACATCGACCTGCTTCTGCGCCTCGACATAAGCGGCAAAGTCCGCCATCACCAGGTACGGGTCACCGCCCTGCTTGCCCATGCTGTGCAGCATCTGGTCGAAGGCGTGCTTGTCACCGTTGCTGTATTTGCCGCTTTCCAGCTCTTTGAGCACCGCGTCCAGCAGCTTGTCGGCTTTACGCCATTTCAGCGGATCGTAGCCTTTGGCCTTGAGTTCTTTCACCTGCTCGACGGTATGGCCGAAGATAAAGATGTTTTCGGAACCGACCTGCTCGGCGATTTCGACGTTCGCACCGTCCAGCGTACCGACGGTCAGCGCGCCGTTGAGCGCCAGCTTCATGTTGCCGGTGCCGGAGGCTTCTTTACCTGCGGTGGAGATCTGCTCAGAGACATCCGCCGCCGGGATCAGCATCTCTGCCGCCGACACGCAGTAATCCGGCAGGAAGACCACTTTCAGCTTGTCGCCCACTTTCGGGTCGTTGTTGACAGCTTCGGCCACTTTGTTGATAGCAAAGATGATGTTCTTCGCCAGATAGTAGCCCGGTGCCGCCTTCGCCCCGAACAGGAATACGCGCGGGACGCGGTCAGCTTCCGGGTTTTCACGGATTTCTTTGTACAGCGCCAGAATGTGCAGCAGGTTCAGGTGCTGGCGTTTGTACTCGTGCAGACGTTTGATTTGGATATCAAAAATCGCGTGGCTGGAAATCTCAATGCCGGTACGCGCTTTGACAAACTTCACCAGCCGCTCTTTGTTCGCCAGTTTGATGTCGCGGTACTGCTTGCGGAATTTCGCGTCGTCCGCATATTTTTCCAGGTTGATCAGCTGATCGAGATCGTTGGCCCACTCTTTCTTCAGCGACTTATCCAGCAGCGCGGCAAGCGCTGGGTTGCACTGTTTGATCCAGCGACGTGGGGTAATGCCGTTGGTGACGTTATGGAAACGGGTCGGCCACAGCTGGTGATATTCCGGGAACAGATCTTTCACCACCAGGTCAGAGTGCAGCGCCGCGACGCCGTTGACCGCAAAACCACTCACCACGCACATGTTCGCCATGCGTACCTGCTTGTTGTGCACCACGGCAAGCTTCGCCCAGACGGCTTCATCGCCTGGCCAGGTGGTATCAACCAGCTTCTTAAAGCGGTCGTTAATCTCTTTGATAATCTGCATATGACGCGGCAGCAGCGCTTTCACCAGCTTCTCATCCCAGCACTCCAGCGCTTCTGGCATCAGAGTGTGGTTGGTATAGGCGAAGGTTTTGCTGGTAATCGCCCACGCGTCGTCCCAGCTCATCTGGTGCTCATCAATAAGCACGCGCAGCAGCTCAGGAATGGCGATGGTCGGGTGCGTATCGTTAAGTTGGATAACTTCATAGTCAGCCAGCTCATGCAGCTTGCGGCCCGCCAGATGGTGACGGCGCAGAATATCGGCCACGGAGCAGGCGCACTGGAAGTACTGCTGCATCAGGCGCAGCTTTTTACCCGCCGTGTGGTTGTCGTTCGGGTAGAGAACTTTAGTCAGTTTTTCGGCGTCGATACCCTGCTGCTCAGCGCGCAGGAAATCGCCGTCGTTGAATTTGGTCAGGTTAAACGGATGCGCGTGCCTGGCCTGCCACAGACGCAGCGGCTGTGCCACGCCGTTACGGTAGCCCAGCACCGGCAGATCCCAGGCTTCACCGGTAATGGTAAACGCCGGCTGCCACTCCCCTTTAACCACTTTACCGCCGATGCCCACCTGCACATCCAGCGCCGCGTTGTGGCGGAACCACGGGTAGCTGCCGCGCTGCCAGTCGTCCGGCGCTTCCATCTGATGGCCGTCGTCAAAGGACTGACGGAACAGACCGTACTGATAATTCAGACCGTAGCCGGTCGCCGACTGACCAACGGTCGCCATCGAGTCAAGGAAGCAGGCTGCCAGACGGCCCAAACCACCGTTACCGAGTGCCGGGTCAGTCTCTTCTTCCAGCAGGTCAGTCAGGTTGATGTTGTAGGCTTTCAGCGCGTCGCTCACCCCTTCGTACCAGCCGAGGTTGAGCAGGTTGTTGCCGGTCAGACGACCAATCAGGAACTCCATCGATATGTAGTTCACATGACGCTGATCCTTAGCCGGTTTCGCTACCGGCTGTGCAGAGAGCTGTTCTGCCAGCGCGCCGCTCACAGCCTGCCACCATTGGTGAGACGTCATTTCGGTAGCGGCCTGCAAGCCAAATCGCTGCCACTGACGCGTCAGGGCAGCCTGGAATGAATCGTGATTGAAGGTAGGCTGTGACATAGCGAATTCGAATCCTTTTACATAGACATTGGCGTTAGTGTGCCTGGCTGAATGAGGGACTTCCTCATCCCGTCCTGGATTAGACAGGGAGGAGTCGCAGGGATGAGCGAAAAGTGTGATCGCCGCCACTATAACGTTAGCCGCTGGCGGCAAATTCGCTCGATTTTCATCCAGCCCAGACCGTCCTTGTTCAGAAGGCCAGCGTCGAGGATTTCGCCAGAGATATCTTCGCGCCAGGTCATAAAATGAAATAGCGTTTCGCAGTAAATATGCAAATAAGGATATGGTTTCATCGCGAAAATAAGCAACAAATTAATACGCATTGTTTCTACGGAAATTTACGTTTGCTGAAACATCTTTAGACGTGGGTTATTTGAGTTCTTGCTCAAATATTATTTCGTACGTAACTACAAGGAGTTATGTAACCCAGCGTTTACGCGCTCTGGGCCGCATTCTACGAGGATGGTATTAAATAGAAAGAAGTGTGACATATAGCAAATTCACAGACATCAAAACAGGACATAACTTGCAATACATAGTCATTTGACCGACCTTTGTATGGATTAATTACGAAGCGCAAAAAAAATCTCGTTTTCCAATCCTCACAGTGAAGTGATTAGCTATGTTGATTCCGTCAAAACTCAGTCGACCCGTCCGTCTCGATCACACCGTGGTGCGCGACAGACTGTTGGCGAAACTTTCAGGCGCGAACAATTATCGTCTGGCGCTGATTACCAGTCCGGCTGGCTATGGAAAGACAACGCTTATTTCACAATGGGCAGCAGGGATGAGCGACCTCGGCTGGTACTCTCTCGATGAAGGCGATAACCAGCAGGAGCGTTTTGCCAGTTACCTCATTGCCGCTATCCAGCAGGCAACGGGAGGCCACTGCGAGGCCAGCGAAAATATGGTGCAAAAGCGCCAGTACGCTAGCCTGAGTTCGCTATTCTCTCAGCTGTTTATTGAATTAAGCGAATGGCAACGCCCGCTATACCTGGTCATTGATGACTACCACTTGATAACGAACCCTGTCATCCACGATGCGATGCGCTTTTTCCTGCGCCATCAGCCAGAGAATCTGACGCTGGTGGTGCTGTCGCGCAATCTGCCGCAGCTGGGCATTGCCAACCTGCGCGTGCGTGACCAACTGCTGGAAATTGGCAGCCAACAGCTGTCGTTTACCCATGCGGAAACCAAACAGTTCTTCGACTGCCGCTTAGCCGCGCCGATTGAGGCCGCGGAAAGCAGCCGTCTGTGCGATGACGTTGCCGGTTGGGCCACCGCCCTTCAGCTGATTGCGCTCTCCGCGCGTCAGCGTAACAACGCTACGCAGCACTCCGCGCGTCGCCTGGCGGGCATTAACGCCAGCCACTTGTCCGACTATCTGGTTGATGAAGTGCTGGATAACGTTGACCCGGACACCCGTAACTTCCTGCTGAAAAGCTCGCTGCTGCGTTCGATGAACGACTCACTGATTGCCCGCGTGACCGGCGAAGAAAACGGCCAAATGCGTCTGGAAGAGATCGAGCGCCAGGGGCTGTTCGTGCAGCGTATGGATAATTCCGGCGAATGGTTTAACTACCACCCGCTATTCTGTAGTTTCCTGCGTCAGCGCTGCCAGTGGGAACTGGCGGCTGAACTACCGGACATTCACCGCGCCGCGGCGGAAAGCTGGATGGCGCAAGGCTTCCCAAGTGAAGCTATCCATCACGCGCTGGCGGCGGGCGACCCGAAAATGCTGCGCGATATTCTGCTCAACCATGCCTGGGGCCTGTTCCACCATAGCGAGCTTGCCCTGCTGGAAGAGTCGCTCTCTGCCTTGCCGTGGGAAAGTTTGCTGGAGAACCCGCGTCTGGTGCTGCTGCAGGCCTGGCTGATGCAAAGCCAGCACCGCTACAGCGAAGTCAACACCCTGCTGGCCCGCGCCGAGCAGGAGATGACCTTCGAAATGGATACCTCCCTGCATGGCGATTTCAACGCCCTGCGCGCCCAGGTGGCGATTAACGACGGCGATCAGGACGAAGCCGAACGTCTCTCAACGGTAGCGCTTGAAGAGCTGCCGCTGGCGAACTTCTACAGCCGCATCGTTGCCACCTCGGTGCACGGTGAGGTGCTGCACTGCAAAGGTCTGTTGAGTCAGTCAATTGCCGTGATGCAGCAAACCGAACAGATGGCGCGTCGCCACGATATCTGGCACTACGCGCTGTGGAGTCTGATCCAGCAAAGTGAAATCCTGTTCGCACAGGGCTTCCTGCAGGCCGCCTGGGAGTGCCAGGAGAAAGGCTTCCAGCTGATCCACGAACAGCATCTTGAACAGCTACCGATGCACGAATTCCTGCTGCGCATCCGCGCGCAGCTGCTGTGGGCATGGGCGCGCCTCGATGAGGCCGAAACCGCCGCCCGCACCGGCATTGAAGTGCTGAGCGGCTTCCAGCCGCAGCAACAGCTCCAGTGCCTGACGCTGCAGGTGCAGTGCTCGCTGGCGCGCGGCAATCTGGATAATGCCCGCAACTACCTGAACCGTCTGGAAAACCTGCTCGGCAACGGCACATACCACAGCGATTGGGTCTCCAACGCCGATAAAGTACGGGTCATTTACTGGCAGATGGTCGGCGACAAAAAAGCGGCGGCTAACTGGCTGCGCCATACGCCGAAGCCAGAGTTTGCCAATAACCACTTCCTGCAGGGCCAGTGGCGTAACATTGCCCGCGCGCAGATCCTGCTCGGCGAGTTCGACTCTGCCGAAATGGTGCTGGAAGAGTTAAACGAAAACGCTCGCGGGCTGCGCCTGATGAGCGATCTCAACCGCAACCTGCTGCTGCTGAACCAGCTCCACTGGCAGGCGGGGAATAAGAATGAAGCCCAGCGCGTACTGCTGGAAGCGCTGCAACTTGCCAACCGCACCGGTTTTATCAGCCACTTCGTGATTGAGGGCGAAGCGATGGCGCAGCAGTTGCGCCAGCTGATTCAGCTAAATACGCTGCCAGAGCTCGATCAGCACCGCGCCCAGCGCATTCTGCGCGAGATTAACCAGCACCATCGTCACAAGTTTGCCCACTTCGACGAAAGCTTTGTTGAGCGCCTGCTCAACCATCCGGAAGTACCGGAGCTTATCCGCACCAGCCCGCTCACCCAGCGTGAATGGCAGGTGCTGGGGCTTATCTATTCGGGCTACAGCAACGAGCAGATTGCCGGTGAGCTTGACGTGGCCGCCACGACCATCAAAACGCATATCCGCAACCTCTATCAGAAGCTCGGCGTGGCGCATCGTCAGGATGCGGTACAGCATGCCCAGAAACTGCTGAAGATGATGGGGTACGGCGTGTAATTTATGCCTGATGGCGCTGCGCTTATCAGGCCTACATACGCTGTAGGCCTGATAAGTCATAGCCGCCATCCGGCATTGCCAACGCCAAATAGCAAAGAGATAGCTGCGTCACATTAGAGAATTAACATAAGCCTAAAGTGAAAAATTAGAATACTCAGGCTCAGAGCCACCTTTTATAAATGATGTCGTATGTTGGCACGTAATAATAAAAAGGTGACCCTATGTCGGCATTAACCGAAAAAATCAGTAATAAAGAGAAGTTCGGATTTGGCCTTGGCGATGCCGCCAGCCATATCGTCTTTGATTCCTCCGTTGCCATTCTTGCTTATTTCTATACGAACATCTATGGATTACCCCCAGCGATAATGGGGACGTTATTTTTAGTCGTCAGGGTATTGGATGCCATTACCGACCCTATTATGGGGGCGATTGCGGACCAGACCAAAAGCCGCTGGGGCCGCTTCCGTCCCTGGCTTTTGATTATTTGCGTTCCATTTGCCGTCAGCTGCGTATTGGTATATTCCACGCCGAACTTTGAACAAACCGGGAAAATTGTCTACGCCGTTGTCGCGTATATATTTATGACATTAATGTATACCGCGATTAATATTCCTTACTGCTCGCTGGGCGCGGCCATTACCGCCGACCCTCGGGAAAACCTGTCGCTGCAGTCCTGGCGCTTTGCCGTGGCACCGATTGGCGGTGCAATGGGTACCGCGCTGATTCTCCCGCTGGCAGATCTGATTGCACCGGGCGATAGAGCCTCCGGTATGCAGTGGGCGATGGGGATTTTCGGCGCTATCGGCTGCATCATGTTCCTGATCTGCTTTATGACCACCCGCGAACGTATTACGCCGGTGAAAGAGGAGAACCTGAACATTTTGCGCGACGTGCGTATTTTGATGAAAAACGATCAGTGGCGCGTGCTGTCGGTATATAACCTGGCGATGCTCTGCGGCGTGGTGGTTCGCGGCGGGCTACTGGTCTATTTCGTACAATATATTCTGCATCAGGGCAGCAGCGTTATTTCCATCTTTATGCTGGCAACCACCATTGCTGCCGTTGTGGGTAGCCTGATGGCGAAATATATCGGCTCCTGGATGTGTAAAATCCGCGCCTCGGTGTGGATAAACGTACTCAGCGCCTTATTCGGTTTACTGTTCCTGATTCTGCCAACCGAATATTGGATGCCGGCGTTTATCGTCCACGTTGTCCTTAATATTCTTCAGGGCATTAACGCCCCGCTGCAGTGGTCAATGATTACCGATGCCAACAACTATGGCGAATGGAAAACCCAGCGCCGTATCACCGGTATGAACGTGGCGGCGAATATCTTTATTATCAAACTGGGCGTCGCCATCGGCGGTGCGCTCACCGGCTGGGGTCTGGCGTTCTATGGCTATCAGGCGGGAGTTGAACAGCAGTCAGCAGAAGCGGTCCGCGGGGTATTAATCCTGTTTACGGTACTGCCGGCTATCTTCTATCTGATTACCGCTATTTCCATCCGCTACTACCGCCTGACGGAGGATCGCATGAACCATATCGTCACCGATCTAAGCCAGGGCAAATTCCAGCAGCAGATGTCATAACCTGTAGCCCGGACGAGGCGCGCGAGCGCCAACTCCGGGGAAACCCGGCGTCACTTCATTCGGCCGGGCTACCTGATTTAGCAAAGCTCAAGCTGCACATCGTTTTCCGCAATCACCTGCATCACACCCGGCGGCGGCAGAACATCGGTAAAGACCGCATCCACCAGGCTAATACTGCCCATATTCACCATCGCGTTACGGCCAAACTTCGAATGGTCGACGACCAGAATCACGTGGCGGGAGTTGTCGATAATCGCGCGCTTGGTACGCACTTCATGATAATCAAACTCCAGCAGTGAACCATCGCTGTCGATGCCGCTGATCCCGAGGATGCCGAAATCAAGGCGGAACTGGGAGATAAAGTCGAGCGTCGCTTCGCCAATGATGCCGCCATCCCGGCTGCGCAGTTCGCCGCCTGCCAGGATAATGCGGAAGTCCTCTTTCGCCATCAACGTGTTCGCCACGTTCAGGTTGTTGGTGACGATTCGCAGATCGCTATGGTTGAGCAGCGCATGGGCCACCGCTTCCGGGGTGGTACCGATATCGATAAACAGCGCCGAGCCGTTTGGGATCTGGCTTGCCACCTTCTGGGCGATTCGCTCTTTTTCTTCCGCTTGGGTGGCCTTACGGTCGTGCCATGAGGTGTTCACCGAGCTGGACGGCAGCGCCGCCCCACCGTGGTGACGCAGAATTTTTTTCTGCTCCGCAAGGTCATTCAAATCGCGACGAATGGTCTGAGGGCTAACGGAAAAATGCTCCACTAACTCTTCCGTACTCACGTAGCCCTGAAGTTTGACCAGCTCGATTATCGCGTCATGACGTTGTGTTTGTTTCATGATGAATCCCTGGAAAATTATGCTCGATTGCGCACATTTTGCGTGTCGACAAAGGCCATTGCCAGACCAATCACCAGCCCGGTGACATGCGCGCCGTTCGCAATTGACATCCCAAAAACGTTAAACCACCCGGCCACCAGCCAGATGAGTGAAAAGAGAATCAGCCCGCGCGGCAGGAAGATGCCGCTCTGCGGGTCGCGCTCGCCGCGCAGCCACGCGTAGCCCATTAAGGCATACACCACGCCGGACAGTCCGCCGAACCACGGGCCGCTGAACTGATGCTGAATAAAGCCGCTCAGCAGCGCGCTTATCACGGTAATCACCACCAGCTTGCCGCTGCCAATGCGCTTTTCTACCGCGCCGCCGAGATACCACCACCATAGCAGGTTGAAGAGGATATGGACGAATGAGAAATGCATTAACGCATGGGTAAAGTAGCGCCAGAGCTCAAATTTCAGCGAATCATCGTACGGCCAGGCAAGCCAGAGCATCACCGGCTGGTCGCCAATCACGCTCATCAGGATAAAGACCAGAATACAGGCCGCCATGATGGCCATCGTCACCGGCCCTGCGCCCGCTTTCAGCGTGGCCAGGAACGGGAAACGACGGTAGTGCAGGCCGCTGTTAGTCTGGCCGGACTGCCAGCTAGCCGCCAGATAACGGGGGTCGGCCGGGTTTGCCAGGAAGCGTTCCAGTTCGTCGCGCACGCGCGTCTCCTGGGACTCATCGGAAAGCCAGACATCGCTACGCGTATGCTGCTGGATAGTCAGAATAACGCCCTGCGTTGCCATATAGTCAACAAAAGCCTGGGCTACGCGCGGGTTAGTAAAAGAGGTGATCATCAACATCAGCAGGTCGCTTCTATTCCACACAAAAGGGGACAGTATATACCCAAACCCTTACGGATGCGTTGCAGCGGCGCGTAAAGGCCGCCTGACGAGAGGCGGCATCTGGAAGGGAAAAACCAACGCGGTCTTAGAAACCGGCGTGTACCACTTCAGCCGGGAAGTGACGATGCCAGGCGTCAAAGCCGCCGTCGACGCTGTACACCTGGTCGTAGCCCTGCTGTAGCAGGTACTGGGCCGCACCTTTGCTGCTGTTGCCGTGATAGCACATCACCAGCACCGGAGTTTCAAAATCGTTATCGCGCATAAACGCGCCCAGCGTGTCGTTGGTCAGATGAAAGGCGCCAGGGGTGTGGCCCATGGCAAAGCTTTGTGGGTCGCGAATATCCACCAGCACGGCAGCGCTCTGCTGCAGCTTCTGGTGCGCCTGTTCTACGTTAATACATTCAAACTGATCCATGGTGCTCTCTTATCGTTATGGCAGGTGTCTTGCTGACGACATTTTACCGCCAAGTGTACGTCTTCACGGTACGTAAACGCCAATATGTTATGCACATCACTCTAAAATGTTTTTTCAATGTTACCAAAAGCGCGTTTACTTGCTATTATGAGCGATAACGAACATAAGTGAGCTATAACGAAAGTCCCAGAGGTAGCAATAATGGAAACCAAAGATCTGATTGTGATAGGTGGCGGCATTAACGGTGCAGGCATTGCGGCAGACGCGGCAGGACGTGGGTTATCCGTACTGATGCTGGAAGCCAGAGACCTGGCCTGCGCCACTTCCAGCGCCAGCTCAAAACTGATCCACGGCGGTCTGCGCTACCTTGAACACTATGAATTCCGTCTGGTGAGCGAAGCGCTGGCCGAGCGTGAAGTGCTGCTGAAAATGGCCCCGCATATTGCGATTTCGATGCGCTTCCGTCTGCCCCATCGCCCACATCTGCGCCCGGCGTGGATGATTCGCACCGGTCTGTTTATGTACGATCATCTGGGCAAACGCACCAGCCTGCCTGCTTCGAGCGGTTTGCGTTTTGGCGCAGAATCGGTGCTGAAGCCAGAAATCGTGCGCGGTTTCGAATATTCCGACTGCTGGGTGGACGACGCCCGCCTGGTGTTAGCCAACGCACAAATGGTGGTGAAGAAAGGTGGTGAAGTCCGTACCCGCACCCGCGCCATCTCAGCAAAACGTGAAAACGGCCTGTGGATCGTCGAAGCGGAAGATATCGACAGCGGTGAGAAATCCCGCTGGCAGGCTCGCGGCCTGGTGAACGCCACCGGCCCGTGGGTAAAACAGTTCTTCGACGACGGTATGCATCTGCCGTCACCGTACGGTATCCGCCTGATTAAAGGCAGCCACATCGTGGTGCCGCGCGTACACACCCAGAAGCAGGCCTACATTCTGCAAAACGAAGATAAGCGTATTGTCTTTGTGATCCCGTGGATGGATGAATTCTCGATAATCGGCACCACCGACGTGGAGTACCACGGCGATCCGAAAAATGTCGAGATCGACGAGAGCGAAATCAACTATCTGCTGAAGGTCTACAACGGCCACTTTAAAAAACAGCTCGCTCGTGAAGATATCGTCTGGACCTACTCCGGTGTGCGCCCGCTGTGTGATGACGAGTCTGATTCACCGCAGGCCATCACCCGCGACTACACGCTGGATATTCACGACGACCACGGTAAAGCGCCGCTGCTGTCGGTCTTTGGCGGCAAGCTCACCACCTACCGCAAGCTCGCCGAGCATGCGCTGGAGAAACTGGCGCCGTATTACAGCGGCATCGGCCCGGCGTGGACCAAAGGCGCGGTGCTGCCCGGCGGTGAGATTGGCAACGACCGCGATGACTACGCGGCTAAACTGCGCCGTCGCTATCCGTTTATTACCGAGTCGCTGGCGCGCCACTTTGCCCGCACCTATGGCAGCAACAGCGAGCTGATTATTGGCGATGCGAAGGATATTGCCGGGCTGGGTGAAGATTTCGGCCACGAGTTTTACGAAGCCGAACTGCGCTATCTGGTCGAGCACGAGTGGGTGCGCCGTTTGGACGATGCTATCTGGCGTCGGACCAAACAGGGGATATGGCTGAACGCCGAGCAGCAGTCGCGCATCAGCGAATGGTTGGTGAAAACGCTGGGAAAGCCTGAGATGTCGTTAGCGTCGTGAGCCTCCCCGGCGGCGCTTCGCTTGGCCGGGCTACAAAGGCACGAAAACGTAGCAGCGCCATCCGGGAATAAAACCGCACGAACGTAGGCCGGCCGAATGAAGTGATACCGGGAAATAAAACGGGGCCAATCGGCCCCGTTTTGCTTTTGTCGTTGTTACAGCCTCACCGGCTCAATATGCCAGATATTCTCCGCATACTCCTGAATCGTGCGGTCCGACGAGAAGTAGCCCATGTTGGCGATATTGAGCATCGCTTTAGTGGTCCACTGCTCTGGCTCACGATACAGTTCATCGACCTTATCCTGACAGTCTACGTAGCTGCGGAAGTCCGCCAGCACCTGGTAGTGATCACCGAAGTTAATCAGTGAATCCACCAGGTCACGGTAGCGTCCCGGTTCACTCGGGCTGAACACGCCGCTGCCGATTTGCGTCAGCACCTGATGCAGTTCTTCATCCTGCTCGTAGTAGTCGCGCGGGCTGTAGCCCTTACGACGCAGCGCTTCCACCTCTTCAGCGGTGTTGCCGAAGATAAAGAAGTTTTCTGCCCCGACGTGCTCCTGCATCTCAACGTTGGCCCCGTCCAGCGTACCGATAGTCAGCGCCCCGTTGAGCGCGAACTTCATGTTACTGGTGCCAGACGCCTCGGTGCCCGCCAGCGAGATCTGCTCGGAAAGATCCGCCGCCGGAATAATCATCTGCGCCAGGCTCACGCTGTAGTTCGGGATAAAGACCACTTTCAGCTTGTCGCCAATCTGCGGATCGTTGTTGATCACATTCGCCACATCGTTGATCAGGTGAATAATGTGCTTCGCCATGTAGTAGGCGGAAGCCGCTTTCCCGGCGAAGATGTTTACGCGAGGCACCCACTTCGCATTCGGATCGGCCTTGATGCGGTTGTAGCGGGTGATCACGTGCAGCACGTTCATCAGTTGACGTTTGTACTCGTGAATACGCTTAATCTGCACGTCGAACAGCGCGTTCGGGTTCACCACCACATTCAGGTTCTGGGCGATAAAGACGGCAAGACGCTTTTTGTTCTCCAGCTTGGCGTGATGCACCGCCTGATTCACCTTCGGATAGTCGATATGCTGTTCCAGCTCTTTCAGCTGGCTCAGGTCAGAACGCCAGGTCTGGCCAATATTCTCATCCAGCACGTCGGAGAGCGCCGGGTTCGCCAGCGCCAGCCAGCGACGTGGGGTCACGCCGTTGGTCACGTTGGTAAAGCGCATCGGGAAGATGGCCGCGAAGTCGGCAAACAGCGACTGCACCATCAGGTTCGAGTGCAGCTCAGAAACGCCGTTGACCTTCTTGCTCACTACCACCGCCAGCCATGCCATACGCACGCGGCGACCGTTGGACTCGTCGATGATCGACGTGCGGCTCAGCAGCCCGGTATCGTTCGGGTACTGCTCCTGCAGGGTCTTCAGGAAGTAGTCGTTAATCTCGAAGATTATCTGCAGATGGCGCGGCAGGATTTTGCCCAGCATGTCGACCGGCCAGGTTTCCAGCGCTTCGCTCATCAGCGTGTGGTTGGTGTAGGAGAAGACCTGACAGGCCACCTCAAACGCCGCTTCCCAGCTGAACTTGTGCTCATCAATCAGCAGGCGCATCAGCTCAGGAATCGACAGCACAGGATGGGTGTCGTTGAGGTGGATGGCAATTTTATCCGCCAGGTTGGCATAAGTTTTATGCAACATGTAATGGCGGCTTAAAATGTCCTGCACCGTCGCCGAGACCAGGAAGTACTCCTGGCGCAGACGCAGTTCGCGACCGGAATAGGTGGAGTCATCCGGGTAGAGCACGCGGGAGACGTTTTCGGAGTGGTTTTTATCTTCCACCGCCGCGAAGTAGTCGCCCTGGTTAAACTTACCGAGGTTGATTTCGCTACTGGCCTGGGCGTTCCACAGGCGCAGCGTGTTGGTTGCGTCGGTGTCGTAGCCAGGGATAATCTGGTCGTAAGCCACCGCCAGAATCTCTTCTGTCTCCAGCCAATGGCTGGTTTTACCTTCCATCTGCACGCGGCCGCCGAAGCGCACCTTATAGCGCGTGTTATGGCGCGGGAACTCCCATGGGTTACCGTATTCCAGCCAGTAGTCCGGCGACTCTTTCTGACGGCCGTCGACGATGTTCTGTTTGAACATGCCATAGTCGTAGCGAATGCCGTAGCCGCGACCCGGCAGCGCCAGAGTCGCCAGCGAGTCGAGGAAGCAGGCTGCCAGACGGCCTAAGCCGCCGTTACCAAGCCCTGGGTCATTCTCTTCGTCGATAAGCTCTTCCAGGTCTAACCCCATTCCTTCCAGCGCGTTTTTCACGTCGTCATACAGCCCTAACGACAACAGCGCATTGGAAAGCGTGCGGCCAATCAAAAACTCCATCGACAGGTAGTAAACCTGGCGCGTTTCCTGGGAAAGCTGCGCACGGTTGGAGCGCAGCCAGCGCTCAACCAGACGATCGCGAACGGCGAACAGCGTGGCGTTCAACCATTCGTGTTTGTTAGCAATAGCGGGATCTTTCCCGATGGTGAACATCAGCTTATAGGCAATAGAGTGCTTCAGTGCCTCAACGCTGAGGGTCGGTGATGCATACGAAAAAGGTGCATTCATAACTCAGATCCCCGTAGTTAGATCAGGCGTTGGTAAAGCTCACGATAAGAGTGCGCAGCAACCTGCCAGCTAAAATCCATGTTCATCGCCTGGCGTTGCACATAGCGCCAGAGCGATGGACGAGACCATAAAACGAAAGCACGGCGGATAGCGCGGAGCAGCGACCAGGCGTTGCTGTCTTCGAACACAAAGCCGCTGGCGATGCCATCGGCGAGGTTCTCAAGCGAGCTATCCGCGACGGTGTCGGCCAGGCCGCCGGTACGGCGAACCAGCGGCAGCGTGCCGTACTTCAGACCATAAAGCTGCGTTAAGCCGCACGGTTCAAAGCGGCTCGGCACCAGAATCACGTCCGCGCCGCCGATAATGCGGTGCGAGAACGCTTCATGATAGCCAATCTGTACCCCCACCTGCCCCGGATGCTCCGCGGCGGCGGCGAGAAAACCTTCCTGCAGTACCGGGTCACCCGCGCCGAGCAGCGCCAGTTGGCCGCCCTGCTCCAGCAGGCCCGGCAGCGCTTCCAGCACCAGATCCAGCCCTTTCTGGCTGGTCAGGCGGCTGACCACCGCAAACAGCGGCGCGGAGTCATCGACCTTCAGCCCCATGGCGGTTTGCAGCTGGCGTTTGTTTTCCGCCTTCCGCTCCAGCGTGTCGCGGCTGTAGCTTGCCGGCAGCAGCATATCTTTTTCCGGGCTCCAGACGTTGTCATCAACGCCGTTAAGTATCCCCGACAGACGCCCTTCTCGATGACGCTGGCGCAGCAGCCCTTCCATTCCGTAGGCAAACTGCGGCTCGGTGATTTCCCGCGCGTAGGTCGGGCTCACTGCCGTAATGTGGTCGGCGTAGTAAAGCCCGGCTTTCAGGAACGAAATCTGTCCGTGGAACTCCAGGCCATGCATGTTGAAGAAATCAGCGGGCAGTTGGATCTCTGCCATATGGTGACCGTAGAACAGCCCCTGATAGGCCAGGTTGTGAACGGTAAACACCGACTTCGCCGGGCGGCCGCGCGCCGCCAGATAGGCCGGAGCCAGGCCCGCATGCCAGTCGTGAGCGTGCACCACGTCGGGACGCCAGAACGGGTCCAGACCGCAGGCCATTTCACTGCCCACCCAGCCCAGCAGCGCAAAGCGCTTCACGTTATCCGGGTAAGCATTCAGATTGGTGTCGTGATACGGGCTCCCCGGACGGTCATAGAGATGCGGCGCATCAATCAGGTAGATACCCACGCCGTTATAATGTCCAAACAGCAGCGTCATGCGCCCGGCAAAGGTATCGCGACGGCTAACCACTTTGGCATCCGGGATACCGCGACGGATATCCGGGAATGCAGGTAACAGCACGCGTGCATCGGTTCCTTCGGCAATCTGTGCCGCCGGCAGCGCGCCAATCACATCCGCCAGACCGCCCGTTTTTAATAACGGGAACATCTCAGAACAAACATGTAAGACCTGCATTATCGCTCCTGTTTGTAGCCAAGCTGACGCAGCATTTCGCGCGTCACTAGCACGATCCCTTCTTCCGAGCGGTAAAAGCGGCGTGCATCCTCTTCCGCATCTTCACCGATCACCATCCCTTCCGGGATCACACAAGCCCTGTCGACAACGCAGCGACGCAGGCGTGAGGAACGACCCACCCAGACATCTGGCAGTAAGACTGCCGAATCAATGTTACAGAATGAGTTCACGCGCACGCGCGGGAACAGCACCGACTGCACCACCACGGAACCGGAAATAATACAGCCGCCGGAAACCAGTGAGTTCAGGGTCATGCCGTGGCTGCCGGAGCGGTCCTGAACGAACTTCGCCGGAGGCAGGGATTCCATATGCGTGCGGATAGGCCAGTTCTGGTCGTACATATCCAGCTCAGGCGTCACCGACGCCAGGTCAAGGTTCGCTTTCCAGTAAGCTTCGAGCGTACCCACATCGCGCCAGTATGGTTCTGCATCCGGGTCAGACTGCACGCAGGACAGCGGGAATGGATGTGCATAAGCCGCGCCAGCTTTGGTAATTAACGGAATTAAATCTTTGCCGAAGTCGTGGCTGGAGTTTTCGTTAACGTCGTCGCGCTCCAGCAGCTCATAAAGATAATCGGCATCAAAGACATAGATACCCATGCTCGCCAGCGATTTGGTTGGGTCGCCGGGCATGGCCGGTGGGTTCGCCGGTTTTTCCACGAATTCGATAATCTTGTCGTTTTCGTCAACCGCCATCACGCCGAACGCCGTTGCCTCTTCAATGGGCACCGGAATGCACGCCACGGTGCAGCGCGCGCCCTTTTCGACGTGGTCGATAAGCATGCGCGAGTAGTCTTGTTTGTAGATGTGGTCACCGGCGAGGATAACCACGTACTCCGCCTTGTAGCGGCGAATAATGTCGAGGTTCTGGGTGACCGCATCGGCGGTACCGCGATACCAGTTTTCACCGTGCATCCGCTGCTGAGCGGGCAGCAGATCCACAAATTCGTTCATCTGTTCACTGAAGAAGGACCATCCGCGCTGGATGTGCTGTACCAGCGTGTGGGACTGGTACTGGGTGATAACGCCAATACGGCGAATCCCGGAGTTCAGGCAGTTGGATAACGCAAAGTCGATGATGCGGAATTTACCGCCAAAGTGTACTGCGGGTTTGGCCCGCTTGTTGGTCAGATCCTTGAGTCGCGTTCCGCGGCCGCCGGCCAGAATCAGGGCGACGGATTTGATAGGCAACTGGCGAGCCAGCATTAAGGGATCGTTTTTTTCTAGCCTAACCATGATTAACTCCTTTTGTTGCTCGTCCTTCCGGGTTATGAGGTGTCCTCGCGCGATAGCGCGGGGTTCCGGGTAATTCAGAGACTATGACCTTTGAAATACGCACACTCCGTGCGCGGGCCCATGCCAGACAGCCACGACAACCGACGTGCCAGCGTCGGTGAAGGGAGGAACGGCGCGCCATTCCCCCTCGGGTAACGTCAAGTTTGTCGCGTCTTGCGTCGCATTGAGCGTAATGAGCCAACGATCGGAAAGCAGAATCTGCATCCGGCGCGCGCCGTGCTGCCACTCCTCGGCAGACAGCGGTTGCGCATCCTGATTGAGCCACTGGACGTTGCCATCTCCCTCCTGCCACCAGCGGTCGTCCGTCAATGCGGGGATCTGCTGGCGCAGGTGAATCAGGGCGGCGGTAAAGTTCGTCAGCGCGTCATCTGCGTTTTCCCAATCGAGCCAGGTCAACGTATTGTCCTGACAGTAGGCATTGTTGTTACCTTGCTGGCTGTGACCGTGTTCATCACCGGCCAGCAACATTGGCGTTCCCTGCGATAACAGCAGCGTTGTCAGCAGCGCCTGAACGCTCTTCTGCCGACGTGCCATTACTTCCAGGTTTGCTTCCAATCCTTCGATACCATGATTATTGCTATGGTTATTGCTGGTGCCGTCACGATTCTCTTCACCGTTGGCGTCGTTGTGCTTGCCGTTAAAGCTGACACAGTCGCGCAGGGTGAACCCATCGTGGGCGGTCACCAGGTTTATCGTCGCACGAGGGCGACGTTCCTGATGCGCGTACACGTCGCTAGAAGCGGCGAAGCGCTGGGCGAAATCCCCCAGCGACAGCGACTCTTCAAGCCAGAAGCGACGCATGGCATCCCGGAAATGGTCGTTCCACTCGCTGAAGGCTGGCGGAAAATTCCCCACCTGATAGCCGCCTTCACCGATGTCCCACGGTTCGGCAATCAGCTTCACCGCGGAGAGCACCGGGTCGTCATGAAGCGCGTTGAACAACGGCGCATCCTGTCGATAGCCCGGCGTACGGCCCATCACCGACGCTAAATCAAAACGAAAACCGTCAACGTGGCAGACATCAACCCAAAAACGCAGGCACTGACGCGCATATTCCACGACGCCAGGGTGGCTGAGATTCAGGGTGTTACCGCAGCCCGTCCAGTTGTGATAATCGCCATCTTCCCGTAACCAATAATAGCTACGGTTATCGATCCCCCGCAGCGAGAAGGTCTGGCAATGCAGATCCAGCTCGGCGCTGTGGTTCAACACCACATCAAGGATCACTTCAATACCGGCTTTGTGCAGCGCTTTTACCGCATCGCGAAACTCATCCAGCGCATGCTCAGGCGCGCTGGCGTAACGCGGAGACAGCGCAAACATCGCCAGTGGGTTGTAACCCCAATAGTTCCTCAGCCCCATGCGTTGCAGCCGCTGCTCGTTGCCAAAATGCGCCACCGGCATCAGCTCCAGCGCGGTAATACCAAGCCGCTTGAGGTAGGCAATCATCACCGGGTGACCGAGCGCCTTATAGGTGCCGCGAATCGATTCCGGCAGCCCAGGGTGGCGGTAAGTCAGCCCTTTGACGTGCGCTTCGTAGATGACCGTTTTGCCCCACGCGGTGCGCGGGGCAGTATCGTCTTGCCAGTCGTAGGTCAGGTCGACAACCACCGATTTCGGCGCCATCGCCGCGGTGTCGCGGTGGTCCGGCTCGTCGTAACCACCGTGAAAATGCGGATTGTCGTCCGGTTCACCTTCGGCGCTGAAGCAGCATGGGTCCAGCAGCAGCTTTGCCGGGTTAAACCGGTGTCCCTGCTGCGGGTTCCACGGGCCATGCACCCGGTAGCCGTAACGTAAGCCAGGACGCGCATGGGGCATATAGCCATGCCAGACGTCGCCGCTGCGCGCGGGTAAGTCATAGCGTGTCTCCGTACCCTGGGCGTCAAACACGCACAGTTCGACCCGCTCCGCATGTGCCGAGAAGAGCGTAAAGTTAACGCCCTCACCGTCATAGCTTGCGCCGAGCGGCGCGGGCTTCCCTGCTGCGAGTTGGCTCATGTTTAATCCCCTTCCCGAACTAACCAGATGGTCGACAACGGCGGCAGCGTCAGACTCAATGACTGCGCACGGCCATGGCTTTCAATCGCCTCGCTCTGCACCAGCCCGCCGTTCCCGGCGTTGCTGCCGTGGTAATGGGCGGAGTCGGTGTTGAGCACTTCGCGCCAGCGGCCCGGCTGATTAATGCCGAAGCGGTAATCGTGGCGCGGTACCGGCGTAAAGTTGCTGACCACAATCACTTCGTTACCCGCTTTGTCACGACGGACAAAGGCGAACACTGAACGGGCGTGGTCATCAACCACCAGCCACTCAAAACCGTACGGGTCAAAGTCCAGCTCGTGCATCGCTTTGTGGTGACGATAGGTATGGTTGAGGTCACGCACCAGGCGCTGTACCCCGTTATGCCAGTTGTCGTCGCCTTCCAGCAGATGCCAATCGAGGCTGCCGTCAAAGTTCCATTCGCGGCCCTGAGCAAACTCATTACCCATAAACAGCAGCTTCTTGCCCGGGAAAGCGAACATCCAGCCGTAGTAGGCGCGCAGATTGGCAAACTTCTGCCACGCGTCGCCCGGCATACGGTCCAGGATGGATTTCTTACCGTGAACCACTTCGTCATGCGACAACGGCAACACGAAGTTTTCCGTGTAGTTGTAGAGCATGCCGAAGGTCATTTTGTCGTGATGGTACTGACGGTGAACCGGGTCGAGCTTCATGTAATCCAGGGTGTCGTGCATCCAGCCCAGATTCCACTTAAACCAGAAGCCCAGGCCGCCCATATCGGACGGACGGGAGACGCCGGCAAAGTCGGTCGACTCTTCCGCCATGCTCACCGCACCGGGAACCTGCTCGCCCAACACGCGGTTGGTCTGACGCAGGAACTCAATCGCTTCGAGGTTTTCGCGGCCGCCGAA
This sequence comes from Kluyvera sp. 142486, assembly GCF_046569695.1. Classification (NCBI taxonomy): domain Bacteria; kingdom Pseudomonadati; phylum Pseudomonadota; class Gammaproteobacteria; order Enterobacterales; family Enterobacteriaceae; genus Kluyvera; species Kluyvera sp. 142486. The sequence goes on from NZ_JBKHUI010000003.1 coordinate 119,634, forward strand.
CTCGTTCGGGATCCATTCGCCCTCTTTACGACTGTAGTCGCGGTAAATCATTGACGCCACCGCATCGACGCGCAACGCATCAATGCCGAAGCGTTCTACCCAGTACAGGGCGTTGCCGGTCAGGAAGTTGCTCACTTCACGGCGGCCATAGTTGTAAATCAGGGTATTCCAGTCCTGATGGTAGCCTTCGCGCGGGTCGCTATGCTCATACAGGTTGGTGCCGTCGAACTCGGCCAGCGCGAAATCATCAGACGGGAAGTGCCCAGGCACCCAGTCGAGGATCACGTTCAGGCCGGCGGCGTGTGCGGCATTGATAAAGTAGCGGAAATCTTCGCGAGTACCGAAACGGCGGGTCGGCGCGTACAACCCGGTTGGCTGATAGCCCCAGCTTCCGTCAAACGGATGTTCGTTGACCGGCAGCAGTTCCAGGTGGGTGAAGCCCATCCATTTGGCGTAGGGGACCAGCTGCTCTGCCAGCTCGCGGTAGCTCAGCCAGTAGTTGTTGTCGGTATGACGACGCCAGGAGCCCAGATGCACCTCGTAGATAGAGATAGGGGCATCAAACTGGTTGGCCTTTTTACGGGCTTCGCTCTGCTCAACCTTCGGCGGTAAGCCACAAATCAGCGAGGCCGTTTCCGGACGCATTTGGGCTTCGAACGCATAGGGGTCGGCTTTAATCCGCAGCGCGCCGCGGGCATCGATCATCTCGAATTTATACAGCTGACCGTTGTGCGCACCCGGAATGAACAGCTCCCAGATCCCCGTTTCCTGACGCAGACGCATCGGATGACGGCGACCGTCCCAGTGGTTGAACTGACCAACTACCGACACGCGGCGGGCGTTAGGCGCCCAGACGGCAAAGCGCGTACCGGTAACGCCGTCCATGGTATCCGCATGCGCGCCCAGCTTTTCGTAGGGGCGTAGGTGGGTACCTTCAGACAGCAGCCATACGTCCAACTCCTGGAGCAATGGGCCAAAACGGTAAGGATCGTCAATGAGGTTCTGTTGGCCATGCCAGACGACAGCCAACTGATAACGGAAGAAATTTTTACGACGCGGCAGAACGCCACAAAAGAAACCACGTGAGTCCACGCAATCCAGCTTGCCGACTTTACGCCCGGTTTTAGGTTCAATCACCCAAACATCGGTCGCGTCGGGTAACAGTGCACGGACTTCCAGTCCCGCTTCCGTTCGGTGCATACCCAATACGGAAAAGGGGTCTGCAAAATGGCCTGCGATCAACGCATTAATCACGTCTCTATCAACACGATCGGACATGCTTCATCATCCTTAGTTTTTGTATCGCCTCAATCCACTGTAAATGGCGACATTTTGTGACCTGAACGGTGCAGCACAAAGTTGTGTGCTCTCTCGGCTCCGTCCAACCTTCAGTCAAGGCAACAGACCTTGATTAAAGCATAGTCAACGCTTTACCTGACTCCTGAGAGAAAAATTAACATTACTGCGTTTACTCCTTGTATTACGCAAAAAAAAGGGGTGGTTCGCCACCCCTCATCGATTAACAAATGTTTACGCCAACTGGCGTAGCATACGACGCAGCGGCTCCGCTGCGCCCCACAGAAGCTGGTCGCCAACGGTGAACGCTGACAGATACTCCGGCCCCATGTTCAGTTTGCGCAAACGCCCCACTGGCGTGGTCAGCGTACCGGTGACCGCCGCAGGCGTCAGTTCACGCATGGTAATTTCACGGTCGTTAGGAATCACTTTCGCCCACGGGTTGTGCGCGGCCAGTAATTCCTCCACAGAACTTATGGAAATATCTTTTTTCAATTTCAGAGTGAATGCCTGGCTGTGGCAGCGCAGCGCGCCGACGCGCACGCAGAGGCCGTCAACCGGGATCACGGAAGAGGTGGCGAGGATTTTGTTGGTCTCCGCCTGGCCTTTCCACTCTTCGCGGCTCTGGCCGTTATCGAGCTGTTTGTCGATCCACGGAATCAGGCTGCCCGCTAGCGGAACGCCGAAGTTATCCACTGCCAGATCGCCGCTGCGGGTCAGGGTGGTGACCTTGCGTTCGATCTCGAGGATAGCGGAAGCCGGGTCAGCCAGTTCATTGGCGACGTGATGATGCAATTGGCCCATCTGGGTCAGCAGTTCGCGCATATGGCGCGCGCCGCCGCCGGAAGCCGCTTGATAGGTTGCCACAGAGGCCCACTCTACCAGGTCGTTGGCAAACAGGCCGCCAAGAGACATCAGCATCAGGCTAACGGTGCAGTTACCGCCAACGAAGGTTTTGATGCCGTTGTTCAGACCGTCGGTAATCACCTGCTGGTTTACCGGGTCGAGAATGATGATGGCATCATTTTCCATGCGCAGCGAAGAGGCCGCGTCAATCCAGTAACCCTGCCAACCGCTTTCACGCAGCTTAGGATAGATTTCGTTGGTATAATCGCCGCCCTGACAGGTGACAATAATGTCGAGCGCCTTCAGCGCTTCAAGATCGAAAGCATCCTGAAGCAGACCACCGGTGCTGCCGCCGAAGCTTGGCGCAGCTTGCCCTAACTGGGAAGTGGAGAAGAAGACCGGGCGAATGGCGTCAAAATCGCGCTCTTCTACCATGCGTTGCATGAGTACAGAGCCGACCATTCCGCGCCAACCGATAAAACCAACATTTTTCATAGCGTGTTTTCCTGCAGATATATGTGCTGTAAATGTGAACAAGAGCCTCAAGGCATCCCCTCACATTACAAAAAGCAGCTAAAGTCGCAAGCAAAATTAATCAATGATTGCGTAGCAATCAGAAGTGCAACTTATCCCCCCATCCAAAGGGGACGCATTTACTCTTACCACAGTACGCGGTCAGAGTGATGCGTAGAGCAGAAAGTCCGCAACAATTATCAGGGAATTTGAGTGATGAGTGAAATCTTTTCCGCCGCAGTTTTATTGATCCTGATTATGGATCCACTGGGAAATTTGCCCATTTTTATGTCGGTGCTAAAACACACGGAACCCAAGCGCCGCAAGGCGATCATGATACGTGAGCTTTTAATCGCACTTCTACTCATGCTGATTTTTCTCTTCGCTGGCGAGAAGATTCTGGCGTTTTTAAACCTGCGCGCGGAGACGGTTTCCATCTCCGGCGGCATCATTTTATTCCTGATTGCCATCAAGATGATTTTCCCGAGCGCCACCGGCAATAGTTCGGGGTTACCGGCAGGTGAAGAGCCCTTTATTGTGCCGCTCGCTATTCCATTAGTGGCTGGGCCAACGCTGTTGGCGACCTTAATGCTGCTTTCACACCAGTATCCGAATAATTTGTCGCATCTGGTGATTGCGCTGCTGATCGCCTGGGGCGGTACGGTGGTGATTTTGCTGCAGTCGTCGCTGTTCCTGCGCCTGCTCGGTGAGAAAGGGGTGAACGCGCTGGAGCGTCTGATGGGATTGATTCTGGTGATGATGGCGACCCAGATGTTCCTGGACGGTATTCGGATGTGGATGAAGGGATAAAACCGGGCAATTGCCCGGCCAAAGACCGCCTGTAGGCCGGATAAGGCGTTTACGCCGCCATCCGGCAATATGCGCCGGACAGCCTGATGGCGCTACGCTTATCAGGCCTACAACGGGTGGTGCATTAACTTAACAGCGTAAACGCAATCATACCGATAATGGCGCCGACCGTTCCCAGGATGGTTTCCATCATGGTCCAGGTTTTCAGCGTCTGCGCTTCGGTGGCGCCGGTAAATTTACCGAACAGCCAGAAGCCCGCGTCGTTCACGTGGCTCACCACGATAGAACCTCCGCCGATACAGATAGAGAGCGCCGCCAGCTGTGCGCCGCTGTAGTGCAGCTGTTCAATCACCGGCATCACCAGGCCAACCGCGGTCAAACACGCAACCGTTGCGGAACCCTGAATGATACGTACCGCCGCAGCCAGGATGAAGCAGGTCAGCGCAATCGGCAGGCCCATCCCGGTCAGGGCTTCGCCCAACGCCGGGCCAACGCCGGAATCCACCAGCACCTGTTTGAACACGCCACCGGCACCGATCACCAGCAGGATAATCCCCGCAGGCTGCAGCGCCGCGCCGCAAATCGCCATCACCTTGTCTTTTTCCATGCCCTGACGGAACGCCAGACCATAGATAGCCACCAGGCAGGCAATCAGGATCGCAGTGAACGGGTGACCGATGAACTCGAACCATTCGTAGGTTTCCGACCCCACCGGCACAAAACGCGCGGCGATGGTTTTCAGACCCACCAGCACCAGCGGCAGCAGAATCAGCGCCAGGCTAAAGCCGAAGGACGGCATTTTGCCTTCGCCAAGGTGCGGCTCGGTGATGTCATCAGGAATGTTCAGCTCAACGTAGCGGCTGATAAAGTTGCCCCACAGCGGGCCGGCAATAATCATCCCCGGGATCGCCGCACACAGGCCAATCAGAATCATCCAGCCAAAGTCAGCGTGCATCTGGGAGGCCAGCAGCATCGGCGCAGGCCCCGGCAGCAGGAACGCCGCAGCGGCAGCAACGCCGGCGAACAAAGGAATCACCAGCTTCACCAGGTTAGTCCCGGTGTGGCGCGCCATTGAAAACGCCACGCTAATCAGCAGCACGATCGCCACTTCAAAGAACAGCGGCAGCGCGCAGATAAGACCGGCAATACCAATCGCGTAGTGCGCGCGGCTATGGCCGAACGACTTCAGCATTTTGACGGCAATCTGATCGACCGCGCCAGTTTCATGCAGAATCTTGCCAAACATCGCGCCCAGCGCGACCACGATAGCCAGGAATCCCAGCGTACCGCCCATCCCTTTCTCCATGGTTTCCGCGATTTTAATCAACGGCATACCGGAGAAAAGCCCTGCACCAATAGAAACCACCATCAAAGCCAGGAAGGCGTGCATACGCGCCTTCATGACTAAAAACAGCAGCAGCAGAACGGAGCCGACTGCGGTTAAAACGAGCGTTAAAGTTGTCACGCGGCACGGCCTTTGTTGATCACGTCAATCGTGCTGTCGATAACGCCTTCCAGCGGCTGATCGATATCAACCACCAGTACGTCGTGTTCTTCAGCGCCTGGCTCTTGCAGGGTTTCGAACTGAGTGACCAGCATTTGAGTTTTGAAGAAGTGACCTTTACGCGCCTTCAGGCGGCTCTCAATCACTTCGAAGTCCCCTTTCAGGTAGACGAAGGAGAGGTTCGGGTTACCTTCACGCAGGATGTCACGGTACGCTTTTTTCAGCGCAGAGCAGACAATCAGCGAGACTTTGTTGGTGCGCTGCATCGCGAAAGCAGCGTCGTTCAGCGCCTGCAGCCACGGTTTGCGATCGTCGTCATTCAGCGGTTCGCCGGAGGACATTTTGACGATATTGCTGCGTGGGTGCAGGAAGTCGCCGTCAAGGAACGCGGCGTTCAGACGGTGTGCGACTTCGCTGGCGACGGCGGATTTACCGCTGCCGGATACGCCCATCAGTACATAGACATGGTGATCGTGGTTAGTCGTGCTCAAGGCGTCCTCCTGTTGGGCACTGGCAATTAGATTTGGGAAATTGTTACGGGTAACAGTTATCGGTAACATTGTCCTGCCGGGCAAGTGGATAAGCAATAACCATTCGTGCCGGAAGTGAATTCTAAGTGAATATGTGTGATCTAGTTCAAACTTGTTAGGGCTAAATAGATCCGCCCGGTGACAAAGTGAAACCTAAATCTAACATTTTTGGCGTAACCACTTCACCGCGAATGCGCGCCAGCAGACGCTCTGCACCGATGCGCCCCATGCGTTCGCGCGGGGTCAGCACGCTGGCAAGAAGCGGCTCCATCACCTGGCCGATGTCGTGGCCGTGGAAACCGGCAATCGCGATGTCGTCAGGAATTCTCAGCCCAAGGCGCTGGCACTCAAACGCCGCGCCGACCGCCAGGTCATCGTTGGTACAGAAAATACCGTCCAGGTTGGAGAACTCGCGTCGCGCCTGGCGCATCAGTTCAATGCCGGAAGTATAAGAGGACGACTGCTCTACCATCACGCTGTACGGGATCAGACCCGCGTCGAGCATCGCCTGCTCGTAGCCCTTCTGTTTGATGATAGTACGTTCGTCGAGACGTGCGCCTAAATAGGCGATGTGGCGATGGCCGCGGGCAATAATCGCCGCCGTCATCTGGCGCGCCGCTTCGAAGTTATCAAAGCCCACGGCAATGTCGAGGCACGGTGACTGGCTGTCCATCAGCTCCACCACCGGAATTCCGGCGACTTCAATCATCTTCAAGGTGCGAGGAGTGTGGGTACGTTCGGTGAGAATCAGACCGTCAATGTTCCAGGAGAGCATCGACTCCAGGCGTTCCTGCTCCATTTCCGGTTTATAGCCGTAGTGCGCCAGCATGGTCTGATAGCCATGGGCGTCAGTGACGCTTTCTACGCCGCGCAGCACTTCAGCAAAAACCTGGTTGGTTAACGATGGCAGCAGCACGCCAATAGCGCGGCTGGTGGCGTTGGAGAGAATATCGGGCGCCCGGTTGGGGATATAACCCAAATCATCAAGAGCCGCCGCAATTTTTCCACGTAACGCCACGGAAACCTGTTCCGGGTTACGGAGAAAACGGCTAACCGTCATTTTGGTTACGCCAACGCGATCGGCAACATCCTGAAGTACGGGTCTTTTCTTTTTCATCGTCCGGAGGTAAGCAAAGGTGAAATATTGCTGAAGTTTACCACGGAGATGGCGCAACCTCCCCGCAAGATTAGGGAGGTTGCGCGATTTATTTAAGCCGGATCAAACTGGCGGCAGATCGAAGAGTAAAATTTCACTTTCGCTATCCGCGTGAACGGAAATTGCCTGCTCGTCCCAAATCGCCAGGCCATCGCTGGTGGTGGCTTTGGTGCCGTTGATGCTCACTTCGCCTTTCACCACCTGAATCCACACGCGGCGGTCAGCGGCAATCTGGTGCACCGACTGTTCGCCTTTCGCCAGCGCCCAACGGTACAGTTCCATATCCTGATACACCTTCAGCGAGCCTTCACGGGCATCCGGTGACAGCACCAGCTGTTTGCCCTGCAGGGCGTCGAAACGGCGCTGTTCGTAACGCGGCGTGATGCCGGTTTTTTCTGGAATGATCCAGATTTGATACAGGTGCAGCTTATCGGTGGCGCTCGGGTTGTACTCAGAGTGACGAATACCGGTACCCGCACTCATAATCTGGAACTCGCCCGCCGGAACCTGCTCTTTGTTACCCATGCTGTCCTGGTGCTCAACGGCGCCTTCCAGAACATAGGTCAGGATTTCCATGTCTTTGTGCGGGTGAGTACCGAAGCCCTGGCCGGCGTCAATCACGTCATCGTTAATCACGCGCAGTGCCGAGAAGCCCATGTAATTCGGATCGTAGTAATCGGCAAACGAGAAGGTATGCCAGGAATCCAGCCAACCATGATTCGCATGACCACGTTCATTTGCTTTGCGTAAGAAAATCATTTTTTACCCCCTCATGTTTTCGATGAAACAAGTTTGGACGTAAACCGGTCAGGATGATAGTGGGTGAAAATTGACTCCTCTGTTCAAAAAATATGAACAAGAACAGAGGAGCCAGAGAGGCTTATTTGGCGAGGCTTATGGTGGCAGGCGCTGGCTGTTCAAAGGCGCGTTCGAGCAGTTCCATATTGGTGAGAGCCTCAGTTTCCTTGACGAAATTCGGCATGCCGTTTGTCAGCGTCTGGTACAGCGCATCGTATACGCGACCGTAGTCACCGCGCTCCGCCTGCCACTGCTCTTTCACCGTCTCTCCGGCCTCGTTAACGTACTCCAGATAAGCGACCGAATCGTCCGCCGCAAAGTTGGCATCGCCCGGCATAATGCCCGCTTTCAGGCTGGTTTCCTGCTGGTCGATACCGTATTTCACAAACGACCCTTTGGTGCCGTGAACGATAAATTTCGGGTAATCGATTTTCACCAGATGGCTGGTTTTGACGATCGCTTTCAGGTTGCCGTAGTAAAGCTGCGCTTCAAAGGTGTCATCCGGGTTAGCCGGGTTACGCAGGCTGCGGATGTCATAGGAGGCGTGATCCGGGCGGCCGAACAGCGAGATAATCTGGTCCATGGTATGCACGCCCAGGCCATAAAATGCGCCATCCTGCGGGCGGCCCGGCTGAGTTGGCGATTCCGGGCGGTAGTAATCAAAGTGGCTTTCCACTTCCACAATCTCACCCAGCTTGCCGCTCTCAATCGCTTTTTTGGCGGTCAGGAAGCAGGAGTCAAAACGGCGGTTCTGATACGGTGACACCGTCAGCCCCTTGCTTTTCGCCAGCGCAAACAGCGTTTTCGCTTCGGCAAGCGTTGGGGTGAACGGCTTTTCCACCAGCACGTTTTTGCCCGCTTCCAGCGCCTTTTTCGCGTACTCGAAGTGGCTATCGGCGTGAGTACAGACCACCACCAGCTTCACCTGCGGGTCGTTCAGAATGTCATCCAGCTCGCTAGTAAAGTGAATATGCGCGTATTGCGGCGCCTGCTCGTCCGGCTTCGGGCTGCGGCGATAGATATGGGCGACCTGCCAGTCGGCTTTACGTTCGAGGACATAAGGAAGGTGGTAGCGGGTGGCGCTTTTGCCAAAGCCAATAAAGGCGCAGTGTAGGGTCATGGTTCAGTCCTTTTGAAATGTTTGCCGAACACCATAGCGCACCTTGCAACGAAATAAATCCCCCACGCGGCTAAAAATAGCTCGAAATAATACGTTATAGCCCGCCTATAAGATTCACCAATAAATTCTGCAAAAATAACAAGTTAAATTCCGAAAAAGATCCTGAATCGTTGACCGTGCCGGGCAAATTCTGGATAAGGGTGCCAGTGAAACAAAGGAATCTTTCACGCCCGTATCCCGCTAACGGAGTTGCCACGAATTGCTCATAGGAAGAGAATTTCTTGCCGTCAATTGCGCCATTATTTTCTGGCTGCTCGCCCTGATAGCCTGGTTCTTCAACGTCCCCTCGTTGGCGTATTTATCCGGCGCGTGCACCCTCTCCTCTTTCATCACCCATATCAAACTTAATCAGGCCAATCACATGTTTAAAAAGAATAAATCTGCAGACGTTTCCCCTGTCACCTCACCCACGTCGCTCCCTGGCGAAGAAAAAGAACCGATCGGCGCCAAAAAGCAGGACGCAACGGTGGTCGCCAGCAACGTATGCTTTGAGGGCAACATCGCCTCAAACGGGCATGTCTATATTTACGGTTCACTGAAGGGCAACATCGAGGCCGCAGAGGGGCTGATAAAAATCATTCATGGCGGCCTGGTCGAGGGCAACATCAACTGCCGCGAACTGATTATCGACGGTAGCGTGGTGGGGCAATGTAGCAGCCAGTCGTTGGAGATCGCCGAAAACGGCCATGTCGTCGGCACTATCGCCTATCACACGCTGGCGATTAAAAAAGGCGGTAAATTCTCCGGCCAGGCTGAGATCCTGCCCGCAGAGACGAAGAAAAATAATACGTACAGTTTGGCCCCGCAGCCAGCAGCCTCTGGAGACACGGCCAAATCTGCAGAAAAAAATGACAAAAAAAAGCCAGCTTAAAGCTGGCTAAAGTAATACTGGAAGCAATGTGAGCAATGTCGTGCTTTCAGGTTCTCCGCAAGGACGCCCTGAATGCAGGACAATAATAATCATTCTCATTCGCACTTGTCCAACGTTTTTTGCAAAAAAAGCCAATTGACGCACATTTCAAAATCAATGATGTTAAAAGGGACTTTTAAACCACAAAGGAAAAGAGAATGAGTGACATCGTGATTCGCCACGCTGAACCTGAAGATTACGACGCAATCCGTCAGATCCACGCCCAGCCGGAGGTGTATCACAACACGCTACAGGTCCCTCATCCTTCCAGTCATATGTGGCAAGAGCGGCTAGCCGACCAGCCCGGCATCAAACAGCTCGTCGCCTGCATCGATAAGCAGGTGGTTGGGCACCTGTGCATCGCCGTTGCCCAGCGTCCTCGCCGCAGCCACGTCGCCGATTTCGGTATTTGTGTCGACGCTCGCTGGCAGAACCACGGCGTCGCCAGCGCGCTGATGCGTACCATGATTGATATGTGCGACAACTGGCTGCGCGTCGACCGCATCGAACTGACGGTGTTTGTCGATAACGCACCGGCGGTGGCGGTTTACCAGAAACATGGGTTTGAGATTGAAGGCACGGGCCGGAAATATGGGCTGCGCAATGGGGAATATGTGGATGCGTATTTTATGGCGCGGGTGAAGGGGTAGCCCTCACCCTAACCCTCTCCCAAAGGGAGAGGGGATCCTATGGTGCTGCTTGTAAATCAGTAATCTAGCCTGCCTTTCTCCCTCTCCCTTTCAGGGAGAGGGTCGGGGTGAGGGTAAACTAGTACCCCGCCGTCAAATCATCCGGCGAGCGCGGGTCTGACGCCCCATAGAGCGTCCCGTCCGGGTCCACCATAATGCTCTGCGTGCTGCCCATCGCCTCTTTCACCGCCACCTTCTGCCCCTTCGCTTCCAGCAGCTTCAGCGTATCCGGGCTAAACCCTTTCTCAACCCGCAGCTCGTCCGGCAGCCACTGATGGTGGAAGCGCGGTGCGTTGGTGGCTTCTGCCACGTTCATACCGAAGTCGATGGAGTTGACCACCATCTGTAGCACCGTGGTGATAATCCGGCTGCCCCCAGGGCTACCGGTCACCAGCCACGTTTTCCCGTCTTTCACCACAATGGTTGGCGACATCGACGACAGCGGACGTTTCTTCGGCCCAACCGCGTTGGCATCGCCGCCCACCAGCCCGTAGACGTTCGGCACGCCCGGTTTGGCGGAGAAGTCATCCATTTCGTTATTCATCAGAATGCCGGTATTACCCGCTACGATACCGGTACCAAAGGTGGTGTTGAGCGTGTAGGTCACCGCCACCGCGTTACCATCTTTATCCACTACCGAGAAATGCGTGGTCTGGTTGCTTTCGTACGGTGCCAGTTTGCCCGGCTTAATCTGGCTGGACGGTTTGGCCTTGTTGATATCAATCTGATCAGCAATAGATTTGGCGTAGGCTTTGTTGGTCAGCGCCTGCCATGGCACCTTCACGAAGTCCGGGTCGCCGAGGTATTCAGAACGGTCGGCGTAGGCGTGCTTTTCAGCCTCCGCCATCAACTGCATCGCATCGGCGCTGCCGAAGCCGTATTTGTGCAGGTCGAAGTTTTCGAGGATGTTGAGGATCTGCACGATATGAATTCCGCCGGAAGACGGCGGCGGCATTGAAAAGACTTCGTAGCCGCGGTACTCGCCGCTAATCGGCGTACGCTCAACCGCTTTATAGTTTGCCAGATCCGCTTTGCTCATCAGGCCGCCGTTTTTATGCATCTCTTCGGCAATCTGGTCGGCAATCGCCCCTTTATAGAAGGCATCAGGTCCGTTTTCGGCAATCAGCTCCAGGCTTTTCGCCAGATTAGCCTGCACCAGCTTGTCGCCTTTTTTCAGTGGCTCGCCGTCTTTCCAGAAAATAGCTTTACTGTTGGCGTGATTCGGCAGCACTTCACTGCCATAGGTTTTAAGATCGTCGGCCAGCGCGTCGTTGACCACAAAGCCATCTTTGGCGAGCTTAATCGCCGGGTGAATCACTTTATTGAGCGGCATCGTGCCGTACTTCTCCAGCGCCAGCGAGAAGCCCGCCACCGTGCCCGGCGTGCCGGAAGCCAGATGCGAGGTCAGTGATTTTTTACTGTCTGGATTGCCCTGGTCATCAAGGAACATGTCGCGGGTCGCCTGCTCAGGGGCCATCTCACGGAAATCAATCGCCGTGGTTTTGCCGTCTTTGGTCCGCAGCATCATAAACCCGCCGCCACCGATATTCCCCGCCTGCGGGTGTGTGACCGCTAGCGCATAGCCCACGGCGACTGCCGCATCCACGGCGTTACCACCCTGCCGCAGAATCTCAACGCCCACGCGCGTGGCGGTAGCATCAACCGAAGCCACCATACCATGCTGGGCACGTACGGGATGGAATACATCCTCCTCAACGCCGTAAGAAACCGGCGGCGGTGGAGGAGCAGAAATCGCGCTAAAACAGCTTCCTGACAGCAGAGCAGCAAGGGCTACCCGGCGTAAAAACGTCGGTATTATTATCATCATCATTCTCCAGAGCGTACGGTGAGTTCCCCACTAAGCCTGGTTCATAATGCTGAAATAATCCTCGTTACGATGGGAAAGGAGTAAACTTAAGCGATCCCCTACACGGAGGAAAGACGATGAAACGATTACTGATTCTGGCGGCACTGCTGCCGTTCACCGCGCTGGCCGCGCCGCTGAACGTCGACAACAACCCGAATAAGCCGGGCTATGAGATCCCAAGCCAGCAGCGAATGCAGACCCGTATGCTCAATCAACAGCAGCAGCAATCCAGCATGCTGAACCAGCAGCGCAAGGTGCAGACGCAGCAGCAACAGCAGCATCTGCAAAACCAGCTGAACGCCAACCAGCAGCGCGTTCAGCAGTCGCAGCCGGGCATGCTAAATCAGCAGCAACCGCTGCCCAATAGCAACGGCGGCATGCTGAAGCAGTATTAAGGCTGGAAGTCTGGGCCGATGATATCAATCGCATCGGTACAGATGCAGTCCACACCCCAGCGCAGCAGCTCGGCGGCGCGCTGGGGGTTATTCACGGTATAGACCAGAATCCGCAGCCCCGCGTCACGCAACGCATCGACCCGCGCTTCATCCAGCAGACGATGGTTGAGGTGAATCGAGACGCAGCCCAGACGCGTCGTCAGTTCACGCCAGTCGTCCCGCCACTCATCCAGCAGTAAACCGCGTGGTAGTTCCGGTACGGCAAGCTGGGCGGCTTCCAGCGCATCAATTTCAAACGACGACAGCAGCGGTGGGGTCATATCGGCCCACAGTTCGCGGGCAGCCAGCGCCACTACTTTGCCGGTCAACGGCCCGCTGCCGGTGGTCGGTTTAATTTCGATATTCGCCATCATGCCGTGCTGGCGGCAGCGTTCAGCCACCTGCGACAGCAGCGGCAGCGGTTCGTCCTTAAAGCTGCTGTTAAACCAGCTTCCGGCATCCACGCGCAGCAGATCCTGCCAGCTCAGTTCACCCGCTACGCCCCAGCCGTTGCTGGTGCGTTCGAGGTTGTCGTCATGCAGCAGGAAAATCTGCCCGTCTTTCGACAGCTTGGCATCAAACTCAATCATGGTATGACCGTAGCGTGCGCCAACGTCAATCGCCGCCAGGGTGTTTTCCGGCGCTAACTTACCGCCGCCACGGTGGGCGACGATGTGGGGATAAGGCCAATTGCTCATACGCGTAATCCTGTCTCACCTTCAAAGAGGTGCAAATGATCGTCCGGCAGATGCAGCCACAGCGTGGTGCCCGCGGGCGGACGCTGTTGGTGCGGTAGGCGCACCACCATTTTCTGTTCACCAAAGCGGCCATGGGCCAGGTTGTCAGCGCCGAGGATTTCCAGCGTATCCATCACCAGCGGCACGCCGCCTTCGGCCTGCGAGCTTAGCGCAATATGTTCCGGGCGGATACCCAGCGTCATGCGGCGACCGGCATATTCACGTTGAGAAGCGGGCAGCGGCAGCTGCATGCCGTTTTCCAGCACAAAGCGCGAGCCGGACTCATCAATCTGGCCGTCCAGCAGGTTCATCGCCGGGCTGCCGATAAAGCTCGCCACAAAGCGGCTGGCCGGTTTCTCATACACTTCCACCGGCGTGCCAATCTGCTCGGCAATGCCTTTGTTCATCACCATCACTCGCTGGGCGAGGGTCATCGCTTCGACCTGATCGTGGGTGACGTAGAGAGAAGTGGTTTTCAGACGACGATGCAGCTGTTGCAGCTCAAGGCGCATCTGCACGCGCAGCTTGGCGTCGAGGTTGGAGAGCGGTTCGTCGAACAGGAACACCGCCGGGTCACGCACGATAGCGCGCCCCATCGCCACGCGCTGGCGCTGGCCGCCGGAAAGCTCGCGCGGGCGGCGCTTCAGCAGGCCATCCAGTTCAAGAATACGCGCCGCTTCCTGTACTTTTTCGGCAATGTGCGCTTTGCCCATGCCGCGAATTTTCAGCCCCCAGGCCATGTTCTCTTCCACGCTCATGTGCGGGTAGAGCGCATAGTTCTGGAACACCATCGCAATGCCGCGATCCTTCGGTTCCATTTCGGTGACGCGCTTGCGGTCAATCCAGATGTCGCCGCTGGTCACGCGTTCAAGCCCCGCCACCATGCGCAGCAGCGTTGATTTTCCGCAGCCCGACGGGCCGACCATTACAATAAATTCCCCGTCTGCCACATCCAGCGTCAACGGTTGAATGACCTGGGTTTTACCGTCCCAGCTTTTGGTTACTGCCTGTAGTTTTAAACCAGCCATTTTTATTTCTCACTATCGACCAGGCCGCGCACAAAGGCACGCTGCATGGCTAAAACGATAACAACGGGGGGAATAAGGGTGAGCAGCATCGCCGCCATCACCTGGTTCCACTGCGTGGTGCCTTCACCGGTAGCGATCATCCCTTTGATGCCCGCCACGGCGGTGCCGAGGTTCACGTCGGTAATAATCAGCAGCGGCCAGAGATACTGGTTCCAGCCGTAGATAAAGGTGATGACGAACAGCGCCGCGAGGTTGGTTTTCGACAGCGGCAGCACGATGTCGCGGAAAAAGCGCATCGGCGAAGCGCCGTCGATACGCGCCGCTTCAATCAGCTCGTCCGGCAGGGTCATAAAGAACTGGCGGAACAGGAAGGTGGCGGTCGCCGACGCCATCAGCGGCAGCGTCAAACCGGCGTAGCTGTCGAGCATCTTCAGGTTGGCAATGACCTCAACCGTCGGGAAGATACGCACTTCCACCGGCAGCATCAGGGTGATAAAGATCATCCAGAAGAACAGGTTACGCAGCGGAAAACGGAACCAGACGATGGCGAAGGCGGAAAGCATCGACACCGCAATTTTGCCGACGGTAATGGCGAAGGCCATGATGAAGCTGTTGAGCATCATCAGCCAGAACGGCGCGCTATTCACCCCGACGCCGTTGACCCAAATCGCCTTCATATTCTCGAACAGATGGCTGCCAGGAATCAGCGTCATCGGCGTTTCGAACACCGCTTTGTTATCCAGCGTCGCCGCCGTAAAAGCGACGTACAGCGGAAACAGGATCACGATAATCCCGAGGATCAGCATGGTGTGGCTGAATATCGTCAGCCCGCGACGGTTCTCAATCATTGGTAGCGCACCTTACTTTCCACGTAGCGGAACTGCACCACGGTCAGGATGATGACGAGGAACATCAGCACCACCGACTGCGCCGCAGAGGCCGAAAGATCCAGCCCGGCAAATCCTTCACGGTAAATCTTATAAATCAGCGTGGTGGTGGCCTGCACCGGGCCGCCCGCCGTCGCGGCGTCGATCACCGGGAAGGTGTCGAAGAAGGCGTACACCAGGTTAACCACCAGCAGGAAGAAGCTCACCGGTGCGATCAGCGGCAGCGCCAGCTTGAAGAAGCGGCGAATCGGGCCTGCGCCATCGATAGCGGCGGCCTCGACCAGCGAGCGCGGAATAGATTGCAGCGCGGCAAAGAAGAACAGGAAGTTGTAGCTTATCTGCTTCCAGACCGAGGCGAAGACCACCAGGAACATGGCCTGACCGCTATTCTGCGCGTGGTTCCAGTCGTAGCCGAACTCGCCGAGGAAGTGGGTAATCAGCCCGCGTCCTGGGTTAAACAGGAAGATCCACAGTACGGCGGCAACGGCAGGCGCGACGGCGTAAGGCAGCAGCATCAGCGTCTGGTAAAGACGGCTGCCGCGCACCACATAGTCCACCAGCGCGGCGAAGAACAGCGAGACCAGCAGGCCGCTTATCGTCACCAGGCCGCTGAACTTGATCGTCGTCCAGAAGGAGTCGAGATAGTAGCTGTCGTGGAACAGCGTGACGAAGTTATCCAGGCCAACGAACTGGCTGGAGAGACCAAACGGGTCAACGCTTTGCAGTGAATACCACAGCGCTTCGCCGGCGGGCCAGATAAAGAAGATAACGGTGATAATCAGCTGCGGGGCGACCAATGCGTAAGGCAGCCAGCGCGATTTAAACACCGGACGGGATGATGACATAGTTAAACTCTGAGTTGGTTTCCCCTCACCCCGGCCCTCTCCCCAAAGGGGCGAGGGAGAAAATACCGCTCGGTTCACTCTATACCAGACGGTGCCGAACGGTCCCCTCTCCCCTATGGGGAGAGGGTTAGGGTGAGGGATTAGTCAATGATTAAGACTTGGTCGATTGCTCGAAGCGACGCAGCAGCTGATTCCCGCGCTCTACCGCAGAGTCCAGCGCCTGCTGAGGCGTTTTCTTACCGGTCCAGACGCTTTCCAGTTCTTCATCCACAATGGTACGAATCTGCGGCATATTGCCCAGACGCAGCCCTTTAGTGAACGGCAACGGTGGCTTGTTCAGCATCTGACGCGTGGCGATGTCGGCACCTGGGTTCTTGTCATAGAAGCCCTGCTGACGAGTCAGATCGTACGCGGCGGTTGTGATTGGCAGGTAGCCGGTTTTCTGGTGCCATTCGGCAGCAATTTCAGGCTTCGTCAGGAACTCGAGGAATTTCGCGACGCCGGTGTAGGTTTCTTTGTCTTTACCCTGCATCACCCACAGGCTCGCCCCGCCGATGATGGCGTTCTGCGGCGCGCTTTTCACGTCAGCATCGTAAGGCATCATGCCCACGCCGTAGTTGAATTTAGCGTACTGACGGATATCCGCCAGCGAGCCAGAAGAGGCGGTGGTAATGGCGCAGTCGCCGTTGTAGAACTTCTCGGTGGACTCATCTTTACGGCCGAAGTAGCTGAAATCACCCTTCTTGTTCAACTCTTCCAGCAGCGCGATGTGTTTCACCTGCTCTGGCTTGTTGAACTCCAGCACAGCGTCGGTACCGTCAAAGCCGTTGTTTTTGGTCGCAACCGGCAGGCCGTGCCAGGCGCTGAAGTTTTCAATCTGGATCCAACCCTGCCAGCCGCTGGCGTAGCCGCACTTCATACCGGCTGCTTTCAGCTTCGCGGTATAGGCCGCCAGATCCTGCCAGGTTTTCGGCGGCTGGTTCGGGTCTAAACCGGCTTTCTTGAAGGCGTCTTTGTTGTAGTACAGCACCGGAGTGGAGCTGTTAAACGGTTGGGACAGCAGGTGCCCGGTTTTGGAGTCGGTGTAGTAACCGGAAACCGTCGGCACAAACTGAGATTCATCGAACTTGATACCGGCATCATCAAATACCTGGTACACCGGCTTAATCGCTTTTGACGCCATCATGGTGGCGGTACCCACTTCGTACACCTGCAGAATTGCCGGGGCGTTGCCGGTACGGAACGCGGCGATACCGGCGCTCAGGCTCTGCTCGTAGTTGCCTTTGTACACCGGCTGGATTTTGTAATCCGGGTTGGCGGCGTTAAAGCGCTGCGCCAGAGAGTCAACCTCTTTACCCAGCTCACCTTCCATTGAATGCCAGAACGGAATAGTGGTCACCGCCATAGCCTGACCTGCGAATGCCAGACTCATTGCCAATCCTAAAGCTGTATGTCGTAACGATATCATCGGTTATCTCTCTTTTTGTGCCGGGATGCGCGATATCACGCGTTTTATGTTCGCGGGGGTAACATGACATGCTCGAATGACAGAAAAATAACTTTTTTATTACAAAAAAAAGATAGTAAGGCGACAAAGGGATGGCAAGGCGGTGACGGTTCTAAGAAGGGAAAGTGGGAGCTATGACACGTATAGGGAAACGCCGGATGGCGATGCGAACGCATCTTATCCGGCCTACGGGTAACGGTAGGCCGGATAAGGCGTTTACGCCGCCATCCGGCATTGTTGCTGTAAATTAACCGCCGAGATACGCGCTGCGCACCGCTTCGTTCGCCAACAGCGCATCACCGGTGTCTTCCAGCACCACGTGACCGTTTTCCAGCACGTAGCCGCGGTCGGCAAGCTTCAGCGCCTGGTTGGCGTTCTGCTCGACGAGGAAGATGGTCATGCCCTGCTTACGCAGTTGCTCGATAGTGTCGAAGATCTGCTGAATGATAATCGGGGCCAGCCCCAGAGAAGGCTCATCAAGCAGCAGCAGGCGCGGCTGGCTCATCAATGCACGGCCAATTGCCAGCATCTGCTGCTCACCGCCGGACATCGTGCCCGCACGCTGAATTCGACGCTCAAGCAGGCGTGGGAATAGGTCATACACCCACTTGATGCGCTCCTGGAACTGATCGCGGTCGGCGAAGAAGCCGCCCATCGCAAGGTTCTCTTCCACCGTCATGCGCGAGAAGACGCGACGCCCTTCCGGGACAATCGCTACCGCTTCACGCATGATTTTCGCCGTCTGCCAGTCGGTAATGTCCTTATCATCAAAGACAATACGCCCGCTGGTGGCGCGCGGGTCGGCGCACAGGGTGCCGAGCAGCGTGGTTTTACCCGCGCCGTTGGCGCCAATCAGGGTAACGATTTCGCCCTGATTGATATGCAGGCTGACGTCGTGCAGCGCCTGAATCTTGCCGTAGTGGGCGCTGACTTTATCAAACGATAACATCACTTTATCCATTTTATGCCTCACCCAGATAAGCGCGGATCACGTCCGGGTTGTTGCGGATCTCTTCCGGCGTACCGTTCGCCAGCGGCGTTCCCTGATTCACCACGTAGATGCGATCGGAAATGCCCATCACCAGCTTCATATCGTGCTCAATCAGCAGGATAGTGGTGTTGTGATGGTTACGCAGCTCGGCAATCAGTTCGTCCAGCTCTTTGGTCTCTTTCGGGTTAAGGCCCGCCGCCGGTTCGTCGAGCATCAGGATTTCCGGCTGCGTCACCATGCAGCGAGCAATCTCCAGACGACGCTGGTCACCGTAGGCCAGGTTACTGGCCTGACGGTTAGCGTGCTCTAACAGACCGATACGCTCAAGCCAGGTCGCGGCGCGGTCCAGCGCTTCGCTCTGCGCACGCTTGAACGACGGGGTTTTCAGCAGGCCGGAGAAGACCCCGGTCTTCAACTGCTGATGCTGTGCCACCAGCAGGTTTTCAATCACCGTCATTTCGCGGAACAGACGCACGTGCTGGAAGGTTCGCACCACGCCCATACGGGCAATCTCCTGACCCGGCAACCCTTCCAGGTGCTGGTCACGCAGCATAATGGTGCCGCCGGTCGGCTTATAGAAGCCGGTCAGGCAGTTAAAGACCGTGGTTTTCCCCGCGCCGTTCGGGCCAATCAGGGAGACAATTTCCTGAGGATGCAGCTCCAGCGCCACGTTGTTGACCGCCAGCAGGCCGCCAAAACGCATCATCAGGCCGTTAACGGATAATAATGGCTGACTCATGCCTGCTCTCCTTCTTTCGTTTTCCCGTTTTTCAGCTTGAGCTGCGGACGGGTCATCGGCAGAAGCCCCTGCGGACGCCAGATCATCATCAGAACCATCAAACCACCCAGCATCAGCATGCTGTATTCGTTGAAGTCACGCATCAGCTCGCGCGACACCACCAGCAGGACGGCGGCGAGAATAACCGCAAACTGCGAGCCCATCCCACCCAGTACCACAATCGCCAGCACGAAGGCCGACTCGGCAAAGGTAAAGGATTCCGGGCTGACAAAACCCTGACGCGCAGCAAACAGCGTACCGGCAAAACCGGCAAACGCGGCGCTGATGGTAAAGGCTGTCAGCTTGATGCGCGTTGGGCTCAGGCCCAGCGAGCGACAGGCAATTTCATCTTCACGCAGCGCTTCCCACGCGCGGCCCAGCGGCATACGCAGCAGGCGGTTGATGACAAACAGGCTCAACACCACCAGCAGCAGCGCCACCAGATAAAGGAAGATAACGCGGTCGGACGGGTCATACTTAACGTTAAAGAAGTTGCTAAAGGTATCCCAGCCACCTTCGCGGGCGCTACGACTGAACTCCAGGCCGAAGAAGGTCGGTTTCGGGATCTGGCTGATGCCGTTCGGCCCGCCGGTCACTTCGGTGTTGTTGAGCAGCAGGATACGGACGATTTCGCCGAAGCCTAAGGTCACAATTGCCAGATAGTCACCGCGCAGGCGCAGTACCGGGAAGCCCAGCAGGAAGCCCGCCGCCGCCGAGACCAGACCTGCGATTGGCAGACAGGTCCAGAAGCCAAGACCGTAGTAGTGGTTCAGCAGCGCGAAGGTGTAAGCACCGATGGCATAGAAGCCGCCGTAACCGAGCACCAGCAGGCCGGAAAGCCCCACCACCACGTTCAAGCCAAGGCCAAGGATGATGTAAATCATGGTCAGGGTGGCGATATCGACCGTGCCACGTGAAACCATAAACGGCCACGCTACGGCGATCACCAGCAGCGCCACCAGGAACAGCTTCTGTTTAACCGTCGAGCCGTCAATGGCAGGCAGAATAAACTTCGGCCCGGAGACGCTTTTCAGCCCCTTCTGGAATAATGGGCGCAGCATCTGGAAGAAAAAGACCACCGCGGTGCCGATAAAGATCCACTGCCAGCGGATATCCGCCGCGCTGCCCACCACCAGTTTGGTACCGTCGAGCTGCAGCTGAACGCCCATAAAGACGCCAGCCAGGACAAAGAACATCGCCGCCGACAGCAGCGCCATCGCAAATTGCATCGGTTTCATACTTTCTCTACCTCCGGGCGGCCCAGGATACCGGTCGGCATCACCAGCAGCACCACGATCAGCAGCGCGAACGACACAACGTCTTTATATTCGGTGCTCAGATAAGCAGAGGAGAGCGCTTCCGCGATACCGAGGATCAGCCCGCCAATCATCGCCCCTGGAATGCTGCCGATACCGCCGAGAACCGCTGCGGTGAAGGCCTTCATCCCGGCCATAAAGCCGATATACGGGTTGATAACGCCGTAGAACTGCCCCAGCAGCACGCCCGCCACCGCCGCCATCGCCGCGCCAATGACAAACGTCAGGGCAATCACGCGGTCGGTGTTAATGCCGAGCAGGCTCGCCATTTTCAGGTCTTCCGCACAGGCGCGACAGGCGCGGCCCATGCGGGAGTAGCGAATAAACAGCGTCAGCGCCAGCATGGCAACGAAGGTCACAATCCAGATAACCAGCTGCATGGTAGTGATGGACGCGGAGAAGTTTTCGCTGCTGCCGACAATCCACTGACCGTTAAACAGGCTCGGCAGTGCGATATCGCGCGAGCCTTCGGTCAGACTGACGTAGTTCTGCAGGAAGATGGACATCCCGATGGCGGAGATCAGCGCAATCAGACGCTTGGAGCTACGCACCGGGCGGTAGGCCACGCGTTCAATGCTCCAGCCGTAGGCGCTGGCAATCACAATCGCCCCGATGAATCCAGCCGCCACCAGAAGCCAGCCGGTGTCGATGCCCATCATCATTAATGCGGCGATAATCATAAAGGAGACATAACTACCGATCATGTACACCTCGCCGTGGGCGAAGTTGATCATACCGATAATCCCGTACACCATGGTGTAACCGATGGCGATCAGTGCATAGGTGCTTCCCAGCGTAACGCCGTTAAACATCTGCTGCACAAAATAGAGAACCTGCTCTGACATAAATTAGCCTTTTGCTACCCCTGCGGGTCTACGCCCGCCAGGGGAATAATGAAGGTTACTTCGCCACGGTGGATGAGCCGTCGGCATGCCACTGGAAGACCCCAAATTCAAATCCTTTAAGATCGCCTTTGTCATCCCAGCTCAGCGGCCCAATCACGGTTTTCGCACCGTTTGCTTTTAAGTCTTTAATCAGCGCCTGCGGGTCATCGCTACCGGTACGCTCCATGGCGGTCGCCAGTGACTGCACGGCAGCGTAGGTGATCCAGACGTACGGACCGGTTGGATCTTTCTTCTGCGCTTTCAGGGCATCGACGATAGCGCTGTTTGCCGGATCCTGGTCATAGCGTTTTGGCATGGTCACCAGCATGCCTTCCGCTGCGTTACCCGCAATGTTCGACAGTGAAGCATTACCCACGCCTTCAGGCCCCATAAACTGCGTTTTCAGGCCAACCGCGCGTGCCTGGCGCAGCATCTGACCCATTTCCGGGTAGTAGCCACCGTAGTAAACGAAGTCGATGTTCTCTTTTTGCAGGCGAGCAATCAGCGCGGAGAAATCTTTTTCACCGGCGGTAATTCCGTCGAAGAAGACGATATTGGCTTTGCCCGCTTTCAGCCCGTCCTGCACGGAACGCGCCAGGCCTTCGCCGTACTGCTGCTTGTCGTGAATGATAGCGATGCGCTGTGGCTTCACTTTATTCAGGATGTAGTTCGCCGCAGTTGGGCCCTGTGAGGAGTCCAGACCGGCGGTACGCATGATGTAGTGATAGCCACGCTGAGTCAGCTCAGGGTTGGTTGCGCCCGGAGAGATCATCAGAATGCCTTCGTCTTCATAGATGTCAGACGCAGGCTGCGTGGAGGAGGAGCAGAGGTGGCCAATCACGTATTTGATGCCGTCGTTAACGATTTTGTTCGCGACCGCCACCGCTTGTTTCGGGTCACAGGCATCGTCGTACTCAACGCCGACCAGCTTGTCACCTTTAATGCCGCCTTTGGCATTGATGTCTTTAATGGCCTGGCGCGCGCCGTTGAATTCCATATCGCCCCACTGGGCAACCGGGCCGGACATCGCACCGACAACCGCTACCTTAATATCATCTGCCATCGCCGCGTGAGACATAGCCAGCGCGATCATCCCTGCGATTACTGTTTTTGTATTCCTTTTCATACTTCGGGATCCCCATTCGTGATGTCGTATTTACACGTCGTGGCGTGCATATATTTTGTTGTGTGGTGGTTAAAAAGCATTCTGTACTTTTAATATACAACGCTACTTTTGCCATTATCTTTAATGAGTTAGCGCAGCTTTTTGGCTAAAAACAGACTAAATTCTCTATTTTTCAGTCTATTAAGAAAAGATAATATTCTGATTTTCGCCATAGATAAACAAAAAAAAGCCCATATAACAGCATAAAATAACGATACATTAAGCCGAATAAAACGCTGGTTTTTAGGTTAAAGTTCTGACTATTTTTCGATCCATGATGTTTCAAACTGTCTGCATGGATATCGAAAAATTAATCCCCTACTGAACAAGCCAAAAAAGAGAAAGCGTCCGGCAGAATAAATTGAGTACACTGGCCACCATTTTCGAGATTTGAGCAAACTGCCCATGAAGCTGACCATCATTCGTTTAGACACCTTTAGCGATCAGGACCGCATCTGCCTCGGTAAGATCTGGCCCGCTCAGACCCCCAACGAACAGCACCTTGATGAGAACCATCGCCTGTATGCCGCCCGTTTTAACGAACGCCTGCTGGCAGCGGTAAAGGTGACACTCAACGGTAGCCAGGGGACGCTTAACGATCTGTGCGTACGCGAAGTCACCCGCCGCCGCGGCGTGGGGCAGTATCTGGTCGAAGAGGTGATGCACGATAACCCGCAGGTCAGCCGCTGGACGCTGAGCAAAGCCGGCGCGGAAGAGAGCCTGGAAACGGCCGCATTTGCCAAAGCGATGGGCTTTACGGTGCATGCTGAGGGCTGGGTTCGAGGATAGTGCCGAACCCGGCGTCGGCCGGGCTACATCTCGTGTAGGCCTGATAAGCGCAGCGCCATCAGGCAGCGCTGCACACATTGCCGGATGGCGGCATACGCCTTATCCGGCCTACATTTTATGCGGCTCCGTCGCGCAATAATCTCTTACTTCGCGTCGGTCGCCGTACCGTTAGCGTGCCAGTTAAAGATGCCGAATTCGAAGCCCTTCAGGTCACCTTTCTCATCCCACGACAGCGGACCCATAACGGTATCCACGGTATTGGCTTTCAGGTATTTCGCGATCTCAGCCGGATCGTCAGAGTGGTTCAGACCTGCCTGCAGAGACTGCAGCGCCGCGTAGGTAGTCCACACGAACGCACCGCTTGGATCTTCTTTCTTCGCTTTGATCGCATCTACGATTGGTTTGTTCGCCGGAACCTGGTCGTAGTTCTTAGGCTTAGTCACCAGCAGGCCTTCCGCAGAATCACCCGCGATGTTAGACAGTGACACGTTCGCCACGCCTTCCGGCCCCATGAACTGAGTTTTCAGGCCAGCAGCACGCGCCTGACGCAGGATCTGCCCCATTTCCGGGTGATAGCCGCCGAAGTAGACGAAGTCGATGTTCTCTTTCTTCAGACGCGCCACCAGGGTGGAGAAGTCTTTCTCACCGGCGGTGATACCGTCGAAGAAGACCACGTTCGCGCCACCTTTCTTCAGGCCATCCTGCACCGCACGGGCCAGACCTTCACCGTACTGCTGCTTATCGTGAACCACCGCGATGCGCTGTGGCTTCACTTTCTCGAGGATATATTTTGCCGCGGTTGGGCCCTGGTCAGAGTCCAGACCGGTGGTACGCAGAATCAGCTTATAACCACGCGCGGTCAGCTCAGGAGCCGTTGCCGCCGGGGTGATCATCAGAATACCTTCATCTTCATAGATATCAGACGCAGGCTGTGTAGAGGAGGAGCAGAGGTGACCGATAACGTATTTGATCCCGTCATTCACCACTTTGTTCGCTACCGCAACCGCTTGTTTCGGGTCACAGGCGTCATCATATTTTACGATTTCCAGCTTATTGCCCTTGATACCGCCCTTGGCGTTAATGTCGGCAACCGCCTGAGTCGCACCGCTGAACTCCTGGTCACCGTACTGCGCAACCGGGCCGGACATCGCGCCAACAACAGCAACTTTAATATTTTCTGCTAATGCCATATTGCTGAATGCCAGCGCAATACATCCTGCCAGTAACGCTTTACCCTTCATTTTCATCCTGAGGTTCCCCATTGTTATGGTTGTTGCATTTGTTGTGATGTTGTTATTTAGCACATTATTCTTATATCAGCCGTAGACTAAGTATAAGATATTAATATTAAGGGATGCCGCCTGTGCTTTTTCAGCATACTCTGCTAAAACATACCCCATTTTTGTGGAATTGAAACGTTAAATTTGACGGATTTGTAACGCAAAAATGACAAAAAAAAGCCACTCATCGGAGTGGCTTGGGTGTTGGGTGCAGCGCCGCCGGGAAGTACTCAAGTGCCCGGGGTACAAGAAGCGGATTGCGTTACCATACGCACCACAGCCCAGTAGCGGTGATGGCGGAGGACAGAAAAACAAAACCCCCGGATGGGCATCCAGGGGTTATCGGGGTCACGCGTTAACTGACGTTATCAGGCTTCGATAGCCGCACGCAGTTTTTTCATCGCGTTCTTTTCAAGCTGACGTACACGTTCGGCGGATACGCCGTAACGGTCGGCCAGTTCCTGCAGCGTGGACTTGTTGTCTTCGTCCAGCCAGCGGGCGCGAATGATGTCCTGGCTACGTTCGTCCAGGCCCTGCATTGCGTCGGTCAGCTTATTCGCTGCCTGCTCTTCCCAGTTATCGTCTTCGATGCCGTCGGCAAAGTTGGACGATTTATCCTGCAGATAGAGCACCGGAGCAACCGAGTGGCTTTCAGACTCGTCGTCTGAGGACATATCAAACGCCATGTCCTGCGCCGCCATACGGGATTCCATCTCGCGAACGTCTTTGCTGGAAACGCCCAGTTCACGGGCAACCATTTCCACTTCATCCTGATTGAACCAGCCCAGACGCTGCTTGGTTTTACGCAGGTTGAAGAACAGCTTACGCTGCGCTTTGGTGGTCGCGACTTTAACGATACGCCAGTTACGCAGTACGTATTCGTGAATTTCCGCTTTGATCCAATGCACCGCAAAGGAGACCAGACGTACGCCCACTTCTGGGTTAAAACGACGTACGGCTTTCATCAGGCCGATATTGCCTTCCTGAATCAAGTCCGCCTGCGGCAGGCCATAGCCCGAGTAATTACGAGCAATATGAACAACAAAGCGCAGGTGAGACAGGATCAGCGTTTTAGCTGCTTCCAGATCGCCCTGGTAATGCAGCCGTTCAGCAAGCGCCTTTTCTTCATCAGCCGTCAACATCGGCCATGCGTTCGCAGCCCGGATATAAGATTCCAGGTTACCAACAGGGGCTAACGCTAAATTTTGCATTTCTTTGGTCATTCAAATCCTCTCAATTCACTTCATACTGGCGGCGGCTTGTCCCCGAAGGCAACAAACATGCCAGGCTCTATGAGCAACGAGAATATCATCCGCTCTTTTATCAGACAGTGAGTTTATCCACAAGTTCAATGCAACAGTGTGAATAAATTACGCACAAAATGTGACACGCGATAGGCCGCGAGGGCAGAAAGATGGGGTTTAAAACGCATCCCCTGCGGACGGAAGTCGTCGCAGGGGAAGAGTATAACAGAACTTTTTTAATCGGGAGTAAAGTGGCGTAAATGTTGTACCGTGGCAAGCCAGGCTGCCACCCAACCGATCATCGAGCTCACCAGCAGCAACAGCAGACACTCGTCAAACGACAGGCCGCTCAGCTCAAACTGGGTACCGAAGACACGCGCCACTTCGGTGACCGCCGACGACAGTCGCATCACCAAAATTTCCGACAGAATCAGCGACAGGAATGCGCCGGAGAAGCCCAGCAGCGCACCGCCGTAAAGGAACGGGCGCAGGATAAACCCGTCCGTTGCCCCAATCAGCTTCTGCACGTTGATAGTGTCGCGGCGCGCAAAGATGCTCAGACGCACGCTGTTACCGATGACGAGGAACACCGCCGCCACCATCAGCACGCCGATCATCGCCGACACGCGGCCCACCAGCCCGGTAATGGAAGCCAGACGAGCAAACCAGCTGTCATCCATGCGCACTTCGTTGACGCCCTGAATCTGCGCCACGCGGTCACGCAGCGTGTTCAGCGCATCGGTGGTCTGGAAGTCGATTTTCGGGATAACGACCGCCACCGCAGGCAGCGGGTTCTCTTCCAGCATATCCAGCGCGCCGCCAAAGCCAGACCAGTTGCGGAATTCACCCAGCGCTTCGTCGCGGGAGAGGTAGTTCACCTTGTCCACGCCCTGCTCGGCCTGCAGTTGCCCCACCACTTTCGCCGCCGCATCATCATCCAGCGTTTTCTCCAGATAGACGGTGATCTGCGGAGATGGGTAGTACTGAGAAGCCGCCGTGTTGACGTTCTTATAGACCATGTAACAGACGCTTGGCAGCGTCAGGGAGATGGCTATCACCATCACCGTCAGGAAGGTCGCCAGCGGTTTGCTTTTCAGATCCTGCAGCGCGCCCTGCCAGGCATAGCGCACTTGCTCGTTGAACACGTTGGTTTTACGCGAGTTCGGTTTTGGTGCCGGTTTGTTGCGCTTCGGCGCATTGCGCCCGCCGTCACCTGATGAGGAGACCGATTTACGCAAGCGGTCGAGTCGCCCGCCGAACTGGCGGATTTGGTTGATAGCGTCGCGCTTATTCACCTGTCAGGCCTCCATGCAAATGACCGTCGCTCAGCGTCAGCATGCGGTAAGAACGGCTGGAGATAAGCCCAATGTCGTGCGTCGCCATCAGCACCGTTACCCCAACGCGGTTAAACTCTTCGAACAGTCGCAAAATGCCTTCCGACAGCGCGTTGTCCAGGTTACCCGTCGGTTCATCTGCCAGCAGTACCGCAGGCTTATTCACCACCGCACGGGCAATGCCCACGCGCTGCTGTTCACCGCCAGAGAGCTGGATCGGGAAGTTTCTCGCTTTATCAAGCAGGCCGACTTTGTCCAACGCCGCCGAGACGCGACGACGAATATCGTCGGCGCTGGCACCCGCGATGATCAGCGGGATCGCCACGTTATCAAACACGGTTCTGTCCATCAGCAGATGGTGATCCTGGAAAATCATGCCGATCTGGCGACGTAAGAACGGCACCTCACGACTCTTCAGGCGGCTGATGTCATGCCCGCCGAAGTAAATTTTCCCTGCACTCGGCCGCTCGATCCCACAGATAAGCTTCAGCAGGGTACTTTTACCCGCGCCGGAGTGACCGGTCAGAAATGCCATCTCGCCTGGCTGCATATGGAATGTGACTCCCTGCAGCGCTTGTCTCCCGCCGAGATAGGCTTTGCTGACGTGTTCAAAGCGAATCATGATTAATCCTCTCGGGCAAAAAGTGCCTCAATAAAATCGCCCGCTTTAAACGGACGTAAGTCCTCAATACGTTCACCGACGCCGATATAGCGAATCGGAATGCCGAACTGATCCGCCACGGAGAATATCACCCCACCCTTGGCGGTACCGTCGAGTTTAGTCAACGTGATGCCGGTCAGACCAACGGCCTCGTGGAACAGTTTGGCCTGGCTGATGGCGTTCTGCCCGGTGCTGGCGTCGATGGTCAGCATGACTTCATGCGGCGCGTCGACGTCGAGCTTTTTCATCACGCGAACAATTTTCTTCAGCTCCTCCATCAGGTGCGATTTATTCTGCAAGCGCCCTGCGGTATCAGCAATCAGTACATCAACGTTACGCGCTTTCGCCGCCTGGATGGCATCGAAAATGACCGAGGCGGAATCCGCGCCGGTGTGCTGCGCGATAACCGGAATATTGTTGCGCTGGCCCCAGACCTGCAGCTGCTCAACCGCCGCGGCACGGAAGGTATCGCCCGCCGCCAGCATCACCGTTTTGCCCTGCTGCTCAAACTGACGCGCCAGCTTGCCGATGGTAGTGGTTTTACCCACGCCGTTCACGCCGACCATCAAAATAACGAACGGTATTTTGCCTTCAATATTAAGCGGTTCATCCACTTTTGCGAGGATTTCACCCATTTCATCTTTCAACAAACCGTACAGCGCTTCAGCATCGCGCAGCTGTTTACGGCTGGCGGTTTCGGTCAGGCTATTGATGATCTTACGGGTGGTTTCCACGCCAACGTCGGCAATCAGCAGCTGCTCTTCCAGCTCTTCAAACAGATCGTCGTCGATTTTCTTGCCGCGGAATAGACTGATAAATCCGGAACCGAGGTTTTCTTTGGTTTTTAACAGGCTACGTTTCAGGCGCGCAAAGAAACCTTCTTTGGTTGGTTTTTCCTGCTCCTGCTGCGCGTCGTCCGCCGATTCTTCAACGGCCGCTTCTTCTTCCACCGCTTCGTTTTCCGACTCGACGGCAAGCGCCTGCGCTTCCAGTTCTTCGTCGGTTAGCTCGTCAACGGCCTCTGGTTCACTCTCTTCAACCACTTCCGGCTGTATTTCAGCTACCGGCTCAGCGACTTCAACCACTTCCGGCTGTACTTCAGCTACCGGCTCAACGGTTTCAACCGCTTCTGGCTGTGCTTCAACAACCGGTTCAACGGCTTCAACCACTTCTGGCTGTGCTTCAATAACCGGCTCAACGGCTTCAACCACTTCTGGCTGTGCTTCGGCAACCGGTTCAACGGCTTCGACGACTTCTGGCTGAATTTCTTCAACCGCTTCGGTCTGTGTGATTTCGCGTTCAGCAACCTGTTCAGTAACTTCAACCACTTCCTCGGCAAACGCTTCGCTTTCCGCGAGGGTATGTGGTTCAGCGGTTTCTTCAGCAGGTGCCAGCGCTTCTTCGACTACCTTTTCAGGCTCAACAGACGGCATTTCCGCTACCGGCTGCTCTTCAATTTTCTCTTCTGATTCAACTACCTGTTCCTGTTCTTTCTGCCCAAAGCCCAGCCAGGAAAAAAAGCCACGTTTTTTTTCTTTTGCCATTTGCAACCACTCTCCCCGCTGTTTTTGATGGCGCCACTTCGCCATAATCGACGCGAAGGCTAAAATAATGATGAAATTAGTCGGTTAGTCTACCACTTAACTTCCCTGGCTTCACCGCTTTCACCCGGCAGGGCAGGAAGCTAGAATAGCAGGCCGAAAGAGCGACCAGAGCAAGCAAATGAAAAAACCAACTTCCGGCGGCATGGGCCAGATCCGCATTATTGGCGGGCAGTGGCGCGGCCGTAAACTCCCCGTTCCTGATAGCCCAGGCCTCAGGCCCACCACCGATCGCGTGCGTGAGACCCTATTCAACTGGCTGGCACCCTCAATGGTAGATGCCCGCTGCCTGGACTGCTTCGCCGGAAGCGGGGCGTTAGGGCTGGAAGCGCTCTCCCGCTATGCCGCCAGCGCAACGCTGCTGGAGATGGAGCGTTCGGTAGCCCAACAGCTGCAAAAGAACCTCGCCACGCTGAACGCCGCGCAGGGCAAAGTGGTGAATACGAACACTCTCGCATTCCTCGCTCAGAGCGGCACGCCGCATGATATTATTTTTGTCGATCCGCCATTCCGTAAAGGACTACTGGAAGAGACATTAAACTTACTGGAAACCAACGGTTGGCTGGCCGATAACGCACAGATCTACGTCGAAAGCGAAGTCGAAAACGGCCTGCCGCCAGTGCCTGTAAGCTGGGATCTGTATCGGGAAAAAATCGCCGGTCAGGTTGCCTATCGTCTCTATCATCGTGAAGTGCAGGGAGAAAGTGATGCTGATTAATCTTGGACGCGCGCTGATGCTGTGCGTATGGGCGTTTCTGTTGCTGAACCTGGTTCACCCGTTCCCCCGCCCGCTGAATATCTTCGTTAACGTCGCGCTGATCTTTATGGTGCTGATGCACGGGATGCAGATGGCGCTGCTGCAGTCGACAATGCCGAAAGATGGCCCGCAGATGAGTCGCGGCGAGAAAGTGCGAATCTTCCTGTTCGGCGTGTTTGAACTGCTGGTGTGGCAGAAAAAAATTGGCGCGAGCTTGAAGAAGAAGTAAAGATTTCCCGGCCTGGCTCACCGCCAGGCCCTATTTTACGGTTCAGCCTTAAAGTCGACAAAGCGCGAGCCTTTATAACTCAGCGTCCCCTTGTCCCCCACCGTCAGCTGATGATACTGCTCGGCCTCGACGCGGAAACTCACCTCCAGCCCGCCCTGTTCCGGCTTAAAGCTGACGTCATAACGCATGTCGCTACCGGCTGGCGCCACCGTCTGCTGACGCGAACGGCGATCGTTCAGCACCTTTTCGCGCTTGTTCGTCACCACCACCCGCTTTTGCATCAGCGGGGCGGCATCGTTATCCATTTTTTCCCGACGCTGCTGGACGAAGCGGAACGACGCGGCCACGACGATAATGGCGACAACGACGATGAAGAAAAGCGGCATCTTGCTCATTTCAGGTTCTCTTAAGAATTTACGCAAATCATAGTAAACGGCGCAGTCTGCCATTGTCATCTGGCGGCTGCGGCTACTACACTGGACATTCAAGACTGGCAGTACAGTACCCATTAAGATAACAGATACAGGGACTTATTATGCTTTGGTCGTTTATCGCAGTATTCTTCTCAGGCTGGCTCTACGTGGATGCCGCCTACCGTGGGCCCGCCTGGCAGCGCTGGGCGTTCAAACCTATCACCTTAATTTTGCTCCTGTTTCTCGCCTGGCAGGCGCCGATGTTTAACGCCATCAGCTACCTGGTACTAGCGGGCCTGTGCGCCTCGTTGGTCGGCGATGCCCTCACGCTGCTGCCGCGCCAGCGCATGCTGTATGCCGTCGGCGCGTTTTTCCTGTCACATCTGCTGTATACCATCTGGTTTGCTGGACAGCTGACCTTCACCTTCTTCTGGCCGCTGCCGGTGGTGCTGCTGGTAATTGGCGTAATCTGGCTGGCGGTTATCTGGACGCGGCTTGAAGAGATGCGTCTGCCGGTGCTGGCCTTTATCGCGATGACGCTGATGATGGTCTGGGTCGCGGGCGAACTGTGGTTTATGCGCCCAACGGATACCGCGCTCTCCGGCTTCTTCGGCGCAGGTTTACTACTGCTGGGTAACATTATCTGGCTGGTGAGTAAATATCGCTGCCGCTTCCGCGCGGATACGGCGATTTACGCCGCCTGCTACTTTGCCGGGCACTTCTTTATCGTTCGCGCGCTTTACCTGTAATTTCCTGCTTGACTCTGGAGTCGACTCCAGAGTGTATGCTGCGCTTAATGAAGCAACGATCATTAATCGGAGGATACGATGTCGACTCCAGAGACTCGTCACAATAAAGCCCCCCAATTTTCATCCTTTAAGCTCGCGCCTGCGCCACAGTCGCAGGACGACTGCTCCTGCGAAAGCCAATGCGCAACGGCTGAACCTATGGTAGAGCCAACGCTGGACGCCCGTTACAGCTGGGTCGTCAACGGCATGGACTGCGCCGCCTGCGCCCGTAAAGTCGAAACGGCGGTAAGCCAGGTCGCTGGCGTGAAGCAGGTTAAAGTGCTGTTCGCCACCGAAAAGCTGCTGGTTGATGCCGATGACGACATCCGCGCTCAGGTGGAGAAAGCGGTGAGCGCCGCAGGCTATTCGCTGCGTAGCGACAGCGAACCAAAGGCGGAAGAGAACACCCCGCGCTGGCGGGAGAACCTGCCACTTATCGCGCTTGCCGTGATGATGGCCATTAGCTGGGGGCTGGAGCAGTTCAACCATCCGCTGGGTAACCTGGCGTTTATCGCCACCACGCTGGTCGGCCTTTACCCTATCGCTCGCCAGGCGCTGCGCCTGATGAAAAGCGGCAGTTGGTTCGCCATTGAAACACTAATGAGCGTCGCGGCCATCGGTGCGCTGTTTATCGGTGCGACGGCGGAAGCGGCGATGGTGCTGCTGCTGTTCTTAATCGGTGAAAGGCTGGAAGGCTGGGCCGCAAACCGCGCGCGCCAGGGCGTGAGCGCGCTGATGGCGCTGAAGCCAGACACCGCCGTGCGCGTGCGTGACGGCCAGCGTGAAACCGTGGCGCAGAAGGATCTCCAGCCGGGCGACGTCATTGAAGTGGTCGCCGGTGGGCGCTTGCCTGCCGACGGGAAGCTCATCACCCCGTTCGCCAGCTTTGATGAGAGCGCGTTAACCGGCGAGTCCATTCCGGTGGAACGCAGCGCGGGCGAGAGCGTCCCGGCAGGGGCCACCAGCGCCGACCGCCTGGTACAGCTGAGCGTTATTTCAAAACCTGGCGACAGCGCCATCGACCGTATTCTGCGTCTGATTGAAGAGGCCGAGGAACGTCGCGCGCCTATCGAGCGCTTTATCGACCGTTTCAGCCGCATCTATACCCCGGCGATTATGGCCGTCGCGCTGCTGGTGACGCTGGTGCCGCCGCTGCTGTTTGCCGCTTCATGGGAGGAGTGGATCTACAAAGGGCTGACGCTGCTGCTGATTGGCTGCCCGTGTGCGCTGGTTATCTCGACTCCAGCAGCCATTACCTCAGGCCTTGCCACCGCTGCGCGTCACGGCGCGCTGATTAAAGGCGGTGCGGCGCTGGAGCAGTTGGGTCGCATCACCCAGATAGCCTTTGATAAAACCGGCACCCTGACGCTCGGCAAACCGCAGGTGACAACGATTATCCCAACCGCCGAACTGAGCGAAGAAAATCTGCTAGCGCTGGCTGCTGCGGTGGAACAGGGTTCTACCCACCCGCTGGCGCAGGCCGTGGTGCGCGAGGCGCAGCAGCGTGAGCTGACCATTCCACAGGCTGTTGAGCAGCGTACGCTCGTCGGTTCCGGTATTGAAGCCAACGTCGATGGGCTGCGCATTGTTATCTGCGCGGCGGGCAAGTTCCCGACGCCGGATCATCAGGCTGAGATCCAACGGCTGGAAAGCCAGGGCAACACCGTGGTGCTCGTCACTCGAGACGATACCCTGCTGGGAATTGTCGCGCTGCGAGACACCGTGCGCCAGGAGGCGCGTCAGGCGGTCGATGGCCTGCGTGAATTAGGCATTCAGGGCATCATTCTGACCGGGGATAACCCACGTGCCGCCGCCGCCATTGCCGATGAGTTAGGGATGGCCTATCGCGCGAACCTGCTGCCTGCCGATAAGGTCAGTGAAGTGACGGCGCTGAACGCTCAGGGGCCGCTGGCGATGGTGGGTGATGGGATCAACGACGCTCCGGCGATGAAAGCGGCGGCGATGGGCATCGCGATGGGCAGCGGTACCGACGTGGCGCTGGAAACCGCCGATGCGGCGCTGACGCATAACCGCCTGACCGGGCTGGTGCAGATGATTCGCCTGGCTCGCGCCACCCACGCTAACGTTCGACAAAACATCGCCATTGCGCTGGGGCTGAAAGGGATTTTCCTTATCACCACGCTGCTCGGCATGACCGGATTGTGGTTGGCGGTGCTGGCAGATACCGGTGCGACGGTGCTGGTGACGCTGAACGCGCTGCGGTTACTTCGCGGGAAGTTTAGCGCGTAATGGGGTTGGTTCGGTGCCTTTCCCCGGCGGCGCTGCGCTTGGCCGGGCTACGGGACATGTAGTCCGGGCGAGGCGTGTACGCCGACCCCAGGTTGGCTCGGTGCACTCCCGGCGGCGCTACGCTTGGCCGGGCTACGGGACATATAGCCCGGGCGAGGCGTTTACGCCGACCCCGGGTTGGTTCGGTGCATTCCCGGCGGAGCTGCGCTTGGCCGGGCTACAGGGTGTGGTGTCGATTAATGGCTCTTACGCAGCAAATACTGATACGGCACTGACTCGGTCTGCTGAGCAATCAGCTCATGTTCCATAAAGCGGCAAAAGCCAGGGATATCACGCGTGGTGGCGGGATCGTCGGCAATAATCAGCAGCGTTTCCCCCACCGGCATCGTCCGCACGGTTTTACGCACCATCATTACCGGTTCCGGGCAGCGCAGCCCTTGCGCGTCTAAGGTGTGGTCGGGGCTGGAAAACAAATCGGTCATGAGCATCTCATCGTCAGAAAAAACGCGCTTAGTTTACGCTGACCCAGCCTCAACGCAACCAGGTTAACGATTGCGCGAAAAACAACCATTGCAATGAAACAGGAAAGCAGTATCATTCCGCCCCTGCAATGGGTTTGCAGACTTATTGGGTTCCCTCACCCCAACCACTAAAAAGGTACAATATGACTCCCTTTACCTCCTTACAGCGCCGTCATGCGCTGGTTTGGCTATCGCTATTTCACCTGCTGGTGATCACCTCCAGTAACTATCTGGTGCAGCTGCCGGTCTCTATTTTCGGCTTCCACACCACCTGGGGCGCGTTTAGCTTTCCGTTTATTTTCCTCGCAACCGACCTGACCGTGCGGATCTTTGGCGCACCGCTGGCTCGCCGTATCGTTTTCGCGGTGATGGCCCCGGCGCTGATGATCTCCTACGTGATTTCGTCGCTGTTCTATATGGGCGAATGGCAGGGCTTCGGTGCGCTGGCGCACTTTAACCTGTTCGTGGCCCGTATCGCCGCCGCCAGCTTTATGGCCTATGCCCTGGGGCAGATCCTTGACGTGCACGTGTTCAACCGCCTGCGTCAAAGCCGCCACTGGTGGCTTGCACCGACGGCCTCCACGCTGTTCGGCAACATCAGCGATACCCTGGCATTCTTCTTTATCGCCTTCTGGCGCAGCACCGACCCGTTTATGGCGACGCACTGGGTAGAAATTGCCCTCGTGGACTACTGCTTTAAAGTGCTGATCAGCATTGTTTTCTTCCTGCCGATGTACGGCGTGCTGCTGAATATGCTATTGAAAAGGCTGGCAGATAAATCTGATTTGTCAGCAATGCAGCCTGGTTAAGGGTTCATTACACGGGTTGTGATAAGATACGCAGATGAGCCGTTATGGCTATTTATCGAAAGGAAGATGTCAATGCGCAAATTGGTGAAATATGCTGGTATTGGCCTGCTGGTAATGGGCCTTGCGGCCTGTGACAACAGCGACACCAGCACCCCTGCACAAGGTTCTGCAGCCGCAAGCGATGCCGCAGGTCAGGCAATCAATCTGTTAGACGGTAAGCTGAACTTTACGCTGCCGGCCGGGATGACCGACCAGAGCGGTAAGCTGGGCACCCAGAGCAACAACATGCACGTCTACTCTGACGCCACCGGCATGAAAGCGGTCATCGTCATCGTTGGCGACGACACCACCGAAGATTTAGCGGTGTTGGCAAAACGTCTTGAAGATCAGCAGCGCAGCCGCGACCCGCAGCTGCAGGTGGTGACCAATAAATCTATCGACGTGAAGGGCCACACGCTGCAGCAGCTCGACAGCATCATCTCTGCTAAAGGGCAGACCGCGTACTCTTCCGTCGTACTGGGTAAAATCGATGGCAAGCTGCTGACCATGCAGATCACGCTGCCAGCGGACAACCAGCAGCAGGCGCAGTCTGACGCTGAGAAAATCATCAATACGCTGGTCATCAACTAAGTTTGGCTGACCGATAAACGGCCTCTCGCGTGCTTACGCCAGAGGCCGTTTTTTTAGCCGCCACCCCAGCAGCAGCGCTACCGCCACCAGCCCCGCGGCGGCAATGTAAATCGTCGAAATGCCCATCCACGCCATCATCAATCCTGCCAGCGGCCCGGTAATACCCAGCGATAGATCCATAAACACGGTATAGGTTGCCAGCGCAGAGCCCTGATTCTGCTGCGGCACGGCTTTCACCGCCACCACGCCCAGCGCCGGGAACACCAGCGAGAACCCCGCCCCTGCGAAGAAGGTGCCGATTTTCGCCATCGTCGGCGTATCAGCCACACCCACCAGCAGCAGGCCGACAATCTCCACCGAGAAGCAGATCATCGCCACGTTCAGCCCACCCAGGCGGTTGATACCGTTCGGGAATAGCAGACGCGTCCCTACGAATGCGCAGCTAAACAGCGTGAGCGCGAACGCCGCGCCGTCCCAGCCTTTCGCGTCATAAAACAGGGTAATGAAGGTGGCGATCACCCCAAAGCCCGCGGAGGCCAGTGCCAGCGCCATTCCGTAAGGCCAGACGCGCCCTAGCACCGCGCGAAAAGACATCGGCTTGCCCTTTTTGGCTTTCACTTCCGCACGCGGCAGCGCGCACAGAATGGCGACGGCGGCCACGGCCATAATCGCCAATGCCAGCCCCTCCAGCCCAACGTAGCGGTAACACACCACACCGAGCGGCGCACCCATCGCCATCGCGCCGTAAGTGACAATCCCGTTCCATGAGATGACCCGGCCAATATGCGGCGAACCCACGACGCCCACGCCCCAGAGCGTAGATCCGGTACCGGCAAAGCTTTGGCCGATGCCGAGGATCACGCGTCCCAGGCACAACAGCACCAGACTGAGCAGCGGCCAGTCGCTGCCCGTTGCCGCCAGCAGATAGCTCAACCCGCTAAGAAAGCAGCCGCACAGCCCCATCACCACAATCCGTTTTGGCCCCAGCAGGTCGGCATAGCGCCCGGCGTGCGGGCGACTAAGCAGGGTGGCGAAGTATTGCAGGCTTATCACCAGCCCCGCCCAGAAGGCGCTGAACCCCATCACGTCGTGGACATAGCCGGGCAGCACCGCCAATGGCAGGCCAATGGTGAGGTAACTGGCGAAGTTAAAGATAACGATGGAGACAATACGCAGGTTGAGGCGCAGGCCGCTAAGCGATTCCTCGGCGTCAGCTGCTGGCATAGATAATCCCTTATAGATGCGACAAAAAAGGCATTATTGCACATTTTGTAGCCCGGAGGCGGCTCGGCGCTATTCCCGGCGGCGCTGCGCTTGGCCGGGCTACAGATTGTAGGCCTGATAAGCGAAGCGCCATCAGGCGGAACGGCGCAGATTGCCGGATGGCGGCGTTGCCTTATCCGGCCTACGGGGTATGGGGAGGTTTATTTGGCCAGAAGATGGTGATAACGCCCGAGATAATGACTACTACGCCCAGCAGACCACGCCAGGAGAAGGGTTCGTGCCAGCCCGGCAGCCAGATGGCGGCGCACCACACCACCATATAGCTCAGGCTAAGCAGCGCATAGGCTTTTGCCAACGGCAGGCGCTTAAGGGCGAAGAACCAGCAGGCCATCGACGCGACGTAGCCGCACAGGCCGAGGAAAAGCGCCAGCGTGCCGTCGCCGAAATGCAGCAGGTGCAACAGGAACGCCAGCGGCTGCTCCGCCGGTGGCAGCGTGGTCATCGCCACCCGCAGCGTCAGCTGGGCGGCGCTTACCAGCCCAACGCTCATTAATGCCCAGATAAGCCCCATCAGGCGCTGCTCCCTAGCAACATAATGCCGACAATAATCAGCCCTACGCCCGCCCAGTGACGACGACTGACCGGCTCATGCCAGATAGTGCGCGCCGCCAGCGTCACCCAGACAAAGTTCAGGCTCAGCATCGGGTAGGCCACGCTAACCGGGATTTGCTGCAACACCAGCAGCCACAACAGCATCCCCAGCCCAAGCATCGCCAGCGCGAGCCCAAGCCAGGTCAGCAGATGGCGCCCACGCTGCCCGGCGGGTGCCGGGCGCGTAGCCTGTTTCTGGCATAGCTGCCCGACACAGCTCAAAAAGCTGGCGAGCAGCAGGCAGGCCCAGGTGATCATTGCGGACGGTACTGAATAAACGCGGTACGACCCATCACATACACCTCATCCGGTTTTGGCAACGGCAAATCCACCACTCTGGTATTGCGCTGCAGCTGCAGTACCAGAGAGATTGGCCCCTCCTGACGATGCGCTTCCAGCCACTGCGGGAAATCTTCGCTGGAGATAAAGCGCCCTTTAGCATCCGGATAGGAAAGACCGTATTTCAGCTCGCCCGTCTGTGAATACAGGATGACGTCGCTGCGGTTCAGTTCCCAGGCAAGCCCTGCGGCGATACCGACGTTATTGCTCAGCACGTAGCGGCTCGGCGTCAGCGACTCGCTCACAATATCCACCAGGAACTGCGGCTGTTTACTGTCGGTCACGCGGTCAGGAATCGCAAAGCCCACCAGCAGCGCTAACCCCATCGGGCAGAGCGCCGCCAGCGTCCAGCGCGGCGTAGTCGACTTGATAGACAACCAGCCCATCAGCGCCCAGACAAAGAACGCCACCGCCGCCAGCACGCACTTATACAGCTCAATCTGCATCCACACCGGGTGCTTCATCGGCCCCCACGGCGACACGACAACCACCGCCACCAAACCAACCACGCCGAAGGCGATGTTGATGATGCCGTTAATCCGCAGCGCTTTCGCGCCCACTTTTGCCGCATCCACCGCATAGCGCGCCATCAGCATCGCCAGCGGCCCAAAGCACGGCAGAATATAGGTCGGCAGCTTGCCTTTTGCGATGCTGAAAAACAGGAACGGCATCACTATCCAACCCAGCAGATAGAATGCGCTGCCCTGCCCTTGACGATCGCGCCAGCCAAGCTTCAACGCGCCCGGCAGCAGCGCCAGCCACGGCAGACTCCCGGCAATCAGGAACGGCAGATAGTACCAGAACGGCGCTTTATGCTGAGCATCGCTCTGCGCAAAACGCTGAATATGTTCGACCCAGAAGAAGTAGCGCCAGAAATCGCCTTCACGCTGCGCAATCGCCAGCCCCCACGGCAGCACGGTAAGCACGCACACCAGCACCGACAGCCAGCCCCAGATAAGGACTTCCCGCCAGCGTTTCTGGGCGATAACCCACGGCAGCACGCCGATAACCGGCACCGCTAGCGCCAGGAACCCTTTGGTCATCACCCCCATGCCGCAGGCGATACCAAGCAGCACGTAGCCCCAGAAGCGTTCACCGGTGGTTTTCGCCGACGCCGCCAGCCAGAAGCTG
Source organism: Kluyvera sp. 142486 (assembly GCF_046569695.1). Classification (NCBI taxonomy): domain Bacteria; kingdom Pseudomonadati; phylum Pseudomonadota; class Gammaproteobacteria; order Enterobacterales; family Enterobacteriaceae; genus Kluyvera; species Kluyvera sp. 142486. The sequence continues at coordinate 158,956 of NZ_JBKHUI010000003.1, forward strand.
AACATCGCCAGCGTCATCCACAGGGTGATCATCGGGTCGAGTACCGCATAGGTGCCGATACCGTAGACCAGGAAAGCCGTCAGGAAGATAACGCCGGAGAATATCGCCACTTTCTTGTCGCGCCAGATACGCCAGGCAAGCCAGGCCACCAGCAGCGCAGACACGGTGATAGAGAACACCGAGCCAAAGCGCACGCCAAAGTTGTTATGCCCAAACAGCCACTGACCAATGCTGTTGATCCAGTAGCCCGCAATCGGCTTTTCAAAATAACGCAGGCCGAGGAAATGCGGCACAACCCAATCGCCGGTGGCCAGCATTTCACGGCTGATCTCGGCGTAGCGGGTTTCATCCGGCTGCCACAGCAACCGGAAGTTGAGGGGCAGAAGGTAGTAAAGAACGAACAATGCAACTAACGAAATACCGTAGCGAAGGGATTTCATACATCGGGGCTCAAGAGTTGTTGGCAACCAAGCCAGCCTTCACGGCCAGCCAATTCTCCCCGTACCACCTTTCCAACCGGGAGCTGACGGAAGTCATCCGGAAGAAGCTGGCTCAGCGGGCAAAACAGAATTTCCTGTTGCGCCGCCAGGGTCAGCAGATAATCGAACTGTTCGGCGCACACACCGCCTTCAACCTCTGCATGAATGGTATAAACCGGCGTACCGGTATCTTTGCGGATCTGCTCCAGCAGCCAGCGGTTATAGCCTTCAGCGCTGACCACGGTGCCGACGGCTTCATCCCAGGTTGGCAAGGTAACGGGGATCTGCACGGTAGCCGTCTCCCCATTAGCCAGCTGTGGAAGAAACGGCTGCGTGCCACGACAGTCGCTGTTGTAGTGAAAATCAAACGACTCTTTGGCCTTCACCACGCGCTGATCCGCGCGCCAGCCCGCCACCGCAGAGCAGGAGACCGGACGGCCGAGAATAGACTCCAGCTCACGCAAGCCGCGCCCAATCTCTTCCACCAGCTGCTGCTCTTTCCATACGCCGCTCCACTGCTGCCAGCGGTGATGATCCCAGGCATGTAGCCCGACTTCATGCACCTGCGCAACGCTACGGATAATCTCCGCGTTCGCCGCACCGATACGTCGTCCAGGCCAGGCCGTGCCGGCGAGGAGAATATCCCAGCCATACAGCGATGCCGCGCGCGAGCGCAGCATCTTCCACAAGAACTTCGGTTTTACCAGGCGCCACAGGTGGCGCCCCATGTTATCCGGCCCGACGCTGAAGAAAAAACTGGCCTGTACGCGGTGCTTTTTGAGCACCGCCATCAGCCGTGGTACGCCCTCGCGAGTACCGCGAAAGGTGTCCACATCAACGCGCAAACCTACTTTTTTCATGATGATTTTTCATCCGTCAGTTCAACCGTGCGCAGGAAGAAGTCCAGCGTCTCTTCAACGGTCTGCTGCATTTCTACCGTCGGATGCCAGTCAAGGCAACGTTTGGCGTTACGGATGCTCGGCTTACGGTGTTCTACATCCTGATAGCCTTTACCATAGTAGTCGCTGCTTTCCACTTCACGGAAGCCAGCAAACGGCGGGAAGCGGTCGCGCAGCGGGTGACGTTCGAAGCAGTCGAGCAGCATTTCCGCCAGCTCTTTGATGCTCGCTTCGTTGTCCGGGTTACCGATGTTGATGATCTGCCCATCGCAGCGGCCATCTTTGTTTTCGATAATGCGGAACAGCGCTTCGATACCGTCGCTGATATCGGTGAAGCAGCGTTTCTGCTTGCCGCCTTCGATCAGTTTGATCGGCGACCCTTCCACCAGGTTAAGAATCAGCTGGGTGATCGCGCGCGAGCTGCCGATACGCGCGGCGTTCAGGTTGTCCAGACGTGGGCCCATCCAGTTAAACGGACGGAACAGGGTAAATTTGAGGCCGGTTTTGTCGCCGTAGGCCCAAATCACGCGGTCCAGCAGCTGTTTGGAAACCGAGTAGATCCAGCGCTGTTTGCTGATTGGCCCCACCACCAGGTTGGAGGTGTCTTCGTCGAAGTTTGCGTCGGTGCACATGCCGTACACTTCGGAAGTCGACGGGAAGATGATGCGCTTGTTGTACTTCACGCAGTCACGAATAATCTTCAGGTTCTCTTCGAAGTCCAGCTCGAACACGCGCAGCGGGTTACGGGTGTATTCGATAGGGGTCGCAATCGCCACCAGCGGCAGCACCACGTCGCATTTCTTAATGTGGTATTCGATCCACTCGGAGTGGATGCTGATGTCGCCTTCCACAAAGTGGAAACGCGGGCAGTCGAGGAAGCGGCTGATGGCGTCAGAGCCAATATCCAGGCCGTAAATCTCGTAGTTGTCGTCCTCAAGCAGGCGCTCAGTCAGGTGGTTACCGATAAAGCCGTTCACGCCCAGAATCAGCACGCGGGTACGACGCTTCACCGCCACAAACGGACGGCTGGAGAGCAGCGCACCGGCTACCAGGCCCATTGCTGGCGCCAGCTGAGTGCCCTGCATGTAAACGCCGTTAGCGCTCTGACCGGTAACGATTTCCAGCGCGCCTTCACCGCAGGCAACCACCAGCGGAGCCACGGACAGCACGGTACCCGGCATCGCGGCGGCCATATCGGTACGCACGCGGGATTTCCAGACGATAAATTTATTGGTGCCGACATAGCCAAACGCGCCCGGCCACGGATCGCTCACCGCACGCACCAGGTTGTGCAGTTCCTGCGCCGGTTTTTCCCAGGTCAGACGACCGTCATCCGGGGTACGACGACCCACGTAGGTTGCCTGAGTCTCGTCCTGCGCACGTTCCTGCGTCTGGCCGCTGCGAATTTTTGGCAGCGCGTCGCCCAGCAGCGTCTGGGAAGCCGCGCACAGCTTACGGTGCAGCGACAGCGCTACGTCAGAATCGGCAATAGCGACGGTCTGCTGCGCCACAATGTCGCCCGCATCAGCACGGTGGGTCATGCGGTGCAGGGTCACGCCGGTCTCTTTCTCACCGTTGACCAGCACCCAGTTCAGCGGCGCGCGGCCACGGTATTTAGGCAGCAGCGAGCCGTGCAGGTTGAAGGCGCCTTTTGGTGCCAGATTGAGGATTTCGTCGCTCAACAGGTTGCGATAGTAGAAGGAGAAAATCACGTCCGGCGCCATCGCACGAATACGGTCAACCCACAGCGGGTGGTTCACATCTTCCGGCGCATAGACGGTAATGCCCTGCTCGGCTGCCAAACGGGCAACGGAGCCAAAGAAGTTGTTTTCACCGGCGTTATCCGGGTGAGTGAAGATCGCCTCAATGTCGTATCCGGCGTCCAGCAGTGCCTGAATACCGGTGCAACCCATGTCGTGATAGGCAAATACAACAGCTTTCATTAACGATTTTCCTCTTCAGATTCCAGATTTTCCTGGCGAACAACACGTTGAATAAAGTAACGAGGACGGGCGCGCACGTCGTTGTAGATGCGGCCGATATACTCCCCGAGCAGGCCCATGCCGATAAACTGAGCCCCGATAAACATGAACAGAATGGCGAACAGCATGAACACGCCGTCCCCCGCCCATTCCGGGCCCAGCGCCAGGCGCAGCACCACTAACAGAATGGAGAAGGCAAATCCGAGCACGGCGATGACGCTGCCGACCACGCTCAGAAGACGCAGCGGCGTGGTGGTTAAACAGGTCACCAGGTCGTACATCAGGTTGATCAGGCGCATAAAGCTGTATTTCGAGTCACCGAACTCGCGCTCGGCGTGCATCACCGGGATCTCCACGGCGCGGCGAGCAAAGGTATTCGCCAGAATCGGGATAAAGGTGCTGCGTTCGTGGCAGTTGAGCATCGCGTCGATGATGTGGCGGCGATAGGCGCGCAGCATGCAGCCGTAGTCGCCCATCGCTTTACCGGTGGTCCGTTGGATCAGACGGTTAATCATCTTCGAGGCGGTTTTACGGAAGATGCTGTCCTGACGATTCTGGCGCACGGTGCCGACCACGTCATAGCCTTCGTCCGCTTTTTCGACCAGCCGCGGGATCTCCTCCGGCGGGTTTTGCAGGTCAGCATCAAGAGTAATGATCAGGTCGCCGGTAACGTGGCTAAAGCCCGCCATGATCGCCGAGTGTTGACCGTAGTTACGGTTCAGCAGCACCGCCACGATGTGGCTTTCCGGGGCTTCTGCCGCTTCAACCAGCATGCGTGCGGAGTCGTCGCTGCTGCCGTCATCAACCAGCAGAATTTCATAGTCACGATTCAGGGTCGCGCAGGCCGCGTCGGTACGGCGGATTAACTCCGGCAGGCTATCCTGCTCGTTGTAAACCGGGATCACGACGGAGACTTTCTTAACTAATGGGTACTCAAACATATCAGCAGCCTGCTAACTGGTGGAGCGCCGTAATGACACGGGTGGTGTCGTCATCGGTCATATCCGGGAAAAGAGGTAATGAACAGATACGCGCGCTGTTCCATTCGGTATTCGGCAGGGAGAGTTCCGGGAAGCGTTCGCGGTAATATTTCTGCGTATGCGCCGCACGGAAGTGCAGCCCGGTGCCAATGCCCTGCGCCTTGAGCTGTTCCATCAGCGCATCGCGGCTGATACCGCAACGCTGTTCGTCCACGCGAATAATAAACAGGTGCCAGGCGTGCAGGTGCGGCCAGCTCGGCACAGCCAACGGCTGGAAAGGCGTATCCGCCAGTTCCTGCACGTAGCGCTGCGCGATATCGTGACGACGCTGATTGGCCTGACCCAGCTTGCCCAGTTGAACCAGCGCCAGCGCGGCGTTGATATCGGCCAGGTTGTACTTAAATCCGGGGCTAATCACTTCCGCCTGCGGCGCGCGGCCATGGGTCTGGCGATCGTAGGCATCAACGCCAAGACCGTGGAATTTGAGGCTGCGAATGCGGTTTGCCAGCTGTTCGTCATCAGTGACAATCAGCCCGCCCTCGGCGCTGGTCATGTTCTTGATGGCGTGGAAGGAGAAAATCGCCGTTCCCTGCCAGCCAACATGGTGGCCTTTGTAATAGGTACCCGCCGCATGCGCCGCATCTTCAATCAGCGGAATACCGTGGCGTTCAGCCACGGCGCGCAGCCCGTCGATATCCGCAGGCGCGCCAGCATAATGCACGGGAATAATGGCTTTAGTACGCGGGGTAATCGCCGCTTCGACCGCCTCAGGGGTAATCATCAGATTGTCACGATCGACATCGATCATCACCGGCGTAGCGCCCAGCAGCACGATCATATTGAGGGTAGAAACCCAGGTTTGCGAAGGGGTGATGACTTCATCGCCAGGACCAATACCGAGGGCCATCAGCGTAACGTGCATACCACCGGTCGCGGAGCTCACGGCAATCGAAAAACGGTTGCCCGTCAGGGCGCAAAACGCCTCTTCCAGCGCCTGGTTTTTTGGCCCGGTGGTGATCCAACCGGATTGCAGCACCTCTTTCAGCGCTGCGAACTCCGCCTCGCCCATAGAGGGACGTGAAAACGGCAGAAAATCACTCATGAATGTTCCTTACCCTATAACACAAATGTGTACGCCTGATTCGTGAATAAAACGGTGCTATCGCGATGTTGTTAAAATCAGGAATAGATAGATGTGATAATTAAACCTACAACATTGAATTGCAGTAAAAGTATCAGTGTTATCTTAGGATAAGATTAAGAAAGAAATACGCATTCGCACAATAAATGATTAATAAACAAAATCAATACTTTATGAAGGTCATTGTTCTCACTGAATTTTTGTAAAAAAAAGCCCAGTTTGCATTGCAACTGGGCTTTGGTTCACATAATTCAACGTATTCTAAACAAAGTCTTTATTTATGACCGTTTTAATGTTCGTTGAATATTAGTGTAATAAATAATATGTATATCGGTGGTAAACCTAGCGCAAATTAGCAGGGAAATCTTTTGGTAATTCGCTAGCGGCGCAGTTAATTACGCTGTCGTTATTGGCCCCACAGTCGTGAACGAAGGTAATTGTCGCGAATTCATCAATCACTTCCGTTGGGTACGCCGGGCCCGCATCACGGTAGCTATTCATCAGCGGAATGTGATCATTCTGGAAGCAGACGGTTTTTTCCGGGTTGTTCATCACCCAACGTGGGAAGAAGATGGTGCCGTGGAACAGTTTGTCGCCCAGATTCGCAATCAGGCTCACGTCGGTGCCGGTAGGCTCAGTCCAGGAAATTTTGTAGATGTTTTCACCTACGCGGACAATGTACGCCTGCTGGTCTTTCACCCAACGATTCGCCACGATGCCGCTGTGAATACGATAATCAAGGGTGTTGTCGTTTTTAACGTAAATCTCGTAGTTCCAGCCGTTGTCATAGGTATAGACCAGATGTTTGCCAACGAAACCGCTCAAATCGTGTTTATCAAAGTTGCTCATGATTAAATCTCCTCGTGTCGATGCAGAGATCTTATTGCTTTAAAAAGTAAATGAATAACGCTATGTTTCAATGAAACTCATCTGCTTTTTAAATCAATTATGCATAAAACGACGCTGGAACAATGGGCACTGCTGGAGAAGGTGGTGGAGCTGGGCAGCTTTGCAAAAGCGGCTGAAGAGACTCACCGCAGCCAGTCGTCAGTGAGCTACAACCTGGCGCTATTACAGGAAAGACTTGGCGTGGCGCTACTTGCCCCGGAAGGCCGCCGTGCGGTGTTAACCCCGGCCGGTGAGCTGCTGCTCACGCAGGTCAAACCGCTACTCAAGGCCTTTGCCTGGGTAGAGACGCGCGCCGCCACACTGCGTGAAGGCATGCGCACCCGGCTGGATTTGGTGGTCGACAGTATTTTCCCGCGCGAGCGGCTGTTCGCCATTTTGCGTCAGTTCCAGCAGCGCTATCCGCAAACCCAGGTGCGCTTAACCGAAGTGCTGGAGAACGCCAGCGGCAACGATGTGGTTCAGGCCGAAGCGGACGTGATGGTGCTGACTCGCCGTCAGGACATCACCGGGCGCGGCGAATGGCTGATGAATATCGATTTTGTCGCCGTCGCCCATCGCGACCATCCCCTCTTCCAGAGCGAAGGCCCACTCAGCGATGAACAGCTACGCGCCTGGCCGTTGATCCGTATTGCCGATAACAACAGCGACGGGCAGACCGAGCGCGACGCGTGGACCTTTTCAACCATTGATGCGGCGATTGACGCGGTGATGTATCAGGTGGGATACGGCTGGCTGCCGGAGGAGAGAATTCAGAACGAACTGGCGCAAGGGATTTTAAAAACGCTGCCGCTCAGCCACGGCGTGCGGCGCGCCACGCCGCTGCATCTGATCGTCAAACGGGATTTAGCCCCGCTCGACGAACAGGTGGAGATGCTGCTGCGGCTCTTTAGCCAGCAGAATTAATCGCTTATTCCGCCAGCGCCTGCGCACACGCCCAGGCGCTGGACCATGCCCACTGGAAGTTATAGCCGCCCAGCCAGCCGGTCACGTCCATCACTTCGCCGATAAAGTAGAGCCCCGGCGCTTTCTTCGCTTCCATGGTGCGTGAAGAGAGTTCGTTGGTGTCAACGCCGCCCAGCGTCACTTCCGCCGTGCGATAGCCTTCGGTGCCGTTTGGCTGTACGCGCCAGTCGGTCAGGGTATCGACCAACGTTTGCTGTTCGCGAACGTTCAGCTGTTTAAGGGTGACGTCAGGAATTTGCCCAAGCTGTTGCAGGCATTCAACCAACCGTTTCGGTAACTGCATCGCCAGCGTGTTTTTCAGGCTCTGATTCGGATGTTCGGCGCGCTGGACGTCGAGGAAGTCCGCCAGATCGATATCCGGCAGTAAATTAATGCTCACGAACTCGCCCGCCTGCCAATAGCTTGAGATTTGCAACACTGCGGGGCCAGAGAGGCCACGGTGGGTGAAAAGCAGACTTTCGCGGAATACCGTGCCGTCCTGCGCGGTGATGACCGACGGCACTGACACGCCGGAAAGCACCTGCAGCGGTTCGAGCATCGGCTTGTGCAGCGTAAACGGCACCAGACCTGCGCGGGTTGGCAGCACCTTCAGGCCAAACTGCTCGGCAACCTTATAGCCGAAAGGCGTTGCCCCAAGGCCCGGCATCGACAGGCCGCCGCTGGCAATCACCAGCTTATCGGCCGACACTTCATCACCGTTAAGTTGAAGCGTGTAGCCCTCGTCATTACGGGTGACGCTCAGGATTTCACTTCGCAGGCGCGTGGTCACGTTGCCCTTTTCGCACTCGGCAACCAGCATCGCCACGATTTGATCGGCGGAGTCATCGCAGAAAAGCTGCCCGAGGGTCTTTTCATGCCAGGCAATACCGTGCTTGCCGACCATGTCGATAAAGTCCCATTGGGTATAGCGCGCCAGTGCAGATTTGCAGAAATGCGGGTTTTGACTCAGATATGCCGCGGGTTCGACATAAAGGTTAGTAAAATTGCAGCGACCGCCGCCGGACATGAGGATTTTACGCCCCGGTTTTTTACCGTTATCTAACAGCAAAACGCGGCGCCCAGCCTGCCCAGCCATGGCGGCACAAAACATTCCTGCCGCTCCGGCACCTACTACAATGGCATCAAACCTTTCCACGCACTATCCTCAACTTAGGTATTGTCGGGAATTGTAAATTTTTCACCGAAGTCGTACCAGTGAAATATCAACAAACCCGACTTATCTGATTGATACAAAATAAATAATTCTTTCTGACCTTTAAAATAGTATGGACAAATATCAAAAAAAATAGAGATTTCACTTTGCCCGCGCCGCCAATGTCCCTGATAATGCCGCGCGTTCATGTCCTCAAAATGGCGTAACGTCCTATGTTACATTTGTTTGCTGGTCTGGATTTACATACCGGGCTGTTGTTAGTACTGGCACTGTTGTTTGTTCTTTTCTACGAAGCGATTAACGGCTTCCATGATACGGCTAACGCAGTGGCTACCGTAATTTATACCCGTGCTATGCGTTCGCAGCTTGCTGTGGCGATGGCCGCGATATTTAACTTCTTCGGCGTTCTGTTGGGCGGCCTGAGTGTAGCTTATGCCATCGTGCATATGCTGCCGACGGATCTGTTGCTCAATATGGGCTCCGCTCACGGCCTCGCCATGGTCTTTTCCATGCTGCTGGCGGCTATTATCTGGAACCTCGGCACCTGGTATTTTGGTCTGCCTGCGTCCAGCTCCCACACGCTTATCGGTGCCATTATCGGTATTGGTTTAACCAATGCGATGATGACCGGAACGTCCGTGGTTGATGCACTCAACATCCCGAAAGTGATTAACATTTTCGCCTCGTTGATCGTGTCGCCAATTGTGGGTCTGGTCTTTGCTGGCGGTCTGATTTTCCTGCTGCGTCGTTTCTGGAGCGGTACCAAAAAACGTGCCCGCATCCACCTGACTCCTGCTGAACGTGAAAAGAAAGACGGCAAGAAAAAGCCGCCGTTCTGGACCCGTATTGCTCTGATCCTCTCCGCAATTGGCGTGGCATTCTCCCACGGTGCGAACGACGGTCAGAAAGGCATTGGTCTGGTGATGCTGGTACTGATTGGCGTTGCTCCGGCAGGCTTCGTGGTTAACATGAACGCTTCCGGCTACGAAATCACCCGTACCCGCGATGCGGTCAACAACGTTGAAACCTTCTTCCAGCAGCGCCCTGAACTGCTGCTGAAAGTACAGAACAGCGCTGACCCGTTAACCCCAGCAGCACTGGAAGCCACTGAGTTCCACTGCCACCCGGCTAACACCATGAACGCGCTTGAGCGTACTAAGGCGATGCTGTCGGGAATCGAGAGCTACGATAAACTCTCGGTAGAGCAGCGCGGTCAACTTCGTCGCATCATGCTTTGCATCTCTGATACCACCGATAAAGTGGCCAAGATGCCGGAAGTGAATGCCGACGATCAACGTCTGTTGAAGAAGCTGAAAACCGACATGCTGAGCACCATTGAGTACGCGCCAATCTGGATTATTATGGCGGTCGCACTGGCGCTGGGCATTGGTACCATGATCGGCTGGCGTCGCGTTGCCACCACTATCGGTGAAAAAATCGGTAAGAAAGGCATGACCTACGCTCAGGGGATGTCCGCACAGATGACCTCTGCGGTGTCCATCGGTCTGGCAAGCTATACCGGGATGCCGGTCTCCACGACGCACGTACTCTCCTCTTCCGTGGCGGGTACCATGCTGGTTGATGGCGGCGGGTTACAGCGTAAAACCGTGACCAACATCCTGATGGCCTGGGTCTTCACCCTGCCGGCCTCTATCATTCTGTCCGGCGTGCTGTACTGGATCTCGCTGAAGCTTATCTAAGTCAGCGGCGATAAAAACATAAAAACGGGTCAGGAAACTGGCCCGTTTTTTTACTTAGTGCCAAATCATCAAAGCAATTAAGCTGATGACCACCAATCCACACAGCGAACTGGTCAAAATAAACTGACGGCGAACGCGCTCGCAGCGACGAATAAATTCATCGTCGTGATGGTCGAGGTAACGCTGCCCGTAAATGTACCAGACCAGGCGCATCTGCTTGCCCGGCTGGCCGTGGGAGGTGAAAAAGCCACCGCCATCGACATACTGATAGAGCAAGGGATCGCAACCTCGTAGTACCACCAATAGCGCACGTAGTGACGAGAAGTAACGTGCCATATTCACCACACAAACGACACACAGGGCCCAAAACAGCGCAATCGTGCTGATCATAACTCCTCCCCGGCGACCAGCCCTCAGAGATACCCCCCAGGGCATACCGCTCCCCAATTTCCCACCAACACCTCAGTAAAAGAGTGCGATTCCGATCACGTTTATTTATTCGATCGGCTCATTAAATAGTGTAGAAGATCAGTTAAATTTTTTACCACAAGGTTAATCGTTATCAATACGTAAGAATGAAAAATTTGTTTAACTAATTGGCGAACCGGATGCATTGACGGCGCCCCAAGGCCGCTATAAGGTAGAAATATCTTCTACAATTAGGTCTTTAAGGGCAAACCCCGCGCAGATAGCACGCAGGACGCGGGCAAGGGACAGCGCATGGGCTGTCTGGTCCAACAGTCATCGACAACTTTATGGAAGGAGTAACACTATGGCTTACAAACACATTCTTATCGCCGTCGACCTTTCACCAGAGAGCAAAGTTCTGGTGGAGAAAGCGGTATCAATGGCTCGCCCTTACAATGCGAAAGTCTCTCTGATTCACGTTGACGTGAACTATTCCGATCTCTACACCGGGCTAATTGATGTCAATCTGGGCGATATGCAAAAACGTATCTCCGAAGAGACCCACCACGCGCTGAGCGAGCTCTCCACCGGCGCGGGCTATCCAATCACCGAAACCCTGAGCGGCAGCGGCGACCTGGGGCAGGTGCTGGTTGATGCTATCAAGAAATACGATATGGACCTGGTTGTCTGCGGTCACCACCAGGACTTCTGGAGCAAACTGATGTCTTCTGCTCGTCAGCTTATCAACACCGTTCACGTTGATATGCTGATTGTTCCGCTGCGCGACGACGAAGAAGAGTAACACGCAGTCGGTAGCCCGGACGAGGCGCGCCAGCGCCGACTCCGGGGTTTTCCCCGGCGTCATTGCGTTCGGCCGGGCTACTTAGTTCAAGCGTTTTTTCGCCCGGCAATCCACTCTTGCACTTCCACCACAAAAGTATCCGGCGCTTTGCGATACATCTTGCGCGCCAGGTCCAGAATCGTATGCTGGCCTAACGCCTCTTCCATCCGCTGCTGCGCCATGTCCATCACCGAACGCACGCCACAGATACCTTCGCAGGCCCACTCCGGCGGCTGCTCATCAAACACCGCCAGACGCTGACGAATTTCCCGGCACTCAAAAATACGCTTATCGCCATCAATCGCGTTGACCACGTCCAGCACCGTAATGTCCTCAGCCGGTTTCGCCAGCTGAAAACCGCCGCCCTTCCCTTCGATGCTGCGCACCAGCCCGGCCTTCGACAGGCGAGTAAAGATTTTGGCCAGATAGTCATAGGGCACGCTTTGCAGTTCAGCAATTTCGCGCACGCTCATATCGCGGGCGTCGCCTTTGCCGTCCACCATGCACATCAGACTATGTATGCCGTACTCAACCCCAGAACTGTAGAATGCCATGCGCTCTTATCTCAGCCAAAATGAATCTGAGTTATTGTAGCTTTTTCATCTGATGCATTCCAGATAGCAAGCATAAATACTGAACACGTAAAAATTTAATTAATTAAATATCAAATAGATAATATCAAAATACGTCTTCTGGTACGTTTGCTGAAGCGAATCACGTTGCAATCCTTAACTACGACCAATAAAATCCGAGTCAATTAATCGTAGTGAACAGTGAGACAAACCTAATGCGTAAACAAATTCTGATCGTCGGTGCCGGTTTTGCCGGTATGTGGGCAGCGTTGAGCGCCGCGCGTCTGGCAGACAAACACCAGCAGGACGTTGATATTACGGTGATTGCGCCACAGCCAGAGCTGCGCGTTCGTCCGCGTTTTTATGAAAGCCACGTTCAGACGCTGGTTTCCCCACTGATGCCGCTGTTCGACGTTACTGGCGTGAACTTCCTGCGCGGTACCGTTGAGCAGATCCTTCCGACCTCGAAAGAGGTGAGCTGGAAAGACGAGAACGGCGAAGTGCGTCTGCGTTGCTACGACCGTCTGGTACTTGCCAGCGGTAGCCACGTTAACCGCGATATCGTTGCCGGAGCCGCTGAGCACGCGTTCGACCTCGACCAGCTGGAAAGCGCGACGGTGCTGGAGCAGCATCTGAAAGATCTGGCCGGGCAGCCTGAGAGCGACGCGCGCAACACCGTGGTGGTGTGCGGCGGCGGCTTCACCGGGATTGAGATGGCGCTGGAGCTTCCGGGCCGTCTGCGTGAAATCCTGGGTCAAGATGCTAAGACCAGAGTTGTCGTAGTTGAGCGCGGTGCACAGCCGGGCGGCCGCTGGAGCAAAGAGTTACGCGACGTGATTATCGAAGCCTCTGCCGAGCTGGGCGTGGAATGGCTGGTGAACGCGGAAGTGGAGAGCGTGGATGCATCTGGCGTCACGCTGAAAGATGGGCAGGTCATCGCCTCACAGACCGTTATCTGGACCGTCGGCGTTCAGGCCAATGGGCTGACCGCGCAGATTGATGCGCCGCGCGACCGTCAGGGTCGTCTGCACGTGAACGGCAACCTGCAGGTGCTGGGCCATGACGATATCTACGCCACCGGCGATGTGGCTTACGCCGCAACCGATGATAAAGGCAACCATGCGCTGATGACCTGCCAGCACGCCATTCTGCTAGGCAAATTCGCCGGGAACAACGCCGCGGCAAGCGTTCTGGAAGTCGCTCCTCTGCCGTACCGTCAGGAGATGTACGTCACCTGTCTGGATCTGGGCGCATGGGGTGCGGTTTATAGCGAAGGCTGGGATCAGCAGGTAAAGCTCAAGCGCGAAGAGGCGAAGAAGCTGAAAGTGTCGATTGTCAGCGAGCTGATTTACCCGCCGAAAGCGGATCGTGCTGTGGCGTTTGAGATTGCAGACCCGCTGGCACCGTTTGTTTAAGATTGTGCAAGCTCCTCTCACCCCGGCCCTCTCCCCAAAGGGGCGAGGGAGAAAAGCAAAGGGTGCAAACCGCACGGTCGGTCCCCTCTCCCCCTGGGGAGAGGGTTAGGATGAGGGGGAAAATTACTCCGCCGTACCCGCATAAATATCAAATCGATGTCCTTTGGTGACCACCGCGTTCGGCGTCGCCACGTCCGCCAACGGCGGTGCGTAATCCGGGCGTTTCACTACTACGCGTTTGGTTGCCAACTGACGCGCCGGTTCCAGCAGACCATCCGCATCCAAATCCGGCCCCACCAGCGACTGAAACACGCGCATCTCCTTTTTCACCAGCGCGCTTTTCTGCTTATGCGGGAACATCGGATCAAGGTACACCACCTGCGGGCGCGGGCTGATATCGGTTAACGCCGTCAGGCTGGACGCATGAATCAGCTGTAGCCGTTCTTGCAGCCACGGGCCGATTTCCGGGTCGACGTAACCGCGAGCCAGGCCGTCATCGAGCAGCGCCGCCACCACCGGGTTACGCTCCAGCATCCGCACGCGGCAACCAACGGAAGCCAGCACGAACGCATCGCGTCCCAGCCCCGCCGTCGCATCCACCACGTCCGGCAGATAACCGCCTTTCACGCCCACGGCTTTCGCCACCGCCTCACCGCGACCGCCGCCGAATTTGCGTCGGTGCGCCATCGCCCCGCCGACAAAATCCACGAAGATGCCGCCAAGCTTTGGCTCATCGCGTTTACGCAGCTCCAGATGCTCCGGTGTCATCACCAGCGCCATCAGGTTGTCGTCGTCCTGCTCCAGCCCCCAGCGGGCGGCAAGAACAGATAAGGCGCCGTCTCCGGCGCCCGTTTCATCAAGTAAGCAGATTTTCACGACAACAATCAGCCTTTGATCCCGTAATGCTCAAGCATCGCGTCCAGCTGAGGTTCACGGCCACGGAAGCGTTTGAACAGCGCCATTGGCTCTTCAGAACCGCCGCGGGTCAGGATGTTGTCGAGGAACGACTGTCCGGTCTGACGGTTGAAGATCCCCTCTTCCTCAAAGCGAGAGAAGGCATCTGCCGCCAGCACATCGGCCCACAGGTAGCTGTAGTAGCCTGCCGCGTAGCCACCGGCAAAGATGTGGCTGAAAGCATGCGGGAAGCGGCCCCAGGTTGGGCCTGGAACCACGGCAACCTGTTTCTTGATTTCGGCCAGCGTCTCGAGCACTTTCGCGCCCTGCTGCGGGTTGTACTGCGCATGCAGGCGGAAGTCGAACAGACCGAACTCCAGCTGACGCAGGATAAACAGCGCCGCCTGGTAGTTTTTCGCCGCCAGCATTTTATCCAGCAGTTCCTTCGGCAGCGGTTCGCCGGTTTCAAAGTGGCCGGAGATAAACGCCAGCGCTTCCGGCTCCCAGCACCAGTTTTCCATAAACTGGCTCGGCAGCTCGACCGCATCCCACGGCACCCCGCTGATACCGGAAACACCGGCAGTTTCGATGCGCGTCAGCATGTGGTGCAGGCCGTGACCGAACTCATGGAACAGGGTGATCACTTCGTCATGAGTAAACAGCGCCGGTTTGCCGTTCACCGGGCGGTTAAAGTTACAGGTCAGGTAGGCGACCGGCTTTTGCAGCGTGCCGTCAAGTTTACGCATCTGGCCGACGCAGTCGTCCATCCACGCCCCGCCGCGCTTGTGTTCACGGGCGTACAGGTCGAGGTAGAAGCTGCCGCGCAGTTCGTTGCTTTCGTCATACAGCTCGAAGAAGCGCACTTCCGGGTTCCAGACATCAACGTCGGTACGCTCTTTAGCGGTGATGCCGTAAATGCGCTTAACCACTTCGAACAGGCCGTTAACGGCTTTGTTTTCCGGGAAGTACGGGCGCAGCTGCTCATCGCTGATGCTATAGAGATGCTGTTTCTGTTTTTCGCTGTAGTAGGCAATATCCCACGGCTGCAGCTCGTCGACGCCGAATTCAGCTTTGGCGAAGGCGCGCAGCTGAGCCAGCTCTTTCTCACCCTGAGGACGGGCGCGCTTAGCGAGATCCGTCAGGAAGTCGAGCACCTGCTGTGGGTTTTCCGCCATTTTAGTGGCGAGCGATTTAAAGGCGTAGCTTTCAAAGCCCAGCAGTTGAGCCAGCTCGTGGCGCAGCGCCAGAATCTCTTCCATTACCGGGGTGTTGTCCCACTTACCGGCGTTCGGCCCCTGGTCGGAGGCGCGAGTGGAGTAGGCGCGATACAGCTCTTCGCGAAGCGCCTGGTTGTCGCAGTAGGTCATCACCGGCAGGTAGCTCGGGATATCCAGGGTCAGCAGGTAGCCTTCCTGCTCTTTGGCTTCAGCCTGCGCTTTCGCCGCGGCCAGCGCACTTTCCGGCATGCCGGAGAGTTCAGATTCATCAGTAACCAGCTTGCTCCAGCCCATGGTGGCATCGAGCACGTTGTTGCTGTACTGGTTGCCAAGCTCGGACAGACGGGTCGCAATTTCGCCGTAGCGCTGCTGCTTCTCTTTCGGCAGGCCGATACCGGACAATTCAAAATCACGCAGCGCGTTATCGACCGCTTTTTTCTGCGCGGTGTTCAGCGTGGCGTAGTTATCGCCATCGCGCAGGTCGCGGTAGGCGTTGTACAGCCCTTCGTTTTGACCGACCCAGGTGCTGTATTCCGACAGCAGCGGCAGCGTCTGCTCATAGGCTTCACGCAGTTCCGGGCTGTTCTGCACCGAGTTCAGGTGGCTCACCGGCGAGAAGATACGCCCCAGCACGTCGTCCACTTCCGCCAGCGGCTGGCAGAGGTTTTCCCAGCTATACGGCCCGCCCTGCGCCACTACGCGTTCCACATTCTCACGACAGTCGTTCAGTGCTTTGGTCACGGCAGGGACAACATGTTCGGGCTGAATCTGGGAAAACGGCGGTAGGTCGAAGGGGGTCAGTAATGGATTGGTCATATGCGCAGTCCTGGTCTAAGAAAGAAATGAAGCGCTCAGCGGCGCTTTAGCGATAGATCTAGAATGGGGGATAGTTGGGGGAATTTCAATGATAGTGGGCACTCATTTCACCGACGTTGTAAACAATACCGAACAGCGCAACCGCCAGTAAAAACAGCGCGGAGAGGCGTTCGAGGCGAAGCGCATACTTTCCCGACAGCAGGCGCTGAACCGTCAGGATATAGAGCGACAGAACGGTAATATCAAACACTACCCACACCAGCGAGAGCGTCAGCATGCTCAGCGTGAAGTCCTGCGTGACGGCAATAAACTGCGGGAAGAAGGCGACGAAAAAGAGAATGTCCTTCGGGTTTGAAATACCCATCAGAAAGCCCTTCAGCAGGCCGCCGCGCGCGGGGGTAATCTGCGCCTCCTGCGCCTTGTGCATCAAGCTGCTGATGGCGCTCCAGCCGATATAGAGCGAACCCGCTATCCCCAGCAGTGACAGCATGACCGGCGACAACGCCACCACGCCGAGCAGCATCAAGGTTGCCAGCACAATCAGCACCAGCGACGCAGCGTTGGTCCCTATCAACGTGATAAACGCCCGGCGGCTGCCCTCACGCGCGGCGGTTCCCGTGACCAGCGCCACCACCGGGCCGGGGGTTGCCAGCAGCAGTAATACCGCCAGCATATAGGCGGCAAGTAACGTCAGATTCATGGTTTTTCCTTAGGGAGATCGGATAAGACGTTTACGCCGCCATCCGACGTTCGGCGGCGGCATGCCGGATGGCGCTACGCTTATCCGACCTACAACGTGATGCCCATTATTGGGTGGGACACGCGCGTTGAAAAACGGAAAAAACTACGCTTCAATGTGAGTAAAACTCACAATAGAAAATCACCATGTCGCTACCGCCGCTATACGCCCTGCGTGCTTTTGAAGCCGCTGTTCGCTTAGGTTCTTTCAGCAAAGCCGCTGAACGACTCAACGTCACGCCCGGCGCGGTAAGTCGTCATGTTCGCACCCTGGAGCAATGGTTCGACTGCGCGCTCTTTCAGCGCCACGGGCCGCGAGTCACCGTGACTGACGCCGGGCAAACGCTGGCGGCACAACTCGGTGAGGGCTTTCAAAGTCTGGAGCGGGCCTGCGAGGCGTTTGGCCGTCGTCGCCGCGAACTTCGCCTAAAAGCGCCGTCGACGCTGACCATGCGCTGGCTGCTGGCCGCGCTTTCGCCGCTGACTTCACCGCAAATTGCCCTCTCCAGCGTGTGGATGGATACCGATACGGTCGATTTCAGCCGTGAACCCTACGACTGCGCAATTTTACTGGGCAACGGCCAATTTGGCCCCGGAACGCAAAGCCAGCTGCTGTTTGAAGAGTGGCTGGTGCCTATCTGTGCCCCCCAACTCACTGCGCAGGCCAGGGAAAATCTCGAACGCCGCGAGCTGATTCACCCCTCCCCGGATCGCCGTGACTGGCGGCGCTGGCTAAAACGGACCGGGCAATTCCCGACGCTGAATACCGCACGCGGTAAGGTGTTCGATACCCTTGAGCAGGGCTATCTGGCGGCGATTGGCGGGCATGGGGTCGCCATGGGCGATTTACTGTTGAGCCAGGAAGCGCTCGCCAGCGGGCTGCTGACGCTGCCGTTTAACGACGCCGTCGCCACCGGGGATGGTTACTGGCTGGTGTGGCCGCAGGGTTCGGCGCAATCGCAGGCGATTGAAAAGCTACATGAGCATTTAAAAAAGGCGATACCGCAGCCGGTACCGCCTTCTCTCAATATGCTGCGCTAATCAGTGCGGTTTTTTCGCCATTTCATAGGCGGCAGGCAGGTTCAGACGCTGCCAGAACTGCTGGTCAGCGGTGGTGCCTGAAAGCGGATAGCCCGCCGGCAGCGCGCTTTTCACCATCAACGCACGACGCTGTGCAGCTGAGAGGTTCGGCAGCGCCGCTTCCAGCAGCACTTCAGCGCCCTGCGGCACCGTGATGCTCTGTTTTTCACCCTTCTGCTGCGGCAGGTCGTAGGTCATGGTGAAACGGTAGAAGTCACGCATCGCCGGGTCGCGGTACGGGTCATCTTTCCCCGCCGTTTTCGCACACTCGGCAAGCGTCGTGCCGCACTCTTTCTCCAGCGCCGCACGTAGCTGGTCGCGAGCTTCGTTAAACAGCGTGCGGTACTTCGCGTCGTTCAGGTAGTGGGCGACATTACGCTGCGCCACCATGCGGGAGCCCATCACATCCAGCGGGTAGTGCACGCCGAGCACGATACGCGAGTAGCCATAGCGCGCACCGCGAGTGACCAGCGCGTCAAAACGCTCCGGGATCATCTCCGCCATCAGCAGCGCGTCGGTGTAGCCGGTATTGGTGTGTCCGCTTGGGAACGAGCCGCCGTCGGCGGTATACGGATGGTTATCTTTAATCACCACGTCGTCCGGTACCAGGTGAATGGTGTTACCCTGAATCAGGAACGGGCGCGGGTTATTAAAGTGTTTTTTCGCCGCGCTGGTGCTCACCTCGGAGGCTTTAATCAGCGCTGCGGCTTTGCTGAGTTCATCTTTGTCGTAGGCCGCGATAAACGCTTTGCCCAAACGTGGCCCCATCGCATCGCTCAGGAAGTAGAGGTGGTTGATACCTTCCGCATCCGCCAGCGCCTGGTGGCGAGCGGTTTGGGTTGCATCACGGTTAATATCGGTCACCGTTGCCAGGTTCTGCTTCACCACCGTCTCCGGCAGAGTGCTAAACGCCGAGAGCAGCTCGATACCGGCCTGCTGATTAGCTTTAGTCTGGAAGTCATAGCCGCTGGCCTTGAGCCAGGCTTTATCGGCCTGCGTTTTGTTCTGTTTCGCTTTTTCCAGCTGATCGCGGGTGAGCGTCGACGCATCCCCTTTCAGCGCCGTACGCAGCGCCGTCAGCGATTGCCCTTCCAGCGCATCAAACGCCGGGCTGACCGCCGTTGGGGTAACGGTGGTGGCGATAGCTGCCGCCTGATTCACAGAAACGTCTTTTGCCAGTACCGGCATTGCCAGCGCCATCGCGGCGGCCAGCAGTGTGATTTGCAGTTTCATTATTTTCCTTTTATTCAAACAATTACCTTGCCTGCCGTTGACGCTAAACCCGTGACTTGACGTTTTTATGACACGTTCATGTTTTGCAACATTATTGCCACAAATAGAAACGACACCGCGCCACAGCGGTAATCTGCCCGGATCTGCGGTAAACTGTCAGCTATCTTGTTTAATTCCCGGAATATCCGCACCCATGCTCAGTTATCGCCACAGCTTTCACGCAGGCAACCACGCCGACGTTTTAAAACACACCGTTCAGAGTCTGATCATTGAATCGCTGAAAGAGAAAGAGAAGCCGTTTCTCTATCTGGACACCCACGCCGGGGCAGGCCGCTATCAGCTGAGTGGCGAGCACGCCGAAAAAACCGGGGAATACCTGGAAGGGATTGCCCGCATCTGGCAGCAGGACGACCTGCCGGAAGAGCTGGTGCCGTATATCTCGGTGGTCAAACACTTCAACCGCACCGACCAGCTGCGCTACTACCCAGGCTCCCCACTGATTGCCCGCCAGCTGCTGCGCGAGCAGGACAGCCTGCAGATGACCGAGCTGCATCCAAGCGACTTCCCGCTGCTGCGCTCTGAATTCCAGAAAGATAACCGCGCCCGCGTTGACCGTGCCGACGGCTACCAGCAGCTGAAAGCCAAGCTGCCGCCGGTTTCTCGTCGCGGCCTGATCCTTATCGACCCGCCGTACGAAATTAAAACCGACTACCAGGCAGTGGTAAGCGGTATCAACGATGGCTACAAGCGTTTTGCCACCGGCACCTATGCCCTGTGGTATCCAGTGGTGCTGCGCCAGCAAATCAAGCGCATGATCCGTGACCTCGAAGAGACCGGCATCCGCAAAATTCTGCAAATTGAGCTGGCGGTACGCCCGGACAGCGATCAGCGCGGTATGACTGCCTCCGGCATGATTGTGATTAACCCGCCGTGGAAGCTGGAAGCGCAGATGAACAACGTGCTGCCGTGGCTGCACAGCAAGCTGGTTCCAGCAGGTACCGGGCACACGCTGGTAAACTGGATCGTGCCGGAGTAATCGCAGGCATCGGTGGAACCTATCAGTTTCAGGTATACAATCGCGAGTATTTTGGCGGGTAGCACGATGCTCACCCGCTCAACATTGAACATTCAGGAGCGGCCATGACCAAACATTATGACTACATCGCCATTGGCGGCGGCAGCGGCGGTATCGCCTCCATTAACCGCGCAGCCATGTATGGCCAGAAGTGCGCGTTAATCGAAGCCAAAGATCTCGGCGGTACCTGCGTGAACGTCGGCTGCGTGCCGAAAAAAGTGATGTGGCATGCCGCGCAGATCCGCGAAGCGATTCATATGTATGGCCCGGATTACGGTTTCGACACCACCATCAACAACTTCGATTGGGACAAGCTGGTTGCCAGCCGCACTGCCTATATCGACCGTATTCATACCTCTTACGATAACGTACTGGGTAAGAACAAGGTTGACGTAATCAAAGGCTTTGCACGCTTTGTTGACGCTAAAACCATCGAAGTGAACGGCGAGACGATCACCGCCGATCATATCCTGATCGCGACAGGCGGCCGTCCAAGCCACCCGAATATTCCAGGCGTGGAATACGGTATCGACTCCGACGGTTTCTTCGAGCTGCCGGCGCTGCCGAAGCGCGTTGCCGTGGTGGGCGCAGGCTATATCGCCGTGGAACTGGCGGGTGTTATCAACGGTCTGGGTTCTGAAACCCACCTGTTCGTGCGTAAACACGCGCCGCTGCGCAGCTTCGACCCGTTAATCGTCGAGACACTCCTTGAGGTGATGAACGCCGAAGGCCCGCAGCTGCACACCAACGCCATTCCAAAAGCCGTGGTCAAGAATGCCGATGGCAGCCTGACTCTGGCGCTGGAAGATGGCCGCAGCCAGAC
This sequence comes from Kluyvera sp. 142486, assembly GCF_046569695.1. Classification (NCBI taxonomy): domain Bacteria; kingdom Pseudomonadati; phylum Pseudomonadota; class Gammaproteobacteria; order Enterobacterales; family Enterobacteriaceae; genus Kluyvera; species Kluyvera sp. 142486. The sequence continues at coordinate 180,274 of NZ_JBKHUI010000003.1, forward strand.
CGTCGACTGCCTGATTTGGGCGATTGGTCGCGAACCGGCGAACGATAACTTCAATCTGGCGGCTACGGGCGTGAAAACCAACGATAAAGGCTACATCGTCGTTGATAAGTTCCAGAATACCAACGTTCCGGGCATTTATGCCGTAGGCGATAACACCGGTGCGGTAGAGCTGACTCCGGTGGCGGTGGCCGCAGGTCGTCGTCTCTCCGAGCGTCTGTTTAACAACAAACCGGATGAGCATCTGGACTACAGCAATATCCCGACCGTGGTCTTCAGCCACCCGCCAATCGGCACCGTAGGCTTAACCGAGCCGCAGGCGCGCGAGCAGTATGGCGACGATGCCGTGAAGGTCTATAAATCCTCCTTCACCGCGATGTATACCGCCGTAACCTCGCACCGCCAGCCGTGCCGTATGAAGCTGGTGTGCGTTGGCCCGGAAGAGAAGATCGTCGGTATCCACGGTATTGGCTTCGGCATGGATGAAATCCTGCAAGGCTTCGCCGTGGCGCTGAAAATGGGCGCAACCAAGAAGGACTTCGACAACACCGTGGCGATTCACCCTACGGCGGCGGAAGAGTTTGTCACCATGCGCTAAGCCGCATTGCCTGAACGACAAAAAGCCAGACGGATGTCTGGCTTTTTTTATGGACGTTTCCCGTGGTTTGGCACGAAACAATGTAGCCCGGCCAAGCGAAGCGCCGCCGGGACTGCACCGCCGTCTAAAACCGCCAACTCACCCCAGTCAGCACGATAAAACTCCCATCACGATCGACCATCGGGCTATTTTTAATCTCATCCGGCAGCACGCTATAGCTCGCGTTTGCCGTCAGCATCAGGTTGTTGGTCAGCGGGTATTTCATCGTCAACCCAACGTACGGCATCCAGCTGCTGCCCGGCGACCATTGCGCTAAGCCACTGCGACGAGACTCCGCACCCGACACACCGTAGTAATACCGGTTGAAGCTATCGTCATAGTAATACACCCCCAGCACAGGGATAATCGCCATCCTGCCCATCGGCAGCACGCGGAAATAGGAGAGTTCGCCGACCCAGCCGTTGCTGTTATCCAGAATATCCGCCGCCGCCGAAACCTTCAGACTGCCCCACTTTTCATGGTGATACCACGCCGCACCAGCCATTGCGGTGCTATTGCGCTTATCCAGTTGCTTCATGGCGCTGTCGTCATTATCCGACGGATCGAAGGTCAGCGGCAGCCAGGAAGCCGTCAGGCTGACTTCATCGCGCTTATTTTTAAATAATGCGTAGCCTAGCGTGGTCTGACGAATATAAAACGAATCACCTTCATAATTAACGATAGGCACCGCGTGAGTAGTTTCATTATATCCGCGATAAATAGACTCATTAAATACCGCCCCCGCCCCAACTGATAGCGCCGCCGATGATGCACCTGAAATAAAAGATAGCGATAAAAGTAGCGCAACATTACGCTTAATTGACATTCCCGTTGTTCCAACCTAATATAATATCCTGATGCCAAATATGATAATGTTCGTATTAATATTGATGCAATCGCAATATTTATATAGATCTATATCAATTTATATATAGAGCCGGGCAATGAAGAAACTTCAGATTAAGCCTCAGGAATTAAAAATAATATCGGTGGTGGCCGCCAGCGAAAATATCAGCCACGCCGCCACCGTGCTGGGCATGGCGCAGGCCAACGTCAGCCGCTACCTCTCTGATGTTGAAGCAAAAGTGGGGCTTAAAATCTTTGAGCGCACCTCACGTAAGCTCACGCTGACCCGCTTTGGTGAGTCGCTGCTTCCCTACGTTAACGATCTGTTGGAAAAAGAAAACCAGCTTAATAATTTCGTGGCTGACTATAAGCATGAGAAAAATGGCCGCGTCACAATTTACTCACCGACAATGATTAACGCCTACCTGGCACGTAACGTGGTAAATACCATAAAAGATATCGGCAATATCAGCTTATATTTGAAAACGTTCAATCTGGAACGAAAATCATTTTATGAAGGTTCCGAATTCCCCGATGATTGCGACATTTTAATTTCCTGCGTTCAGCCAAAAAATGAATCCTTAGTGGCGAGTTTTATCGCGAAATATGCGGTCAGCGCCTACGCCAGCACCCAGTATCTGATGGAACACCCAATCACCTCGCCGGACGACCTCGACAAGCACTCCTGCATTCTGATGGATTCGATGCTGATTAATGACGCCAATATCTGGCGCTTTAGCCTCGCCGGAAGCCAGGAGATTCGCGACTTTCGCGTCACCGGCAACTATATCTGTGATAACACGCAGTCGGCGCTGGAACTGGCGCGCAACGGGCTTGGGATTGTTTTTGCGCCGAAAAGTAGCGTACAGGCCGATATTCAATCCGGGGTACTCGCCCCCTGCTTCGCCGAACAGTACGAATGGTGGCTCGATCTGGTGGCTATCTACCGCAAACGTGAATACCAGCCGTGGCGAGTGCAGTTTATTCTGGATGAGGTTCTGGAGGAGCTTCGTCGTCAGGTGGCGCTGCCACGACAGGGATAAACCGCTCGTTTTAAGGCGGTTCAAGAACCCTCTACATCTACGCCGCCGAAAAATGGCGGTCGTCGAAACGACTTATTTGTGATAAATAATAATTATTCTCATTCTTATTAAAAGATCCCACCGTCGCTCTACCACGGTCGGGAACCGTTTATCCCATGATGGAGTTTCGAATGGTATCGTTATTCAGCCCGCGTAAAACGGCGCTCTGCGCCGCGCTTGTCGCCGCTTTTACCCTTCCTGCACTGCCCGCCCTCGCCGAAAATGCGCAGCCTGCCGAAAGCGCCGCCGCGCTGAAAACAGCCGCTTCCGTCACTCAGCATGAGCTGGGCGATGGTCTGTACGAAATGGCGCTGTTCTCCGGCGAGAAATCGCTGTTTGTTGCCAGCGCGCAGAGCTTTAAAGATGTCAACGGCGGCGTGATTTACCGCCTCGACCCCACCACCCTTGCCGTCACGGGGACCACCCATACCGACCTGAAAAACTTTGGTACGGCGGTCGATGACGATGGCAAAACGTTTTACGTCACCAACTCGCTGGATGGTGGCGTGTCAAAAGTAGAAGCTAAAAGCGGTAAGGTACTGCAGCGCCTGACGCTGGATGGAAAAGGCAAAGACGGCAACCCGGCGGGCGCACGTGAAGTGTTGTTCCATAACGGCCTGCTGTTTATCGGCCGTGTCGCCGATCCGGGCTTTATCTCGGTGGTAGATGCCAAAACCATGACCCAGAAGGCGCGTATTGATAACGCGGGCAAATGGGTTACCGGCATCATCTACTCACCGGTAACGAAGCGTATTTATGCCACCAATGGCGCTGGCGAAGTGCTGGTTATCAACCCGCAAAGCTATAAGATTGAGCAGCGCTGGACGCCGGGCGATGGCAAAGAGTACCTGCTGCTGAATATGGCGGAAGACCCAAAAACCGGACGTCTGTTCGTTACTGACGATTCGAAAGCCAAAACCACGCTGGTGTTTGATGAGCACACCGGTAAGGTCATTAAACGCATTGAGGGCGACGCGCTGGGGATCAAGTTTGACGCGAAGCGCAATGAGATTTTCATCAGCCAGCGTGAGTCGAAGAAGGTGCTGCGCCTGGATGCCACTAGCTATGCCGTGAAGCAGAGCTGGGACTTCACCACTCACCCAAACAGCCTGCTGCTCTCCGATGATGGCAACACGCTGTACGTCACGCTGAAGCAAGACTTTAATAAAGACTACTCGACGAAGGGGCCGGATAGCGTAGCGCGTATCGCGCTGAACTAGTCTGGCCTACGGGTCCATCCAGCACGGTGCAACATCGTGCTGGATGGCGTTTCGCTCACCCGGCCTACATTATTTACGCTTTAGAAACATGTGTTTATTATTCGCTTTCTTTTATACCGCTTTTTTACCCGGCCATCACCGCCAGGATAATAACCCACTAAAATAATCATCATTGATTATTTTTATAACCCATTATGGGCATTCAGTTAATACTTTATTATTGATGATTATTGCTATGCCGATCATATCTGAAGTATGTTATTTTGTGAGTGCAATTAATTAAACAATTCGGTCTTTTTTATTAAACAATCCGGTATATACAGCGTCATGCCCCCTCCGTATAATTTCGCGCTGTCGTACATTAAGGTTAAGTTATGCTCAAGCACGTTCAGGATATGGCGCTTTTTGCGCTTCTCGTAGAAAACGGTTCGTTTACCAAAACCGCCGCTGAACTGGGTATGACAAAGTCGCGTATCAGCCAGCGAATTAGTGCTCTTGAGGAGTATCTCAACGTCAGATTACTGAATCGCACGACGCGAAAAATATCGCTGACCGCCGACGGTGAGCGCTACCTGGCCTACTGCCATGAAGTGGTGGATGCCAGCGTACGCGGCGATAAAACGGTACAGGCGCTGCATAATCAGACCGGCGGGAAACTGAAGATTATTGCCCCGCCGGGATTTATGGCGAGTATTTTACCCGCCGTGCACCATCAGTTTCTGCAAACGCATGCCAATATTGAGCTACAGCTAATTACCGCAGACTCTTTCTATGGCAACGTTGGCAGTGAGTTTGACGTGGCGTACCGTATCGGTAAGCCTTCTGATGACACCTGTATTGGCCGCTTCCTCGGGACGTTTAACCGTTTTATCGTCTGTACGCCGCAGTATCAGGCCGCGCACGATATTCAGCACCCTGAAGCGCTGCAATCCTGTGAACTGATTACGCACCAGACCTGGAAAAGCATTGCCCTGTTCCAGCACGATGCATCTTATGAACTCACGATGCCGTTGCGCCATACCAGCGACAATCTGACCTACATTTTGCAGCAAACGCTGCAGGGAACCGGGGTAGCAATTTTACCCGAATATATTGTTAAGCCATATTTGCAAAACACCCAACTGGTGACGCTATTACCGCAATGGGATGTTCAGAAAATAGATCTCTGGATGATCTACCAGAGCAAAACGCATAACCCTGCGGTGCTTCGCGACTATATCAACTTTGTGACCCAGTATAACGTGATACAAAATGCCATGTAGTTTCTCGTGGCGATATTAACTATTTTTCCAACCACTCATCTCGATAAGTTAAGATAATGACTATTTGTACTATTTCGCCAGAAGAAAAATCGCTGCTCATTTTTAATCAGAAAAATAAAATGGATAAATACTGGAATATCTATTCCATGGAGCTTATCACGCAAATCACCACGACCGGGCGGCAGTATCATCACTATATTCAGCCGAGCGAAAAAGGCCGTCTCTGCGTGTGCGTTTTCGATGGCGTCTACATCAATATTATTCGCACACGCCTTTTTGGCGAAATCGAGATCCATTTCGACGTGGAATCCGCCGAACTTGGCCGCATTGAACTTCCATCCGCCTGTATCGACATGCAGGGTAACCTGGACCGCCACATTTCCCTTAATGACAAAGCCAGCGTGTTTGTCCATTACCTGGAGCGCCTGCAGGTGGTTTACGACTCTATTTTAGCGCTGTCCCCAGAGAAGGCGTAAACCATGATCGTCAGGCCGGAGCAAACCTGGCTGCGGAAATTATTCTCATGGCGCGGTTCCATCATGAGAAAAATCTCTCCTCAGCTCTGTTTCTTTATCATGCTGAATATCGTCTATCTGTATGTGCTGCCGCTCTTAAATCTGCACGGCATCATCGCCAAGGAGAGTTCGTTTTACTTTATCGGTATCTCGATTTCGATATCGGTGTTTATCGGCTTTCGCAACAACACGGCCTGGCTGCGCTACTGGGAAGCGCGCAAACTGTGGGGCGATCTGCTTATCGTGAGCCGGTCGCTGATGCGCGAGGTCATCAATACCACCAAGGCGAGCCCAGAAGAAAAAATGGTGGTGCTGGACCTGATTGTTACCTATTGCGCAACGTTAAAAGCCAAGCTGCGTCATGGGCCGGTGCCGGTTTCGCGCGCGCTGGACTATCAGCATCTCACTACCCCTTGTAACGCCCTGCTGCAAAATATCGGGCAGTGGCTTTACCAGCATCGTCCAAATGAGTTTGTGTACCGCAACTTTAACCACTATCTGAATCAGATGAGTACCATTCAGGGAGGCTGCGAGCGCATCAGCAACACGCCGATTCCCTATGCCTACTCGCTGCTGCTGCACCGGACGGTGGGGATTTTTTGCGCCGTATATCCGCTGCTGCTGATTCATGATTTTGGCTTTATGACCCTGCTGTTTTCTATCTTCACCACCTACGCGCTGCTGGCACTTGACGCTATCGCGACCGAACTGGAAGACCCATTCGGTACCGAGGATAACGACCTGCCGCTGAACGCGATTTGTAATGCGATTGAGATAGACCTGCGGGAGATGATGAAGGACAGCCTGATACCAACAAAACTGTTGCCGGACGCGAACTACCGGCTGCTTTGAGGTTCGTTCCCCTCTCCCCACGAGGGAGAGGGGACGATAGGACGCAAAACGCTAGCGAATCACATCGTAGACCGATTTCTGAATAGCCAGCCATTTTTTACTTTCAGCATCGCCCGTCGTTTTAGTGCGCTGCTGAGCGTTATCCACCGCCAGACGCTGGCGCGCCACCACGGCGGGAGTGGTACAAAACGTCTGTAGATAAGATTTTCGTATCGCGCTGAGCTGAGCGCCGCGCGACATTTCAAGCGTGAGCGTATTGATAAACCGTCGGCAGGGTTTTAGCTCATCCATTTGCAGGTGGTAGCGCAGCAGCAGGTTTAGCACCTCTTCGTGCCGGGCCGCCATCGCCGAGTCCGTCCAGGCGAGCTGCCAGGTCATTCCGCCGCGTAAAAACAGCGTCGTCACCTCAAGATCATTACGATCGATAGCCGCCCGCAGCGCATTGCGATCCCACAAGATCCCACGTCGGGCCAGCAGATCGCGAGGAGAGGCTGCGGGAGTACTCTCCGCTTCCACCACGGAAAGCGGCAGTGACGGCTCGACGTACGGCCGCCGCGTCGGCTCGGAAGTCAGCAGGCTGATACCGCCAAGCGCCATCCCCAGCACCGTCACAGCAACCGCTCCCCACAGGACGGCTGCGGCAATTCGCTCACGTGTATCAGAGCGTTCACGCGCCTTATGAGAAAGCCGTTCAATGTTGTCAGCAATGGGCTTTCCATCAACGCCCCAGGCATGCGCATACTCCTGTGCAAGCGTCCAGTAACGCTGAATTTCACTGCCATCTGCTGCCATCAGGCTAGCGGGATTTACGCGCGTACGCCCTTGCTCATAGGCGTGCTGTACCGGCGTGGTGATCTGTTCGGTATAGAGATCTAACAACTGGCACTCAACCTCCGTCAGCGGATGATGCGCCAGCACCTTATTACGCATCCGGCGAACGTCTTCGAGAAAGGTATGCAGCGTCAGGCGTTGTTCGGCAAGGAAGGTCAGCAATGCGGCATGGTTAAAAAGCGAAGAGTAGTAACGAGAGAATGCCTTTTTATCGACAATCAACAGCGCCAGTTCGCTAAACGTCATGCCATCAAGCACGTTTTCCGTCGGGCTTCGCGAACGCCAGCGCATCACCTCGTGAGCACCAAACTGAACGCTAAGATACTGATGAAGATGCGGAATATCCGGCCAGACCTGCATCACCAGCCCGCGTAGCGTAAGATGGATCGTGCGAATTTGTCGCTCAGCCTGCTCTTGCAGTTGTTCTGCATCGCTGGCGTAGCCGGTAGTAAACATCAGCAGCGACTGCTGCTGCTTTATTTGCTCCAGCGTGACCACGAAGCGCTCGGCCGCAATCAGCTGATTTTCGGTGGCCGTCTGCCCATGTTCGTAAGAGGGAATCCCCTGCTGAAGATGCCGCAGCTGGAGCATAAATTCGCTCAGTTGGCTGTCGTTAATGTTAAGCCGCTGGGCCACCGCGCCCCAGCCGCCAAGGTTCAATCGCGCCTGATCGAGCTGTTCCAGAAACCAACGGGGATCTTTGCCCTCCGTCACGCGCAGTTTAAGCAGCGTGAGGATCTCCATCGAGGCCTGGCGAATCACGCTCAGGCAATGCTCATACTGCTGGCCAACCTGTCGCGATAACGTCGACATTTTCCCATTCCTTAATCAACAGCAAGGTTTTTTAGCCTTAGGATTAATATGTTACTGTTTTGTTATTTTTGTCGTTACACCATAGAGCAATTCAGGCAAATTAACAGTCCCGCGCCACCTATCAGAATGAGAAATTATGATCGCGCTCACCACCGAACGTTTAAGCTGCACCCTGATTACCGAAAGTGACTGGCCCTTTTTCCTCGCCTTGCAGCAGCACCCGCAGGTAATGCGCTATGTGGCAGATAGCCGGAGCGAAGAGGAGATTCGGGCAGCCTTCGATGCACGCCTGCATCCCTGGACGCCGGGGGCCGAACACTGGCTGTGCATGGTGGTACGCGACGCTGCACAAACGCCGCTGGGGATCACCGGCTATATCCATCGTGATAGTGACTGTGCCGAGGTTGGTTTTTTGTTTTCCCCACAGGCGCAGGGAAAAGGGTATGGCAGCGAGTCACTGCGCGCGGTCTGTGACTACGCCTTCCAGCATGGCGGTGTACGGCGGCTGACGGCGACGGTTACCGCGGGTAATATCGCCTCCCGACGTACGCTGGAAAAGCAGGGCTTTATACTGGAAGGCGAGCTGCGCGAAAGCTACTTCCTGGGCGGACAGTGGCAAAACGACTGGCTTTTCGGCTTACTGAGTCATGAGTTTGATACGTCACAGACATCCGGCCAATAGTCCCGTTCAGGCGACTCTTTTACACTCCTCATTCCATTTAATGAGGGCCAAAGATGTTAAATATCGCTACGCCGAGCCTGCTGGGGCTAGAACTAATTAAGCAGTATCAGGGGCTGTCGCTGGAAAAGTATCAGGACGCCGATGGGCTGTGGATCGTAGGCTACGGGCATTTGATTCGCGACCAGGAACGTTTTGATGGGCCGATAACGATCACTCAGGCCGAGCAATTGTTTCAGCAGGACGTGGATTATTATCACCAGGTGCTGCACCGCTGCATGCAGGTGCCGTTAAACCAGCATCAGTCCGATGCCCTGATGTCGCTGGCCTTCAGCCTGGGGCCGGAAGCCGTGCAGCGGTCAGCTATCGTGCATGAGATGAACCAGGGTCATATGGCGGATGCGCTGGCGCTCTGGCAGCAACAAGGTTCGTCACAGACCAGCCTGGCGACACAGCGCCAGGCTGAAGCGGCGTTATTCCGTGGCGATATGCGCTGAAGCTTCCCGATTATTCATCAGCATAGCGGCCTGCGTGCGATTTTTAACACCCAGGCGGCGATACAGTGATTCAAGGTGTGCTTTTACAGTACCGGCGCTAATATTCAGCGTTCGGCTAATTTCCTTATTCGATTCACCATTGGCCAGCAGCAATAATATCTCACGCTGACGCTGACTCAGATTATCTAACCCCTGTTTTTCCTGTTCATATTCCATCCGCCAATCGCCCGGCAGGCAAATCAGGCCGCGCATGACGCTTTTTATCGTCTGTACAAATATCTCGACGCTGGCATCCCGAGGGATAATCGCCTGAAGGTTATAGGCCATCATATCGTTCAGCCAGGCGCGGTTATAATCATTCACAATGATAATGCCCTTTGACTCCGGAAACTGCTGGTGCTTTTCCTGCAACAACCACTGGCAGAAGCCGTGATCAAGGCCGCCGTCAAGAATCAACAGCGCATCCGGATGCTGTAACAGCTGCCGCCACAGGTCATCGGCCTGACTAACAGCAGAAATATCAATTCCTGGAATATGTTCCTGTAAGCTGATTTTCATTCCATGAATAAATATTGACTGCCTGTCAAACATCACTACCTGCATAATGGATTCCCCATATTAAAATAAAACGAACTCTAATGGCGTGCAGAGTAATCCCCACAACCCGAAATAAGAACTCGCCGTTTGGCCTGGGTCATTTTACGTAGATATTCGACGATCTAAACATTATAATTATGAATGCTTACAACCGTCACATCACCATTACGCATTCACATATGCCATCACACTTTAATTAAGAAATGGATTAGATAAGCGTGTCGCTAAGATAATATTAATTAAATGGAAATGTAGGTTATTGCGGGGATGAGCGGAAGTAAAGGGAATAATAATTCCTGATTAAGACTATTTTTCGCACGATAGGTAAATAACGCCTTTGCAAAGCCAAGGCGTTATCGCAGACTTACAGGAACATGCCGCCCGAGACTTCAATGCGCTGCGCGGTCATCCAGCGCAGGTTATCGCTCAGCAGCGCGGCAATCGCGTCACCAATGTCATCCGGCAGCCCAACTCGGCCCAGTGCGGTTTGCGACGCCACGTATTTGTTCAGGTCGTCGTTATCGCGAACCCGGCCGCCGCCAAAGTCGGTTTCAATCGCCCCTGGCGCAATGCTGTTGACCGAAATCCCACGCGCGCCCAGCTCTTTGGCCTGATAGCGGGTCAGCACTTCCATCGCCCCTTTCATTGAGGCGTAGGCGGCATAGCCCGGCAGCGCAAAACGCGCCAGCCCGGTCGAGACGTTGAGGATGCGCCCACCGTTTTCCATCAGCGGCAGCAGCGCCTGAGTCAGGAAGAATGGTCCCTTGAAATGGATATTCATCAGCTCATCAAATAAGGCCTCGGAGGTCTCAGCAAAGGAGGCATACAGGCCGATCCCGGCGTTGTTCACTAAATAATCAAACGTCTCGCGACCCCAGACCTGATGCAGCTGGGTCTTCACCTGCTGAGTGAAGTCCGCAAAGCTAGCGACATCGCTGACGTTCAGCTGCACTGCCACGGCTTTCGCCCCTTTTTGCTCAATTTCGGCCACAACTTCCAGTGCGGCGTCACGCTGACTGTTGTAGGTGAAGATAATATCCGTTCCCTGCGCGGCCAGCTTCAGCACCGCATTTTTACCGAGTCCGCGGCTACCGCCGGTCACTAACGCAATACGTTGAGTCATGGGAAACCTCATTTCAGTGGGTGTGTTCGTTGAGAACAAGCTTATTAGGTGATAAAAGAACAATAAATATCCCTGATTACGCTTCACTGTCTCATTCAGAACAACAATAGGGCATGCTGATGGATAAAATTCACGCAATGCAACTGTTCATCCGCGTTGCCGAACTGGAGAGTTTTTCCCGCGCGGCGGATACCCTTGGCCTTCCTAAAGGTAGCGTATCGCGACAAATTCAGGCGCTGGAAAACCATCTGGGCTGCCGCCTGCTGCACCGCACCACTCGACGAGTGCTGCTGACTCAGGATGGGATGGTCTACTACGAGCGTGCTAAAGATTTGCTGAGTAACCTCGACGAACTGGACAGCATGTTTCAGAGCGACCCCAGCAGCGTGAGCGGGCGGCTACGTGTGGATATGCCAGTGGGTATCGCGCGCAAGGTGGTGATCCCCAAACTACCCGCCTTTTTGCAGCACTATCCCGGTATTGAGCTTGAGCTCAGCAGCAGCGATCGCTTAGTCGATGTGATTCGCGAAGGATTTGACTGCGTGGTGCGCGTAGGGTCGCTGAAAGACTCTGGGTTGATTGCCCGGCCGCTCGGCAAACTGACCATCATCAACTGTGCCAGCCCTGACTACCTGTCGCGCTTTGGTTACCCGGAGTCGCTGGACGACCTCAGCAACCATGCGCTGGTGCACTACGCCGCCAATCTCGGCGTGCGCCCGCAGGGGTTTGAAGTCGCCAAAGATAACGGCACCCAGTGGGTCAAAACCGGCGGAGTGCTGACGGTGAACAGCACCGAAACCTACCATGCCGCCTGCCTGGCAGGACTGGGGATTATTCAGGTGCCGCGCGTCGGCGTGCGCGAAGCGCTGCACAGCGGCGAGCTGGTTGAAATACTCCCGCAGTACCGAGCGGAGCCGATGCCGGTATCGCTGATTTATCCGCACCGCCGAAATCTTTCGCGACGGGTGCATCTGTTTATGGAGTGGTTAACCGGGGTGTTGCAGGGGTATGTGGATTGATCCCGCCCTTGCCGGATGGCGGCGTAAACGCCTTATCCGGCCTACAAAACAGCGATAATCCGTTGTAGGCCTGATAAGCGTAGCGCCATCAGGCGATCCAGACGAGGTGCAACGCACCGACTCCGAGGAACCCTCTATACTTAAGTAAAAGCAATAAAAAGGAAAATCTCCCTGATGACGTCGGAAAACAACGATAAACGTCTACAGCAAAAGGCTAGCAAGGCGCTGGACAGCGTCACCACCACGGCGCAGAAGATTCAGCGTCAGCCGATCATCGCCCACCTGATTCGCGCCGCCGAGCGTTTTAACGATCGGCTGGGAAATCAGTTTGGCGCGGCGATTACCTACTTTTCATTCTTATCGATGATCCCCATCCTGATGGTGTCGTTCGCCGCTGCCGGCTTTATTCTTGCCTCGCACCCGACGCTGTTGCAGGACATCTTCAATAAGATCCTGGCCAACGTCAGCGACCCAACGCTCGCCGCCACGCTCAAAAGCACCATCAACACCGCCGTCCAGCAACGTACCACCGTTGGCCTCGTCGGTCTGTGTATCGCCCTCTACTCCGGTATCAACTGGATGGGCAACCTGCGCGAAGCTATTCGCGCCCAGTCTCGCGACGTCTGGGAGCGCACGCCGCAGGATCAGGAAGCCATCTGGATTAAATATCTGCGCGACTTCGTGTCGCTGATTGGCCTGCTGATTGCGCTGATTGTCACCCTTTCCATTACGTCAGTAGCCGGGTCGGCACAGCAGCTGATTATCTCGGCGCTGTATCTCGACAGCATTGAGTGGCTGAAGCCCGCCTGGCGGTTGATAGGCCTGGCGATTTCAATTTTCGCCAACTACCTGCTGTTCTTCTGGATTTTCTGGCGACTGCCCCGCCACCGCCCACGTAAAAAGGCGCTGATCCGCGGTACCTTTATCGCCGCTATCGGCTTTGAAGTGATCAAAATCATCATGACCTGGACGCTGCCGACGCTGGTGAAATCCCCTTCCGGCGCCGCGTTTGGTTCCGTGCTCGGCCTGATGGCGTTCTTCTACTTCTTCGCGCGCCTGACGCTGTTCTGCGCCGCATGGATTGCCACGGCAGAGTACAAGGACGACCCAAGAATGCCGGGAAAAACCCACCGCTAACCGCCCTGTTGGGCTGAAAATTTCAGCCCAACCCACCGAATTAGCATATAAATCCAGCCTGTAACTTTTATTTAACCAAAAACTAGTTTTATCATCTAATTCACGAAAATTGTGAAGCATTTCATGTTTTATAATTTACTGGTATAAAAATTATCCACTTTTTGCCCCTCTTTGCGCCACTTTACAATTCTGTTACAGATTGAAATGTCGCTTTTGCTATGTCTAATATGGCCTTTCGTTCGCTATACATATTAGAAAAGACTATGACCAGCACAACACTCGATAACGAACAGGCTTCCGCTCCGGTTAACTCGCGTAATAAGGTCGTCGTGGCCTCACTCATCGGCACCGCCATTGAGTTCTTCGACTTCTATATTTACGCCACCGCCGCGGTCATCGTGTTCCCGCATATCTTCTTCCCACAGGGCGATCCGACGGCGGCAACGCTGCAATCGCTGGCAACGTTCGCTATCGCCTTCGTCGCTCGTCCTATTGGTTCCGCGCTCTTCGGCCACTTCGGTGACCGCGTCGGGCGCAAGGTCACGCTGGTCGCTTCGCTGCTGACCATGGGGATCTCCACCGTGGTTATTGGCCTGCTGCCGAGCTATGCCTCCATCGGCATTATGGCTCCAGTCCTGCTGGCGCTGGCGCGTTTTGGTCAGGGTCTCGGCCTTGGCGGTGAATGGGGTGGAGCGGCGCTGCTGGCGACGGAAAACGCCCCGCCACGCAAACGCGCGCTGTACGGTTCCTTCCCACAGCTGGGCGCACCGATTGGCTTCTTCTTCGCTAACGGCACCTTCCTGCTGCTCTCCTGGCTGCTGACCGACGAGCAGTTCATGACCTGGGGCTGGCGCGTTCCATTTATCTTCTCTGCGGTGCTGGTGATTATCGGCCTGTACGTGCGCGTCTCGCTGCACGAAACGCCGGTGTTCGCCAAAGTTGCTGCCGCGAATAAACAGGTGAAAGTGCCGATGGGCACTCTGCTCAGCAAGCACGTCCGCGTGACGGTGCTCGGCACCTTCATCATGCTGGCGACCTATACGCTGTTCTATATCATGACCGTCTACTCAATGACCTACAGCACCGCTGCGGCGCCGAACGGCTTAGGGCTGCCGCGTAACGAAGTGCTGTGGATGCTGATGCTGGCGGTGATTGGGTTTGGTGTGATGGTGCCGATTGCTGGCCTGCTGGCGGACCGTTTCGGTCGTCGCCCAAGCATGATTGTGATAACCAGCCTGATTATCATCTTCGCACTGTTCTTCTTCCAGCCGCTGCTGGGCTCCGGTAACCCGGCGCTGATTATGCTGTATCTGCTGGTTGGCCTGAGCCTGATGGGTCTGACCTTTGGCCCAATGGGCGCGCTGCTGCCGGAGCTCTTCCCAACGGAAGTGCGCTATACCGGGGCATCGTTCTCCTACAACGTGTCATCGATTCTGGGTGCATCCGTTGCGCCGTATATCGCGGCGTGGTTGCAGAGTAGCTATGGGTTGTTCTACGTGGGTGTCTATCTGGCTGCCATGGCGGCGCTGACGCTGATTGCGCTGCTGTTAACTCATGAGACGCGCCATCAGTCACTGTGATGGTTTTACTGGATAAGGCGCTATTGCGCCTTATCCAGCCTACACTCTCCGCTGATTTCCCCGCTTACTTCTTCATCTGGGACAATATTGTCCGGCATTGATTCGTATCTTGTTCGGAAGGTGAAATCAGCGCTAACAGCGCGGCAGCTGGCGTAACGAGCGTTGCCAGCGCAGCGGCGACGGCCCCACGAGCAATAAGCGGCCCCACCTTCACCCCAGCCTGTGGATTCTTGAAAGTACCTCGCACGTACAGCGGCGAACGCAGAGTAAAAATGCGGATCCCCTTACTTTCCGGATCGATAGTTAAATCAAGTTGCTCAGAGGCGAAGCTCGCCGTGCCGGTAATGTTGATCAGCGCATTTTCAGTATCGAAGGCAAAAATCTGCGGACGCGCCACGCCGTTAACGATGTCGAGATTGGCCGCCGCGCAGTTCACTCGGACTTCATCGTCGCCAAAAATCTGCCCGACAATATAGTTACCGACGTTCAGCCCAACAATTTCCATCAGGTTACGACTGATTAAGCCATCATTCATCAGCAGCTTCAGGTTACCGTTGCTGTTGCCGAGCAGTGCCGCTACGGAGTTGCCAGTGCCGCGAAACTCGGCATCACCGTTCATCTCACCAAGCGTTTTCTGCATCAGTTCAACGTCCGGCATCAGCTCTTTTAGCTTCAGGCGCCGGGCCTGGATATCTGCTCTCCCCTGCATCGGTTTTTTATCACCTTCCAGGTGGATGTTGGCGTTAATACCGCCGCCCGCCAGACCAAACTTCAACGGTTGCAGGCGCAGATCGGCATTTTCCAGGATGATGTGAGTGGAAAGATCGCTAATCGGCAGGCTACTCCCGTGCTCAATGCGCCCCCCCTTGAATCGCACGTCGGCATCCATGGCGTTCCATTTATCGGTTTCAAAGCGGTCATAAGGCAGGACTTTACCCACTGGCTGAACGCTTTTCTCGCCCTTTTTCTGCTCTGATCGCTTCGACTGTTCCGCGCCTTTGCCGGAATCAACGCCAATCAACGGGCCTAAATCCACCAGCCGCAGCTGACGAGACTCCAGCTCCCCCTCCAGTTTTGGACGCGGCTTACCGGTGGTGTATGTGAGCGAGCCGTGAATATCGCTATCACCAATTCGACCGTTGAACCCACGATAATTAAAGACTGATGATTTGTTAGTATCGATCTTCGCGACCAATCGACCGTCGGTTTCAAAAGGTGGCGTATCCGGCAGCAATACGCCGGTGAGGTCGTACAGATCTGCCAACGAATCACCGGAGAATTTCAATTGCAGGTCAACGCCCCCCATCTTCATCGGGTCGTTCACCACGCCAACGAACGCCACCCGAGTATTACCGGAACGAAAGTCGGCCTGAACCGGAAACGGCGAGTCTGCGCCACGCAGCGCCAGCATCCCCCCGATTTTCCCCGTCCCTGTGAGCGGTTCATCGTGATAGCGGCCTTTCGCCTTCAGGCCAAAAACGTAATCCTCAACGCTGGATTTATCATTTTTATCTTTGTTTCCCGTCACTTCACTAAACGGCAGCGGCTTACCTAACGGATCGACGAAGATCTCGATATCCGCCTTGCTGACGCTGTCATCAATGGCGATTCGCCCCTGATCGAAAAGGATATTATCCAGGCGGAAAGACCACTCTGAGGGCTTGGCGCCGGGATCTTTTGCTTCATCCCCAGCGAGATTAAATGTCCAGTTATTGTTTTTTTCCGATAAGCGAATCAACCGTGCATCGGGCTTCACCAGCTTTATCCACGGCAGCCAGACCGTTTTGGTCAGCAGTGCCAGCGGTGCGAGGGTTGCTTCCACACGGGGAAGATGCACCATCGTGACTTCAGGGATATCAGGGGGGTTGCCAAGAATAATGTCTTCCGCGTGCACATGCGGCCACGGCACCCAGCTTCGCCAGCCGGTTTCCTGCTTCTGGCGTTCCCATACCACGCCTAAATCACCGCGAATGGCAAAAGGACGGTTGAGTTCCGCAGAGACTTTCTGGTTGATGGTCGGTTTAAGGCGGTTCCAGTCAAATGTCGCAATCAGTACGATAAGTACGACGATCAACAACAAGAAAGTCCCTACAACAGAGGCGGTAATTTTGCCTGCTTTGGTCATATTCTGCTTCCTCACTTCTTCCCTTGTCTGTCCTAAAGATAGTCCAGATGGGTAGATTTACCGGAAGCAGCCTGATTCAAAGTATCAAAAACACCTTTTCGAGGTGGGTGAACGGCACCGGGCGAGAGAGGAAATAGCCCTGCGCCGCATGGGCCGGTGAACGCTGTATTTCGCGCCACTCCTCCAGCGTTTCAACTCCTTCAACAATAACGCCTTCACAATAGCGGTTCATCAGCTCAATCAGCAGGATAAACAGTTTGCGCCCCTCAGGGGTTTTGCGCAGCATAATGAACAGGTCGCGAGCCACTTTAATGTAATCGTAGCGTACCTCATTGAGCGCGGAGAAATTGGCCATCCCGGTGCCGAAATCATCCAACCATAGCGGGCCAAATTCACACAGTGAAGCCACCGTGGAGTCTTGCGGCAACGCCATATGCTCCACCAGTTCAAAGCGCAGCCAGGGCAGGGCTTCAATCATCGTCTTCAGGATCCGGTCCTGGCGCATTTCCAGCAGCGTCGGCGCATCGACGTTAACCGATGCCAGCACCTTATTCTGCTCAAAGAATTGCTTTCTTTTTGCCAGCATCGTCACCTGTTCTTTGATGACATGGATGCGCTGGCCGATAGAAACCGCAGCGAAGTAACGATCCGGGGCAATACGTTTTTGTGGTTGTGAGGGATGGGTCACTACCGTTAACACTTCAATCGCCATCAAGCGGCCCTGAATAGTGTAGATAGGCTGGAAAGTATAGACACGCTCACACTCTTGCCAGTAACGCAGCTGCTGTAGGCTTTCCAGCTCCGCATCGGGTACTCTCGCCCGCTGGTTCACCTGCTTTAACGTCATTTAAGCTTCCTGTGAAGAGAGGGTCAGAGGGTCTAGTGATAAAGTTATCGGCGTGGCAGGTGAGAACTTTATGTCCAGTTTGCGCCATTTTATTTTCACTAAAGAGGATAAATCGGCCGTAACACGCGCTAGCTCAAAAAAAATAATGGAACGTTGTTTTAATATAGTTGACCAACGAATAGCCACAGCGCACACTACGAAAAATTTACCGAATCAGGTTGATGACTATGTCCAAAAAAATTGCCGTGATTGGCGAATGCATGATTGAGCTGTCCGAGAAGGGCGCACAAGTTAACCGCGGCTTTGGCGGCGACACCTTAAACACGTCCGTCTATATTGCTCGCCAGGTCTCTCCTGCTGAACTCAGCGTCAATTACGTCACCGCACTCGGTACTGACACCTTCAGCCAGCAGATGATGGACGCCTGGCAGGCGGAGAACGTCAAAACCGACCTGATTCAACGCATGAGCGACCGTATGCCTGGCCTGTATTACATCGAAACCGATGAGACCGGCGAGCGTACGTTCTACTACTGGCGTAACGAAGCCGCCGCCAAGTTCTGGCTGGAGAGCGAGCAGTCTGCCGCCATCTGCGAACAGCTGGCAGGCTTTGACTACCTCTACCTGAGCGGCATTAGCCTCGCTATCCTCAGCCCGGCCAGCCGTGAGAAGCTGATTGCGCTGCTGAAACAGTGCCGCGCGAACGGCGGTAAAGTCATCTTTGACAACAACTACCGCCCGCGCCTGTGGGCCAGCAAAGAAGAAACGCAGCAGGTTTATCAGCAGATGCTGCAGTGCACCGACATTGCTTTCCTGACGCTGGACGATGAAGACGCGCTGTGGGGCGAGAAGCCGGTTGAAGAGGTTATCGCTCGCACTCAGGCCGCTGGCGTGAGTGAAGTGGTCGTGAAGCGCGGCGCAGACTCTTGCCTGGTAGCGATTACCGGTGAAGCGTTGGTTGACGTGCCGGCAGTTAAGCTGCCAAAAGAGAAAGTGGTGGATACTACCGCAGCGGGTGACTCCTTCAGCGCAGGCTACCTGTCCGTCCGCTTAACCGGCGGCGATGCGGCAGCAGCGGCGAAGCGCGGTCACCAGACGGCAAGCACCGTAATTCAGCATCGTGGGGCGATTATTCCACGCGACGCGATGCCTGCATAAGGTTTCGCGGGTATAAAAAAACCTCTTCCGGTTGGGAGAGGTTTTTTTTCGTCTGTACGTTAGATGCTGGGTTTCCCCCCCCTCACCCCGACCCTCTCCCCATAGGGGCGAGGGAGAAAACCAAGCGGTTCCCTCTCCCCTATGAGGAGAGGGTTAGGGTGAGGGGGAGAACCCCGCTACTGCGCCGGTGGAATGTCCGTCACATCCTGGTGACTCTCTTCCGTCGCGGTCGCGGCGTCCGCCGTAGGTGCCAGCATAATCTTGCCCCACACCTCCTGCAGATCCTTCATATTGAACTCCGGCTCACCGGTTGGCTGCTGAAGGACGAGCGCCATATCCTGCGAAAGCTGCTGGCGCAGATCCTGGTTGAGCATGTCCGGCGTCAGCGACTCGAGGAAGCTCTGGCGCAGTTTCTGATACTGTTCCGGCGCGATATCCACCACCTGGTTTTGCAACGAACGCATGCGCTGGCTAATCAGCATGTCGGTATCCATCCGCGCGTAGGTGGCGAACAGCTTTTGCAGCTCCAGCTTCTTCTGCGCAATCAGCGAATCAAATTCATCTTCCGGCAGCCCCTTTTCACGAATAGCCGCCAGCTCGCGGGCAACCAGCCCCAGGTTGCTTTCCAGCTTTTCGCCCGGTGATTCCAGATTGATGCCGCACTGGGCGCGCAGATACAGCACCCGGCAGTCAAAGCCCAGGCCGATATCTTTCATGTTGGTGCGGCTCAGCTTCTGCTGGATATGCCAGAACAGCGCTTCACGCGCCAGGTCGGCGCGCCAGTAGCGTTGCAGCGCCGCAGACTCGCGAATCGGCTGCCACGGCGTGTCCCACATAATAGAGAGACGATCCTGGCGCACCGCGTTGGTCATAATGCTTACCGTTTCCGGGGGAAGTGGCGACAGCGTTGGTACCGCCGCTGGCGTTTCACGTTTCCCCTTCAGCCCACCGAAGGTTTTGCTGATTTGCTCAATGGTGGCGCGGCTATCGACATTGCCGACGATAATCAGCGTCATCGCATCCGGGGTGTACCATTTCTGATAGAACTCGGCGACGTGTTTAGCATCCACCGGCAGCTTCAGCGGCTCAGCAGGGTCGTGGCCCAGCATGGTGGAACCCTTCAGACGATAGCGCCACCAGCCCTCTTTGGTATCCTGCGGCCAGGTTGCCACCATATCCTGCACGCCCAGCGCGTAGCTGACGGTATCCGGCGTAATGCTCAGTTTGCCAATCGAGGTCGCCAGCCAGTTCAGCGCCTCTTTCTGCAGGTCGCTGCGGTTGTTCGGCAGGCTCAGGTTAATGCGGGTGTAGTCATAAGAGACAATCGCCGGCGGCAGCGGGCGCTTCGGGTCAATGCTCTGCTGCCACATGGAGCGAGCCTGCATCGTTTGTAGACCGCCGTTCTGAGTCAGGGCGATCCGAGGAATAAGGTGGCTATAACCCGTTTGCTGGGCGCTTTCGTTCAGTGAACCAATATCAATCGAGAGCCGGATTTCTACACGGTCGCTCGGGCGCTGCGGAGTGGCAAGCACTTGCCACTGAAAGCCATTAGACAACGTGCCTTGTTGCCAGGCCGGGTCCGGCTGGAGCGCTTCTGCCTGCACATAGCTGGCTGCTGCCATCATCAGCAAACCACCGGCTAAAAGTCGAATTGTTGTGCCCTGCATGTGAACCCCTGATGAACGTTCCTGGTTATCCCCACCAGAGTTCGGGCAGCACGTGCGCGGGCTCGGTGGGTATAAAAGACAACCGCCGCGGGCGATTGCCTAAAATAATGAAGTAAATACGTCAGTTAGACCACACAATCGCAAAAACGTCACATGGCTAAGGAAAATAAAATCTACGGCAGCCATAAACTAACATAGCTAAATAATGACGCCGCCTAATTATGCGCAGGAGCCCGCACTCCAGCAAGGGAGTACGGGCTTAAGTGGGGATATTAAGAGGATAATTCGTGCGGTTTTTGCGCCGTCGGACGGTTATTGAGCACATCGTCGAGCTGTTTCGCGTCCAGCTGTTTCACGCGTTTCGCCACAACAATGGTCGCCACGCCGTTACCGATAAGGTTAGTCAGCGCACGCGCTTCCGACATAAAGCGGTCGATACCCAGAATCAGCGCCAGGCCGGCAACCGGCAGATGCCCCACCGCAGAGATGGTTGCCGCCAGTACGATAAAGCCACTACCGGTTACGCCTGCGGCCCCTTTCGAGGAGAGCAGCAGCACCACCAGCAGCGTCACCTGATGGAAGATATCCATATGGCTGTTGGTCGCCTGAGCGATAAACACCGCCGCCATCGTCAGATAAATAGAGGTGCCGTCGAGGTTAAACGAGTAGCCGGTCGGGATAACCAGCCCTACCACCGACTTCCGGCAGCCCAGCTTTTCCATCTTGTCGAGCATACGCGGCAGCGCAGATTCGGAAGAGGAAGTACCCAGCACAATCAGCAGCTCTTCGCGGATATAGCGGATAAATTTGAAAATGCTGAACCCGGTCGCACGCGCAATCGTACCCAATACCACCACGACAAACAGAATACAGGTTATGTAGAAGCAGATAATAAGCTGACCCAACTGCACCAGCGTACCCACGCCGTATTTACCGATAGTAAAGGCCATCGCCCCGAACGCCCCAATCGGCGCCAGGCGCATGATCATGTTGATGATGCCGAAGATAACCTGCGAGAAGCTTTCAATAACGTTGAAAATCAGCTGACCCTTGCTACCCAGACGGTGCAACGCAAAGCCGAACATCACCGCAAACAGCAGCACCTGCAGGATGTTGCCGCTGGCAAAGGCACCGATTACGCTGGAAGGAATGATGTCCATCAGGAAGGCGATAATGCCCTGATCTTTTGCCTGCTCGGCGTACATCGCCACCGCTTTCGCATCCAGGGTCGCTGGGTCAACGTTCATCCCCGCGCCTGGCTGCACCACGTTCACAATAATCAGGCCGATAATCAGCGCGAGGGTACTGACCACTTCAAAGTAGAGCAGCGCGACGGCACCGGTACGCCCCACCGCTTTCATACTTTCCATACCGGCGATGCCGGTCACCACCGTACAAAAGATAACCGGCGCGATAACCATTTTAATCAGTTTGACGAAGGCATCGCCAAGCGGTTTCATCTGCGCGCCGAGTTCCGGGTAATAGTGACCGAGTAGTACACCGATCACTATCGCCGTCAGCACCTGGAAATAAAGGCTTTTGAAGAAAGAGGTTTTCATAGGATGTCCTTGAGCTATAGCCACAGGAAATGTAGGGATTATTTTCACCTGTTGGCACAAAATAACATCCAAGAAACATAATCGAAATATTTGTGGGTAAATTTGATACTTAATTGTTAAAACTTTGAACTGACACGCACAATCGCTAACTTTGATCTCCCGGCAGTAGTGATTTCTCCTTACCGAGATAATCCTGCTCGAAGGTCTCCATCGGGACGGCACGAGCAAACAGGAAGCCCTGCAAAATATCGACATTCGCCGCCCGCAGCCATGCATATTGCGCTTTATTTTCAACACCTTCAGCAACCATTTTCAGGTTCAGGCTGCGCCCAAGCTGGATGATGGCCGCCACCATGCTGGTGTCTTCCGGCAGGCTGTCGATAAAGATTTTGTCGATCTTGAGAATATCCACCGGCACGGATTTCATATGCTGTAGCTGGCGCAACCCCGCATAACCCATACCAAAATCATCCAGCGCAATGCGCACACCGGCGTTGCGCAGCGGCCGTAAAATGGCGACAGCGGCTTTCGGGTCGTCAATGCGTCGGCTTTCGGTCACTTCCAGAACCAGAGTACCCGGCGCAATGCGGTAACGGTTGAGCAGCGCCAACATATCCGACACCATATCGTGATGCAGCAGCTGCAGCGCCGAGATGTTCACCGACAGCGGCAGCATAATGCCACGCGACTGCCAGGCGGCCAGCTGTCGGCATGACTCTTCCAGCACCCAGTGCCCCACGGTCACCATCAGGCCACAGGATTCAATGCTGTCGATCAGATCGTTCGGCAGCGCCCAGCTACCGTCCGGCTGGCGCTGGCGCAGCAGCACTTCCGCGCTGCACACTTTGCCGGTGCTGGTTTCCACCTGCGGCTGGAGCCAGACGGAGAACTGCTCATTGTCGAGCGCGGTCAGGATATCGCTCTCTTCGGTCAGGCGCTTTTGCGCTTTTACCATCTGCTCCGGGTCGAAAAACTCAATCTGGTTTTTTCCTTTCCGCCGTGCGGTGAAGGCCGCCGAGAGCGAGCGGCGATAGAACTGCTCCGCCGTTAATCCGTCGTTATACATCGCAATACCCACGCTGGCGCTCGGGCGCAGCTGGATGCCCTGCAGCGGCAGACGCTCATTGATGATAGTGAGTACTTGCTGACCTAAAGTGATGGCATGCCACGGCTCTTTGACGTCATAGGCCAGAATCGCGAAGTCATAGCCGCTGACCTGCGCCAGCACCATGCGCGGCGAGATCACCTGCTTAATCTTCTCTGCCAGCGTCAGCAGCAGCATTTCACGCTGCTCTTCTTTCAGCACGCCCGCGGTGTCCTGCAGGGTTTCGCAGGCGATAGTCAGCAGCGCCACCGGCGTTTTGCGCACCAGGCTCTGTTCGAGCAGCCCTAACAGGAAGGCTTTGTTAGGCAGGTCGGAGACCGGGAAACGGGTCGACTGATTGCTCAGTTCGTCATATTGACGTAGTAACGCCTGCTGATTGCGGTTGTAACTGCGCACCAGCGTACCAATTTCATCGTCGTGGTGCAGGCGCGGCAGGGAGAGCTGATGCCCGATGCGATCCGCCCCCGGGAGGTCGTGAATTTCATAGGCAATGCTGCGCAGCGGCCTGACAATCAGCCGGTTGATGCACCAGGTCAGCGCGACGGTCAGCATTAAAACGAGCAAAAAGTAAGCGGTCACTATCGTTGCCAGCGCGCTCATCACGAACTTATACATACGATAAGGGTCTGCCTGTAGCACCAGATAGGCCAGCGGCTGCGGGTTAGCAGGCCGTTCCAGCGAATAGAGCGGCAGTGAAATCTGTACCGGGAGTTCAAAAATGCGCGTGATATTGACCGGAACCGGGCGTTCCGGAATAAAACTCATGCGTAGCGCCTGAAACTGGTTAGGCAGCACGACGTCCGCCCGGCTGACAA
The DNA here is from genome assembly GCF_046569695.1 of Kluyvera sp. 142486. Classification (NCBI taxonomy): domain Bacteria; kingdom Pseudomonadati; phylum Pseudomonadota; class Gammaproteobacteria; order Enterobacterales; family Enterobacteriaceae; genus Kluyvera; species Kluyvera sp. 142486. Next base: position 204,236 of record NZ_JBKHUI010000003.1, read on the forward strand.
TGCCGGCGGGTTGAATGCGTCCAAGAATGGCCTCTGCCTCGGGAATATCGGCTTTGAGGATGGCAGCCGACAGCGGCTGACGTACCGAGCGGGCGATGCTCTCTAATTGTGCCCCAGTGTTATAGCGATCCTGCTGTACGAAGTGGAACAGTAAAATGAAGCAAAAGACAAATAAAAACAACATGGTAACAACTGCAACCATGGCCATTTGTTTTATTGTAAGGGAACGGCTAACGCGCAAAAGAGCTCTCCACTAATACGAACGTATTGCTCAGGCATTGAGAATAACGAGGCTGGCGGCAAAGTCAAAACGGACGCCGCCGCGATAATTATAACCCGGCAGGGTGCCGGGTTATATAAGACGAATACCTATATTCGGAGCGGTAAAATTACCAGTCTGCGTATGGTGTGAGCGGCTGCGGCGGCATATCGAGGTCGCCCTGCCAGCCGGCGGCGGAATAACGAACGTAGAGCAACGCATGGCTTGGGGTGTAATCCTTCGCCTGCTGGATATCGACACCTGCGCCCACGAACCAGTTGGACGTCACGCGCCGTTCGATAATCGCCCGCGCGGTGTAACCGAAGCCCTGACTGCTGCCACCATGGTTAACATCCTCGCGGGCTTTTTTCTTCCAGGTTTGCGGAATCAGGTTCATCAGCGGATAGCGCGGCTCTGTACTGGTGCGCGAATGCGACCAGGAGACCGAACCACCCAGCTCCCATGACCAGTTTTCCGTACGTTCACGCCAGTTAACCGGCACAGCAAACGACACATATTCCTGCGGGCTGTAATAGCCGCCCTGACCGAGGGTATAGCCGCTCAGATCCTTCTGGTAGTGCCAGATCATATTGTTGAGCCCGACTGTCACCCGGCGGTTATTCTCGTTAATAACCTTGTAGTAATATCCCGTCATCCAGCGAACGCGCCAGTTGTCGTCTACGTTTTTACCCGATAGTTGGTCGCCGCCGAGTGAAGCCCATACGCCATTGGCTTCACCTTTGTCGTAGCTCAGGCTAATACCGCCGCCATTAGCGCGTACGCCACCCCAGGTCGTACCGGTGTGCGCATCCTTGTCATTATCCTTCTGTCCACCAAATGCCAGTAACGAACTAGAGATCGGACGACGATGCGCGTTTACCGTATAGCCCAGCGGACCGACATCGCTGCTGTAGCTCAGCCCACCCACCACATCCACCACGTTAAAGCCCATTGGGGTGGTGCCGATATCTGCGTCCCAGGTGTCATTTTTCCAGCCAATGGCTACGCTGGCGCCGCTGTCGCTTTGGTGCGTTGACCCCTTACAAGCGGATAAATCACAGGTGCCCCACTGTTTCTTATACTGGTCATTTTTATCGGTGGAGAAACTCCCCGCATCCATATTCACGAGATCAGAACGGAAGAACATGCGGCCATCGGCCAGCGGCGCATCCACCTGTAACATGGTGGTATGGGCTTTCAGATCGGAATAACCGCCCGTACCGCTGGAGCCCCAGAAGTCATGCTGCAGCGTGACGTTCAGGTCCTGCTGACGGTAGAGATCCGCCGCGTCGCTGCGCACGCCGCGCTTGAGCCAGTCGTCTTTTTCGTCGTTACGCGTCAGACGGGTAAAGGTGTCGTTATCCGCCGGGCGCGTTGGAGTAATCTGCGTGGCGACCATCGCATCTTTGTAGGTCTCCAGCGCCTGTTTCGGGTTGCCGTCCTGCGCCTGATAGCGCGCGGCATCGCGTAGTACCATCGCCGTATCCATAGACGGTGGCTGGGCTTTAGCCTGAGGAATCAGGGCGGTCATCATTTGCTGCGCCGCGGCGGTATCACCCAGTTTGGCGCTGACCAGCGCAATGCGCCGCTGAGTATTGAGCGAACGCTCGCCTTCGGCAGGCAACTGTGCCAGCTGCTGGCGGGCTGCCAGCGCGTTGCCATCGGCGGCGTACACTTCCGCCATGCCCAAATGGGCGTCTTCATCACGCGGGTCTTTTGCCAGCACGGCGTTGTATTCAGCCAGCGCCGTGGCATTATCGCCCCGCTGCTGCGCCCAGTCGGCGAGGGTCGAATGAATTCGAGCGGATTCTGGCTGCTGTTTCAGCAGCACAATCGCCTGCGCTTCCTGGCCGCTATCACGCAGGCGGTTGGCCTGAGCAATTAGCTGATCGCTGCGCAGGCGCTGGTCCAGTTCGCGAATATTATCGGTCCACTGCGCTGTCGGCAGTGCGGCCAGGTGCGTCAGCGCCGCCTGGTCCTGACCGTTACCGGAAAGATAGAGGCCGTTGGCGTAAACCTGGTCGGCATCGGTCGGCTTTTTGCGTGCCAGATTGAGCATCAGGTTGTCGGCCTCTATGCGCTGGCCGGCGCTCACCAGGTCACGAGAGAGGCGGTAGGTTATCCACACGTCATCCGGCGACAGCGCCAATCGACGGCGCTGAATTTCCGCCGCCTGCGCCCAGTTTCCTTTATTTTCCAGCGCTTCGGCCTGCTGGGAAAGTCGGTCATTGGTCAGGCTACGTTCAATATCGTCAATGCTGCGTCGCTGGCTGGCTGAAAGCGAGTTGATAAAGGCGGTGGCTTTCTCCGGCGACTCGGCGCGGTAGATATTGGCCAGCCCGCGCACCGCGCTGCTGTTGCCGCGGTCAAGACGCAGCGCCTGTTGATAGAAACGCTCTGCCGAGGCGCTATCTTTACGCGCCATCGCCACATCGCCGAGCCCCAACACCGCATAGCTGTCGGTGGCATCAAGCTTGCGCGCTTGCTGGTAGAAGCTCTCCGCCTGCGCCAGATTGTTGGCCTTCAGCGCCGCGTCGCCTTTACGGATCAGCGGCCAGTAGAGCTGCCAGGTTTGCGGCGTGTTGTCGGCGGCCTGCGCCACTTTCTCCTGTTCTACCGCTTTGGCTCGCAGAACCGGGTCCGCCATCTGTTTTTGCTGGTCTGCCAGCATCGCACGGGCGCTGTCCGCCGATTCACCGCTGTTGAAAATGGTCAGATAACGCTGCAGCGCCTGCACGCTGGAAGGGCTTGCCGGCTGATCTTTGATAGCGTTAAACCACAGATCGCCCGCCGGGCCGCGTCCGCCTGACGATTTCGCCATTTGTTCCAGCACGTTGAACGCGTCATCGCGCTGGTTGGCCGCGAGCAGCATATTGGCGAGCGTCATCTGCAAGCCCACGTTGCCGGGGTTCTGCTTGTTGAGGGTTTGCAGGTGTTTGAGCGCCTCATCGCGGCGGGCCGGGATTTTCGCGACCGCGGTCCAGTACTCTACCGCGTAGTCGCCGTCCGGCGGCGGGCCGTTAAACGCTTTTTCATAATCGGCCAGCGCTTCCGGGACGTGCCCGGTAGTCGCCAGCAGTCGCGCCTGTTGCAGCGCCTGACGCCCAGCGTCGGTGTTCAGGCCAATCTCAATGCGAGAGGCGTTATATTCGGTAGAATTCGGCGCCACCTGCGCCAGCTTTTGCAGTTGCTTTTGCGCCCCGGCAGTATCGCCCTGGCGCAGCAGATAGCGCAGACGCGCCGCCAGCACCTGTGGATTGTTAGGGTTAATCAGCTCCAGCCGGTACAGCGATTGCTGCACCAAATCATCCCGTTTGCTGGCTTCTCCAAGGCGCACCTGGTTGAGCAGCTGTTCTTCTGCCGAGGTGTCCGCATAGCCTGGCTGTACCAGCGTCAGGCCCAGAGAGAGGGTGATTAAACTTAGTGTGAACTTGCGCATTCCTGGCCCCAGTCAGGTAGTAATTCGCCGCGGGCGCTGAAGCGAAAACGGTGTTGATCCCAGCCCTGACCAAAGAGGGTCAGAACATAATTGTAATAAGCATCCGCGCTGGGAAAATGATCGGCCACACGCTGGCGCAAAACGGCCTGCGCGTCGCGATTTTGTAGGAATGGAATCAGCGAAGCTGAAAAACCGACCGGGCCATCGCCGGTCACCGCCCCGGTGGCAATCGCCACTTTTTCCGGGGGAACGCCCTGCTTCACGGTCTGTGCCGCCATCGCGTTAAAGCGTTTAAGCAGACGCGCTTTTTGCGGGTCGGCGTCGTGCATCATGCCCACCCATAAATAGACGCGAATGGCATCGTAGCTGCCCACCACGCTGGCCTCTTTCAGCAGCCAGCCCTGTTTTTTGTCGTAGCTCACCCAGTCCGGCGAGAAACCTTTCGGCGCGGTATCAAGCAGCAACTTCAGGTTGGTATCACGAAGGGTGGTCCACGGCGCGCCAAATTGGCTGAAATACTGCGCCACCTGCGGTGGGAGATAGCTTGGATTGAAGCGCCAGCGCGTCTCTTCCGCAAAGCCAACGCGACCGGGCAACAGCATCAGCCCCAGACCGGGAACTTTTACTGTTTCACCCTCGGCAATTTTCGCCAGCAGCGCTTTACCCGTTGCCGTGTAATCGTCATTTTTCCACAGGCGACCGGCTTCCAGCAGCGTCCAGGCAATCCAGACATCCGAATCAGAGGCAGAGTTGCTGTCCAGCACCGTCCACTCGTCATCGCCCTTTTTGCCCCATAGCCAGGCGGGAAGATGCTCACGCAGCGAGCCCTGCGCGAGGTTGTTTTGCGTCCAGCCCAGCAGGTTTGCGAAGGTCTGACGATCGTTCGCGGCGAGGGCAAAGAACAGCGCGTAGCTTTGCCCCTCTGAGGTGGTAATTTTGCGCGCATCGCTAGGATCGATAACGCGCCCTTGTGCGCTGACGTAATCCTGCTTGAACTGCTCCCAGGCAGGCCAGCTACAGGCGGCCTGCGCCTGACCGCCCAGGGCGCACAGCAGTACGATCCAGCGAAGCATCTTCATCGCGGCTTACTCGTCTTCCGGGTTCAGACGACGACGGCTGATGATACGCAGTAGACGCCACAGCACCCAGGCCAGCAGCACGATGCTGATGGCGGCAAAGATAGCCAGCAGAACCGGATGGTTAGAGAGCGCGAACCACACGCGTTCGAACCACGGCAGATGACCGACATAGTAGATGTCACCCACGCGCAGGCTGCTCACGCCGGATTCACGAATAACCGATACAGAGCCAAACATCGCCGCGCGTTTGCCGCTGTCGTTCAGCGCGTTGTTCAGCAGGTCATAACCGCTGGCGCTGTCGGCGAGCAGCGCCACGACGCTGCGCTGTTTGTGGTACGGCGATTCGAAACCGACGATGGCAGCCATCGGGCCGGAAGAGGTAATCCCGGTCTGCATGCCAGCCTGACGGTCATCTTCATCAACATAGATGCTCGGCAGGTCAGTATGGCGCATTGGCGTTTTCACCCAGCTCTGGGTGGCATCCACCAGCAGGTCGATGTGTTTATCATCCTTCAGTTTTTGCGGGATAGAGCCAATCAACAACAGGTCAGCATCCTGGTCCTGAATCTTGCTACCATCATCAGCGATGGTCATCTTCGTCCCCGCCAGGCCAGTCTGGCCGCCAATCACGCCAACGGCGTTCAGCAGCGTGCTCACCTGCGCTTCAGACGGCTGCTTTGGCATCACGATAACCGTGTCGGAGAGATCCGCCATGCGGGTGAACGGGAAGCCAGCATTGGCAAAGGTGCGCAGATCCGGCATCGGCAGGAAGTGATAGTAGTTCGAGAAGTCGATGGTCGAGTCGTCGCCAATCACCACATGGTTCTGCACCGGCTGGAAGGTCACGCAGTTATCCACCGAGCCGCCCGGCATCGGGTTCATATACTGGAAATCAAAGCGCAGCTGGTTCATTGCGCCCAGACGCAGCGCCGGAATGCTAACATCGTTTTTACCGTCCAGCAGGCCCTGCAGTACCGGCAGGCGCAGCATCAGCTTATTCACATCCTGGGTGCTGTTGAGGTTAAACGACTGCAGGAACTGATCATTCAGGCTGATGTCCATCCGCGAGCTGTCTTTAACCGGCGGCATGGTGTAGCGATATTTCAGATCCATGTCGATGCCGGTGCTGCGCATCAGGTAGAGATCCGGCGGCAGGTTCAGCGACAGGTTGATGGATGCCGGTTCCAGCCCGGTGGACTGTAGCTGCTGTTCATAGGTTTTCAGCTCGCCGAAGGTCACCGGACGGTCGGTACGCACCCAGTTTGGCGCGTCGTACGGTACGCGAGCCTGCAGCGGTTTCACGTCATCTACGGTCACGCTATCGCCGCGGAACAGAATGTTGCCCGCTGCGATGCCCTGAGCCGCTTTCAGCAGGTCGTTATCGTCACGACCAAACACCACCAGCAGCTTCATATACGGGTTGTTCGGATGGTCGATCATTTCGATCGTGGGCGCTTTCACCGCCGGATGGTCGCGCAGGAAGTCCGGGCGACGATCGTTAGTGGCAAAGACGATGGCATTACGATCCGGCAGCGTATTAAACATCACCGGGAAGGTCTGCCCGCGCCAGCCTGCCTTAGCGCCAAACCACGAGGTCACAACCGCTGCGGCCTGCTGCTGCTTCAGATCCGGCGAACCGGCAAAGACGATAGGCAGGGTCAGCGCGCGGTTATCACGAGCGTCAAAGAACGGCACCGGGAAGTGCGACAGGTCGTTGCGCACCTTCAGCGCCTGGTAGGTTAAATCCAGCGAGCTGTTGCGAGCGACGTCCAGCCAGACGGTGGTGTTCGCCGGGTTTTCGCAGACGTCTCGGTAGTGGCCGATAAACTCAAGGCGCACGCGGTTAAAGTCGGTGATATAGAGCGGGTCGATGGGGATCTGCGTCGAGACCTTTTTCCCCAACTGCTCTTTGGTGACCGGCAGTACGCCCATCAGCTCATCATTAAGATAAACCTTCAGCTGAGAGGTCGTTGGAAGCAACGACGGCGACGGCGTATAGGTCAGGTTCAGCAGCGCTTTCGACACCACTTCGTCGCTGCGCATGCCAAACTCAATCCCGCCGTCCGGGTTAGATCCGCGCAGCACCATGCTGCCCGGCGGCGGCGCAATCTGGGCAAAAGAAAGCTTCACGTCACGCGACGGCGCATCTTCCACCACCACCGGCGTCGTGGTTGCCGCGTCGCCAGGAGCAGGCGCCGCGGCGTTGTCCTGAACAGTCGGCGCTACCGCCACCTCTGTCGTCGGTTCTGAATGCGTCGTGAGCGGCAGTAAACTGCCCATGCCCACCGCCACTGCACAAATCCAGGAAAGTTTTCTTTTCATCGGTTCATCATCATTATTGTTGAGCCATAGCCGATAGCGGATGCTCGATTACCGCCTCACGTTCTGGACGGCGCGGAATGAACGAAGCCACCCACGCCACCAGCATGGTGAGCGACCGGAAAATCTCTTTTGCCACCGGTGGCGCGAACTCGGCCAGGTGGCGATAGCCACGGAACCCCAGCTTCAGGATATCCATCAGGCTTTCCAGCGGTTTATCTTCCGGGAAGCTGTCCTGCCAGAGCGCCCACGTATCCGCACGCGCAAACGTACACTGCACAAAATCGATATGTTGACGGGTGCTCATCGGCAACAGCTTGAGCCCCACTTCACTGCCCAGCACGCGCACAACCTGGGTTGGGAAGACGTACTCCTGCTGGCCGCGTTTGAGCAGCAGATTAACCTTCTGCTCTTCCAGCACCTGAGCGTCGCCGTTGATATGAATACCCACGCCGCCGTCAGAGAAGTCATGTACCGTACAGGAGAAGAGATGTCCGTCTTCACGGGAGATAGCCCCCGGCATTTTGATTTCAACGCGGTGCGAACGACGCACCTGTTTACTTTCCACCGACACCGCGACCGCGCCGCCGAGGATAATCAGGTTATAGAACACCCACACCAGGCTTATCCACACGGTGAGGGTTTCATCCGCCGGGCCGTACATATAGCGCCAGATCCCAAACGCCACGCCCACCAGGTTCAGCAGCACGAGGAAGATATATGGGCGGGAGATAACCCAATCGACGTACTCTTCTTCCACCAGGCCACCCTTGGCGGTGACGTTGAATTTGCCTTTGTGCGGGTTAAACAGCGCCACCATCGTCGGCGGTGCGATGTACCAGGCAAGCACCGTTTCATAGATTTCACTCCAGAAGGAGTGGCGGTATTTGCCCTGAATTTTTGAGTTAGTCAGGCTGGCGTGAATCATATGCGGCAGCACGAACAGCGCGATCATCAGCGCCGGGGCGTAGATGATGTAGGCGTGCAGCAGCAGGAAGGCCAGCGGCGCGGTGAGGAAGATAAGCCGCGGTACGCCCGACAGGAAGTGGAACATGGCGTTGAGGTAGCACAGCCGCTGCGGTAGCTTCAGCCCTTTACCAAACAAGGGGTTATCCATGCGGAAGATCTGCACCATGCCGCGCGCCCAGCGGATACGCTGGCCGATATGCGCCGACAGGCTCTCCGTCGCCAGCCCCGCCGCCTGCGGCAAACGCATGTAGGCAGAGGTGTAGCCGCGACGGTGCAGACGCAGCGAGGTGTGCGCATCTTCGGTCACGGTTTCCACGGCGATGCCGCCAATTTCATCCAGCGGTTTACGACGGATCACGGCGCACGAACCGCAGAAGAAGGTCGCATCCCACATGTCATTACCGTCCTGCACCAGCCCGTAGAACAGCGTGCCTTCGTTCGGCGTTTTACGGAAACGGCCCAGGTTACGTTCGAACGGGTCAGGTGAAAAGAAGTGGTGCGGCGTCTGCATCATCGCCAGCTTCTTATCCTTCAGGAACCAACCCATGGTCATCTGCAGGAATGAGCGCGTCGGCACATGGTCGCAGTCGAAAATCGATACAAACTCGCCTTTGGCATACTTCAGCGCGTTGTTGATGTTCCCGGCTTTTGCATGTTCATGCGTGGTACGCGCCACGTAGTGAACGCCCACGTCTTTGGCGAACTGCTTAAACTCTTCGCGGCCGCCGTCATCGAGGATCCAGATTTCAATCTTATCTTTTGGCCAGTCGATACCGAGCGAAGCGTAAACGGTGTTTTTGACGACGTTCAAATCTTCGTTATAGGTCGGTACGAAGATATCGACCGAAGGCCATTCGTTCATGTCCTTCGGCAGCGGCACCGGATGACGGTTCAGCGGCCAGACCACCTGGAAGTAACCCAGCACCAGCACAATCCAGGCGTAGGTTTCGGCAAACAGCAGGATCAGGCCACACACCAGGCTGACCGGGTCATTCCAGTTGAGCGTTGAGGTATAGCGCCACCAGATGTAGCGGCAGGAGACCGTCAGCGACAGCACAATCAGCATCAGCGCCGAGAAGCGCCCCGGAATGCGCCGCACCAGCAGCGCCACGCCCCAGAGCAGCATCAAGAAGATAAACTGCGAGAGCGGATTAAACGGCTGGGTAATGCAGACCAGCGCCAGAATTAAGGACAGCGTAACCACCACGCCAAGGATCAGGCGGCGCAGCTTCGGATTCAGGTGCGCCAACTCTTTCTTCTCATCGAGATGGCCGGTTTGCGCATTCATCCGGCCTGGCAGTTCGTCGGCCCAGCGGTTGTAGCGCTCGCGCAGACGATCGATGGCTGCCAGCGGTCGCCAGGGGCGAGCGCTGCGTTGTTCTGCAGGCTTGGTCGCAATGAGCCAGACCGCCTGTAGCGCAAAGCGCAGTGGGTCCAACGGACGTGGTCGCGAGAAATTAATATGCGGGAACAGTTCGTCGTGACGGTCAGTCAGCGCCTGCCAGCGGGCATTTTCCAACGGCAGAAAGAGCCATGCCAGCCCCACCCACAGGCAGGTCAGGGTGGCGGAAAGCCAGGACGAACCCGCCTTTCGATAACCAAGATAGCGCTCGCGCAGGCGAGCGTAGACCGGCGGGACGAATATCCAGCTGCCGAGACGAATCATGCTTCGCGCTCCGCGACCGGGCGACGCCCCGCGTAGTGCATCAGGCACCAGTTGGCGAGCGTAATCATCTCTTCGGCGGCAAGGGAATCATGGCGGTATTCGCCCAGCGGCTGCTTGTTCGCCAGGCTTTCTGCCATCGCTTCATCCAGATGTATCACCACCGGCAGAAGACGACGCTGGGTTTGCAGCCAAACCTGATAAAGGTCTTCCTGCAGCGGGCTGCTCATGCGTAACCCGTTGATCAAAAGGTGGGTATCAGACGGTAGCGGCTGTTGATGCAGGCGAATGTGGCAGTTGGCGTCCGGCTTCAGAATCGTCAGCGTAAAGTGGCTGGCTTCGACCAGCGGTGCGGTCCAGGGATAAAAGCCGTGCGGGAGATCCAGCAGGATCCACTGATAGCGTCCTTCACGTTCTAAGGTTTCGGCGATATCGGCAATGGTCGATAGCGTATCGCCCAAAGCCGCCGCGTTTTGTAGCTCACCCGGCTGGAGGTGACCAAACGGCAGCACATCAATCAGTGAAGTGTAACGTAATCCCGCGTCACGCCAATCCTGGCCGTCTAACGCCGCGCGCGCCCAGCCGCTCTGCCGCCCGATCTCATCGTTAAACGACAGACGCAGCATATTGTCAGGGCCAGCATCGATGACCAGCACCGACTCCCCGAGCAGCTGTAATGACCACGCTAATGCCGCCGTGATAGACGTCGTACCCACGCCACCGCGAACGCCCTGTAATCCCAGAATAGCCATTATGGCTTCCTTATTTTTGTTCGGCTTTTTGTTCTGCAAACTCTGCCAGCAGCGGCCAGCGTTTAAACGCCGCAGCTAATTTTTCACGCTGGGAAATATCAGTGTAATCTATATTGGGTAGAGAGAAAGCCCGGCTCAGTGCGAGAAAATCATTCTGAAAAGTGTAGCCAAGTTGAGAATCAGCTGATGTTACCGGTTCATTATCTGACATTTTTTTCTCCCTCTGAAATCAAAGTACAAATGTGCCCCATCATTCGAAGGGCAACCTTTCCATGAAATTCGTTTATACTCGTCATACTTCTGATTGAAGATGAATATTTTTGCTTTTACTCATTTCAACCACATAGTTATGCAGGTTTCAGGGGTTTGGCTCACTTATCGCCTGACGATAACGCTATTAAATCAGAGTATACATGCTAAATCTGATGCTATTTAATTTCAATATTAGGTTTATTCTGACGTTTTCACTAGTAAACTTATACGCAGGATTATCGTCGATAAGAGGGACACGATGAACCCCATATTTTCTATTGGTATCAAGTCGCTGTGGGATGAAGTGAGTCATATGCCTGCGGGCGGCGTGTGGTGGGTTAATACCGATCGCCATGAGGATGCCGTCAGCCTGCTAAACCAGACGCTTTCAGCGCAGCAAGATGCGGCAAAAGTGGCGGTGGTTTGCATGGGTGAAAACCCCAATAACCTTATAGAATTAAAGGGAAATTCCGGCCCCAAAAAAGTGTCACTGTTTACCATGCAGGATAGCGTAGATAGTCTATACTTTATGCGCCGCGATTTACTGCGCACGCTCGAACCCAACGATTATTTCGTCATCCTGTTATGCTCACATAACGCCTGGAAAAATATTCCTGCCGATAAAATTCATGATTGGGTAAACAAGTCCCAAAAATGGGCTAAATACTATGGCTGCACGCTTCTGGTACTGAATCCAGGCAACAATGCCGACGCTCAAACCTCCGTTTTACTCGGTGAATATCGTGCCCTTTCTGGCCTGGCAAGTTTACGTTACCAGGGTGATAGTCAACTACTGGATATATCTTACTGGTCAAATGAAAAAGGGGTTAGCGCTCGCCAGCAGCTATTAATTAAACAAAATGACCACGGCTGGCACCTGGCGCAGGACGAAGTTGCGAACGTCCAGCCGCGCAGCGATGAAAAAGAAGTGCTCAGTAATATCATTATTCTCGAAGGTGCACCGGCACTTTCAGAGCACTGGACTTTATTTGATACCAATGACGCTGTTTTTAATGCCGCACGTACCGCACAGGCCGCAACCGTCATATTCTCGCTGAACCAGAATAGCCAGGTAGAGCAGCTTGCCCGATATATTCATACTCTACGTCGACAGCGCGGAAGTGCTTTAAAACTTATTGTCCGAGAGACAACTCCTAGCCTGCGAGCCACCGATGAGCGCCTGCTGTTAAGCTGCGGGGCCAATATCGTTATCTCCGCCAGCGCGCCGCTGTCTCGTAGCCTGACCCTGATCGAAAGCGTACAGACGCAGCAGTTTAACCGTCACGTGCCGGAAGATTTAGCCACTCTGCTCGCCAACACCGAACCGCTGAAGCTGAAGGGTTACCAGAAATGGGACGTGTTCTGCGATGCGGTGCAAAAGGTTATCAACAACACGCTGCTGCCCGCGGACAGTAAAGGCGTGATGGTGGCGCTCAGGCCAACGCCAGGGTTACGCGTTGAGCAGGCGCTGACGCTGTGCCGTCCGCACCGTATGGGCGATATTGTGACCATCGCCGATCGTCGTCTGGTGCTGTTCCTCCCCTTCTGCCGCGTAAACGACCTCGACAAAGCGCTCAACCATATTTTCCCCCTGCCAACCGGGGATATTTTCTCTAACCGCATGATGTGGTTTGAAGATAAACAGATTTCCGCCGAGTTGATTGATATGCGTAGCGTGAAGCCAGAGCTGTGGACGCAGCCGTTGCGTATCTCACCGAAGCCGAAAAACGTGATTAATGCGACCTATGAAGATAACAGCTGGCGCCGTTATCCCGAGCCGTGCCGCCTGTCTACGGATACCGAAGGAACATCGTCATGATGTCGATAAGCGATATTATTCAACTCGTGATTCTCTGCGCGCTGATCTTTTTCCCGCTGGGATATCTGGCGCGTCATCACCAGCGCCGCATTGAGAATGCGTTCCGTCTGATGTTTCTAAAACCGCGCTTTGTTAAACCCGTCGGCGTGATACGCCGGGATCAGGCCGTCAGGGCAAAATCAAAAAATGACTAATTCGACGAAAAACGCCACCGTTACTCCTTCTCCGCTTTGGCACTACTGGCGGGGGCTTTCTGGCTGGAACCTCTATTTCCTGGTCAAATTCGGCTTGCTTTGGGCGGGATACCTCAATTTCCATCCCATGATGAACCTGGTGTTCATGGCATTCCTGCTCTTCCCATTGCCAAACAACCGACTGCACCGCTGGCGCCACTGGATTGCCATCCCGCTCGGCTTTGCGCTGTTCTGGCACGATACCTGGCTGCCGGGACCGGAGAGCATTATGAGTCAGGGCTCGCAGATTGCGGACTTTAGCGCGGATTACATCTGGGATCTCGTCACCCGCTTTATTAACTGGCAGATGGTCGGCGCCTTCTTCGTGCTCGTGGTCGCCTGGCTGTTCTTAAATCAGTGGATCCGCATTACCGTTTTTGTGGTCGCCGCGATGGTATGGATTAACGTCGGCCCGCTGCTCCCGTCCATTAATCTGTGGTCTGCCGGGCAGGCAACCAACGCTACCGCCGCCACAACCTCCTCAGCACCCGCCGCCGCGGCAGGCAGCGCGACGGCAAGCGGCGATCTTCCCGCACAAACCGCTGCGCCAACGTCAGATAACCTGAACGCCTGGTTAAACAGCTTCTACGCGTCGGAAAGCAAGCGCACGACCACCTTCCCGGCTCAATTGCCGGAAGATGCGCAGCCGTTTGACCTGCTGGTTATCAACATCTGCTCGCTGGCTAACTCCGACATCGAAGCGGCGGGTCTGATGCAGCATCCGCTGTGGTCACACTTTGATATTCGCTTTAGCAATTTCAACTCCGCGACCTCATACAGCGGCCCGGCAGCGATTCGTCTGCTGCGCGCAAGCTGCGGTCAACCTTCACATACCAATCTGTATCAGCCAGCGGGTAACCAGTGCTACCTGTTTGATAATCTTGCAAAACTCGGTTTCACGCAGCACCTGATGCTTGACCATAACGGCGTGTTCGGCGATTTCCTCAAAGAAGTGCGTGAGAACGGCGGCATGCAGAGCCCGCTGATGGATCAAAGCAAGCTGCCGGTTAACCTGCTCTCTTTCGATGGTTCCCCGGTGTATGACGACCTGGCGGTGCTCGACCGCTGGCTGCAGTCGCCAGATATGCCTGCAGGTGGTCGCTCGGCAACCTTCTATAACATCCTGCCGCTGCACGACGGTAACCACTTCCAGGGACAGAGCAAAACGGCGGACTACAAGACCCGTGCGCAGAAGCTGTTTGATGAGCTGGATGCTTTCTTTACCGAACTTGAGAAGTCTGGTCGTCGAGTGATGGTTGTGGTAGTGCCGGAGCATGGCGCGGCGCTGCAGGGCGATAAAATGCAGGTCTCCGGTCTGCGCGATATCCCAAGCCCATCGATTACCCACGTACCGGCCGCGATCAAATTCTTTGGCATGAAAGCACCGCATCAGGGCGCCGCTATTGATATCAATCAGCCAAGCAGTTACCTGGCGATTTCCGAACTGGTTGCCCGGGCGGTAGACGGCAAAATCTTTACCGAAGATAGCGTCGACTGGTCGGCCTTCACCGGCAACCTGCCGCAGACCGCCGCGGTGTCGGAAAACTCCAACGCCGTGGTCGTTCAGTACCAGGGCAAACCCTACGTTCGCCTGAACGGTGGTTCCTGGGTGCCGTACCCACAGTAAAACGAAAAAGGCCGCAGGGTTTTACCCCTGCGGCCCGGTTCGGGCGCATGCTGCCACTGCGGCGGACAGACGCCCCTCAGCCAGCGTTATTTCCGGTTATGCCAGCTGCTCAGAATAGCGCTGGTGATAATTCCCACCGCAATCGGAGCTGCCAGATCGTGCCAGAAAAGCATGCCAAGCTCTGCGAGAGTCATGTAGCCGCCTTGGTTGCAATAGCAACAGTTCGCGGCTATTCTCTTGATGTCTGGTCAAGTGATAGCCCCCGTTATGTTGCTGGTTTATACCAAACAACGTGCGGGGGTTTTCTCTTTCCAGCAACTCGTGCCACCGGGGATCAAGCCCCCGCAACATTGCGCCTCACCGGGAAACCCGGCTTGGCGACGATACTACTGCAATCAGCCCCTCAACTCGCCGTAACAACTCTATTTTCAGAATAGCGCCCGACCTGAGCGTAGCCCGGCCGAGCGCAGCGACTCCGGGGGTCGGCGTAAACGCCTTGCCCGGACTACCAATACGAAAAAGGCCGCAGGGTTTTACCCCTGCGGCCCGGTTCGGGCGCATGCTGCCACTGCGGCGGACAGACACCCCTCAGCCAGCGTTATTTCCGGTTATGCCAGCTGCTCAGAATGGCGCTGGTGATAATTCCCACCGCAATCGGAGCTGCCAGATCGTGCCAGAAAAGCATGCCAAGCTCTGCGAGCGTCATGTAGCCGCCTTGGTTGCAATAGCAACAGTTCGCGGCTATCCTTTGTTTGCGAGTCAAAGAATGGCCCCCGTTATGTTGCTGGTTTATACCAAACAACGTGCGGGGGTTTTCTCTTTCCAGCAACTTATGCCGCCGGGGATCAAGCCCCCGCAACATTGCGCCTCACCGGAAAACCCGGCTTGGCGACGATACTACTGCAATCAGCCTCTCAACTCGCCGTAACAACCCCATTTTCAGAATAGCGCCCGACCTAAGCGACGCCGGGAATCGATGCCGAGATAAGCTCCGAGCAGTCCCGGGGGCGGCGTAAACGCCTTGCCCGGGCTACCAATACGAAAAAGGCCGCAGGGTTTTACCCCTGCGGCCTGGTTCGGGCGCATGCTGCCACTGCGGCGGACAGACGCCCCTCAGCCAGCATTATTTCCGGTTATGCCAGCTGCTCAGAATGGCGCTGGTGATAATTCCCACCGCAATCGGAGCTGCCAGATCGTGCCAGAAAAGCATGCCAAGCTCTGCGAGCGTCATGTAGCCGCCTTGGTTGCAATAGCAACAGTTCGCGGCTATTCTCTTGTTGTTCAGGCAAGTGATAGCCCCCGTTATGTTGCTGGTTTATACCAAACAACGTGCGGGGGTTTTCTCTTTCCAGCAACTCGTGCCACCGGGGATCAAGCCCCCGCAACATTGCGCCTCACCGGAAACCCGGCTTGGCGACGATACTACTGCAATCAGCCCCTCAACTCGCCGTAACAACCCCATTTTCAGAATAGCGCCCGACCTGCGCGTAGCCCGGCCGAGCGCAGCGACGCCGGGAATTGATGCCGAGATAAGCTCCGAGCAGTCCCGGGGGCAGCGTAAACGCCTTGCCCAGGCTACAAATACAAAAAAGCCGCAGGGTTTTATCTCTGCGGCTCTGTTATAGCTGATGAGGATCCGATTACACGGTTTTCTCTGGATTCTCATCCTGGTCAACCGCGAAGCACGCGACCAACTGACCGCCATACTCTTTCAGCTGTGGTTGCAGCTGGGTGCACTGGCCAAAGCGGCGGCGGCAGCGGGCGTTGAAGGCGCAGCCCGGCGGTGGATTCAGCGGGCTTGGCAGCTCGCCGGTCAGCTTGATGCGCTCGCGGCGATCGTCTGGATTCAGTCGCGGCGTCGCGGAGAGCAGCGCTTGAGTGTACGGGTGACGCGGGTTGTTGAAGATCTGGTCCTTTGTCCCCTTCTCTACGCAGCGGCCCAGGTACATCACCATCACTTCATCAGCAATGTGCTCTACGACTGACAGGTCGTGGGAGATAAAAACGTAAGAGAGCCCCAGCTCCTGCTGCAAATCCATCATCAGGTTCAGCACCTGCGCGCGCACGGAAACGTCGAGCGCAGAGACCGGTTCGTCGGCAATCACTACGTCCGGATCAAGCATCAGACCACGGGCGATAGCAATACGCTGACGCTGGCCGCCGGAGAACATATGCGGATAGCGGTCATAGTGCTCGGTTTTCAGGCCCACTTTCGCCATCATCGCCAGCGCCTTTTCACGGCGCTGCTCTTTGCTGAGCGAAGTGTTAATCAGCAGCGGCTCTTCCAGAATCTGTCCCACTTTTTTACGTGGGTTCAGCGAGCCGTACGGGTTCTGGAACACAATCTGGATCTTCTGCCGACGCAGTTTCTGCGCGTGCGGGTCGTGCTTAAGCAGATCCTGCCCCTGATAATAAAGCTCGCCACCGCTCGGCGTTTCGATCATCGTCAGCAGACGACCCAGCGTCGATTTACCGCAACCGGATTCCCCGACCACCGCCAGCGTTTTGCCGCGCTCGAGGGTAAATGACACGCCGTCCAGCGCTTTCACCAGGCGTTCCGGGGCAAACATCCCCTTCTTCACCGGGTAGTGTTTTTTCAGGTCAATTGCCTGCAGCAGCGGCTGCTGCGAGGTGGCCTCGTGCGTACTCATAGTGTGGGCCTCCCGGCATCATCGAGTGGGTAGTGACATTTCGACTGGCGAGCACCGTCAACGGTATTCAGCTCAGGCTCTACGCTGCGGCATTTATCCGTCGCATACGGGCAACGCGGGTTCAGCAGGCAGCCGTTCGGGCGGTCGTATTTGCCCGGGACCACGCCCGGCAGCGATGCCAGGCGCGCTTTATCCTGAGCAAACTCCGGCAGCGCGCGCAGCAGCGCTTGAGTATAAGGATGACGCGGGGCGCGGAAGATATCGCCCGCAGCGCCCGTCTCAACCACCTGACCGGCGTACATCACGATGATTTTGTGCGCGGCTTCGGCCACCAGCGCCAGATCGTGAGTGATCAGGATCAGCGCCATGTTCTCTTTCTGCTGAAGCTCCAGCAGCAGTTCGATGATCTGCGCCTGAATGGTCACATCCAGCGCGGTAGTTGGTTCATCGGCAATCAGCAGCTTCGGACGACAGGCAATCGCCATGGCAATCATCACGCGCTGGCTCATCCCACCGGAAAGCTGGTGCGGATACACGTCCAGACGCGAGGCCGGGTCAGGGATACCCACCTGATTTAACAGGTCGATGGCCCGCTGACGACGCGTGCTCTTGTTGCCGCCCTGGTGCACCTTAATCGCTTCCATAATCTGGAAGCCGACGGTATAGCACGGGTTGAGGCTGGTCATCGGGTCCTGGAAGATCATCGCCACTTCGGCGCCTACCAGATTGCGACGCTCTTTCTCGGAAATGCGCTTCAGATCCTGACCGTTAAACAGCAGGCTTTCGGCCATCACGCGGCCGGGATAATCAATCAGCCCCATAATCGCCAGCGAGCTTACGGATTTGCCCGAACCGGATTCGCCGACAATGCCGACAACCTCGCCCTGATTTACGCTGTAGCTCACGCGGTCTACGGCTTTGAACGGTGTGCCTTCGTCGCCGAAGTGCACCGATAATTTATCTACATTTAATAACGCCATCTCGGTCCCCTTACTGCTTCAGTTTGGGATCGAGCGCGTCACGCAGACCGTCACCCATCAGGTTAAACGCCAGTACCGTCAGCAGGATCGCCAGCCCTGGGAAGGTCACCACCCACCAGGCGCTTTGGGCGAACTGCAGCACGTCAGAGAGCATGGTGCCCCACTCCGGCGTAGGCGGCTGTGCGCCCATCCCCAGGAAGCCGAGGGCAGCCATATCGAGAATGGCGTTAGAGAAACCGAGCGATGCCTGAACAATCAGCGGCGCAAGGCAGTTTGGGAAAATGTTGACGAACATCTGACGCATCGCCCCGGCACCCGCCACGCGGGAAGCGGTCACGTAGTCGCGGTTCACCTCCACCAGTACGGCGGCACGGGTTAAACGGACATAGTGCGGCAGGGCGACGAAGGTCAGCGCCAGCGCGGCGTTACCAATCGACGGGCCGAAGATAGCCACCAGTACCAGCGCCAGCAGCAGGCTTGGCAACGCCAGCATGATGTCGACGACGCGCATGATGATGTTATCGACCAGGCCGCCGAAGTAACCGGCAACCAGCCCCAGCACAATGCCCATCACCAGCGACAGCACTACGACCAGACAGCCGACCAGCAGCGACAGGCGCGCACCGTACATCAGACGGGACAGCACATCGCGACCCACATCATCGGTACCAAACAGATGCGCCCAGGTGCCACCTTCCTGCCACGCCGGTGGCGCGAGCAGCGTATCGCGGAACTGATCGGCCGGGTTATACGGCGCAATCCAGTTGGCGAAGATAGCAATAAACAGCACGATAACCACGTAAACCAGGCCGACAACCGCGCCTTTATTGCGCTTAAAGTAGTGCCAGAATTCCTGGAACGGGGTCATCGGCACCGGTGCTTTATTCTCAGTAACTTGTGACATGATGGCCCCTTACTTCTTATGACGAATGCGCGGGTTCACCACGCCGTACAGCAGGTCTACCAGCAGGTTGACGAGGATAATCATCGTCGCCACCAGCAGCACCCCACCCTGCACTACCGGATAGTCACGGCGTTGCAGCGCGTCAATCAGCCAGCGTCCCAGGCCCGGCCAGGAGAAGATGGTTTCCGTCAGAATCGCACCTGCCAGCAGCGTACCGACCTGCAGGCCGATAACGGTCACCACCGGCAGCATGGCGTTACGCAGAGCGTGAACGATGATGACGCGCATACGGGTTAAGCCCTTGGCGCGCGCGGTACGGATATAATCTTCACCCAGTACTTCCAGCATAGAGGAGCGGGTCATACGCACGATAACCGCCAGCGGAATAGTGCCGAGCACGATAGCGGGCAGAACCATATGCGCCAGCGCATCGATAAAGTTGCCCGGATCGCCCCAGATGGCAGTATCAATCAACATAAAGCCGGTCAGCGGGTTGGAATCGTCAAGGAACACCATGTCACTGACGCGTCCGGAGACCGGCGTCAGGTTCCAGTGCACCGACACCAGCATAATCAGCATCATGCCCCACCAGAAAATCGGCATGGAGTAGCCGGTCAGCGCCAGGCCAACGGCGGTATGATCGAAGATGGAACCGCGCTTAACAGCGGCCAGTACGCCTACCGGGATTCCCACGGCGATGGCGAAAATCATGGCGCAGATACCGAGCTCCAGCGTCGCTTTAAAACGCGGCACGAACTCGTCCCACACCGGGAGTCGGCTTTTCAATGAAATGCCTAAGTCACCGTGCAGTACGCCCCAGATATAGTGGAGGTACTGTTGCCACATTGGCTTATCCAGGCCGAGTTCGGCCAGAAGCTGGGCATGGCGCTCAGGGGAAATACCACGCTCGCCCGCCATAATCATCACCGGATCGCCGGGGATCATATGCACGAAGGCAAACGTGAGGAGGGTGATACCGATAAACGTCGGGATCACCAGACCCAATCGTTTGAGGATGAACTGCAACATAACCCTGATTCTCTCTAATGACGTCCCGCCTGGTCACAGGTCGTCTGTATTGCTCACAAATCTGCCGCCTTTATTAAACGCAAGAGGCGCAGATACGGCGCAGCTTCCCACCCCAAGGGGGGCAGGAAGCGTTGCGCTGCCGGTTAAGGCATCGTCTTTATTATTCGATAGATACGTTGTCGAAGTGGTGTTTACCTAACGGGTCAACCACATAGCCTTTGACTTCTTTACGCACCGGCTCGTATACGGTGGAGTGAGCGATGATCAGCGCTGGAGCCTGATCGTGCATTACCACCTGAGCCTGTTTGTACAGCTCAACGCGTTTGTTGTGGTCGTCGGTAGCACGTGCCGGTTGAATCAGATCTTCAAACGGCTTGTAGCACCAGCGAGAGTAGTTGGAACCGTCTTTCGCCGCCGCGCAGCTGAACAGCGTCGCGAAGAAGTTATCCGGATCCCCGTTGTCGCCGGTCCAGCCCATCATGACCGCCTGGTGCTCACCGGCTTTCGCACGCTTGAGGTACTCACCCCACTCGTAGGTCACGATTTTGGCCTGTACGCCGATCTTCGCCCAGTCAGCCTGAATCATCTCGGCCATACGGCGAGCGTTCGGGTTGTACGGGCGCTGTACCGGCATCGCCCACAGCTCAACGGTGAAGCCTTTATCCTGGCCCGCTTCTTTCAGCAGCGCCTTAGCTTTTTCCGGATCGTAGCTGTAGTCTTTGACGTCGTCGTTATAGCCCCACATGGTTGGCGGGATCAGGTTCTTAGCCGCAACGCCAGCGCCCTGATAAACGGCTTTGATGATCGCTTCTTTGTTCACCGCGTAGGTCAGCGCCTGACGCACTTTCACGTCATCAAACGGTTTTTTCTCGGTGTTGAAGGAGAGGTAGCCGACGTTCAGGCCAGCCTGCTCCATCAGGTTGATGCTCTTGTCTTCTTTCATGCGCGCGATGTCAGCCGGGTTCGGGTACGGCATGACCTGGCACTCATTCTTCTGCAGCTTAGCGTAACGCACGGAAGCGTCAGGCGTGATGGAGAAGACCAGGCGGTCAATCTGCGGCTTGGTGCCCCAGTAGCCCGGGAAGGCTTTGTACAGAATACGGGAGTCTTTCTGGTACTGAACCAGCTGGAATGGACCGGTACCGATTGGGTTCAGGTCAACTTTCTCCGGCGTGCCGGCTTTCAGCATGTTGTCAGCATATTCTTTTGACAGAATAGACGCGAAGTCCATCGCCAGGTCGGCCAGGAACGGCGCTTCCGGGCGAGTCAGCACGAACTGAACGGTATGATCGTCGACTTTTTTCACTTCGCTAATCAGGTCCTGCAGGCCCATGCCTTCAAAGTATTCATAGCTGCCGCCAGAGACTTTGTGGTACGGGTTCTGTGCGTTTTTCTGACGGTCGAAGGAGAAGACGATGTCGTCGGCGTTCATGTCACGCGTTGGTTTGAAATCTTTATTGTCCTGCCACTTCACGCCCTGACGCAGGTGGAAAGTGTAGGTTTTGCCGTCCGGGCTGATGTCCCACTTCTCAGCCAGACCTGGAATCACTTCCGTGGTACCGGTTTTGAATTCAACCAGACGGTTATAGATAGGTACGGAGCTGGCATCATAGGTGGTACCAGACGTAAAGAGCTGTGGGTTAAAGCCTTCCGGCGAGCCTTCTGAACAATAAACCAGGGTTTTTGCCTGTACGCTGGCTGCAACGGTCATAGCGACCAGGCTGAGACCCAGCTTCAGCATCCCTGACTTCTTCAAGGAAATACTCATTATTCTGCTCCAATGTGATTATGTGTTGTTTTTACCCTTTGCATTGGGTTACACCGCCTGACCTTATTTATTTTTGAACCGGCTGGGTCGATGCATTTAGAGGCGAGGGATTCCTTTCACTGGAACATCTGAGTTGCAGTGCGGATTCTCCATGAAATGCCCCTCATGCCCTACAATCTGTCAATAGAATGTGAAAACGTCAATACAGTTAACCGGGATTTGTATTGAAGGTGAGAATGGATGGGCAAAGATTAAAAAAACCCCGAAGCACTATTTTCAGCAGAGAAATTTATGCTATGGGCAAGAAGGCAGAGTAATCCACTTAATAATTTGCAACATTCAGCGATTAACATTTAGCCGTTATGTGAAAAATTTATTTCGATATGATGATAATCTGAGCGATTAATGCCGCGAACGTTAAAACGCACAGGGGAAAATGCTGAGCTTAGTCATAAGCAGCGAAAAAAAAGATTCGCCTATGCATACGAAAATACAATGGAATATGTCACAAAATTGTGAACAGGCAGGGGAAGCGTTTGTGTTGCCGGAAGGAGGCTTCAGGAATCACGCATTGCCGGATGGCGACGTAAACGCCTTTTCCGGCCTACAATCGCAGAACACGTAGCCCGGCCAAGCGAAGCGCCGCCGGGGTTTCGCCGACGTAAACGCCTGGTCCGGTTACCAGATGCTATAAACGCAAAAAGCCTGCTCGTTGAGCAGGCTTTCCAAACTGGTCGGTGATAGAGGATTCGAACCTCCGACCCCTTCGTCCCGAACGAAGTGCGCTACCAGGCTGCGCCAATCACCGTACGCAGCAGATCTTACTGCTGCGTTTTTGGGCCGTCAATCCCTTATTAAATCCATGCCTTTTGTTCGGTGAAGAACGCATCACTGCGCCGTTTTCTTACTTTCAGGCACGTGGCACCAGTTGTTGAACTCATTAATACCGCCGTCTGGCGAGGTATAACCCAGGCAACCCATAATCGTGTCGTACAGCTCCACGTGGCGCTTCGGCTGCTTCATCGCCGCCTGCTGTTGCAGGTAGGCGAACGACTTCGCGTGGTCCGGGTTCTGCAGATATTTATCCGACATCCAGACCATCATCGGCACGCGGAACTGCTCTGGCGGCGCCATCTTACGCGGCGTGCCGTGCAGGCGTTCGTGCTCATTAATCGACTCGCCGTGATCCGCGGCAAAGAAGACAATCGCCTTCTTATCGCGCAGTTGATCGAAAACGTTCACCAGGAAGTGATCGACATAGGTTATGGAGTTATCGTAAGAGTTGATTAGCTCCGCCTTGCTGCACTTGTCGTCCACGTTCACGCACTCCGGTTTCCACTGCGCAAAGTTGCGCGGGTAACGCTGGGTGTAGTTAAAGTGCGAGCCTTTAGTGTGGATAATAATGAGGTGTTTGCCCTTCTCACTCTGACGGGCGAGCACGTTTTGTAGCTCATCGGCCAGTAGCATGTCGTCCACACTCTTACCACGGTTACGCGGCTCCGCGCCAATCTGCTCACGATAAGCAATATTGTTCGCCATCGTGTTGCTGTAGAACCACAGCTCACTCTGCATCGCCAGCAGGTCACCGGTGAAGCCCAGTTGATGCAGCACCGCAAAGACGTTCTGCTCTTTCAGCGTACGCTGCGGATTATCGCTCGCGCCGCCCTGGCGGACAAACATACAGCGCAGCGAAAGCTTGGTGGCGGTATCACAGGAGTAGCCGCGGAACGCGACCAGGTTTTTCTCCTTTGCCAGCCCCGGCGTGGTATTGCGCGCGTAGCCAAACAGGCCCATATGATCCCAGCGGGTGGTTTCACCGATGATAAACACCATATAGGTGTCATCGATATCCTTTGGCGGGACATAGGTGAAGTTCTTCGCCGGGTCGAACAACTCCCGGGTGTCGGTTGACTCGTCAACCTGCGTCCAGCCATAAAGGCCCAACGCCGCCACCCAGTTGCTCGGCAGATAGGAGTTGGCCAGAACGCCGCCATAGCTCGGCAAATCCACCTGTGCTTGCCGTTCGCCCTCCTTCAGATGAACCTCCATCAGACGAATCGGCCCCCAGACCAGCAGCGCCGACAGCAGCACAATTGCAATGCCGCGAATGCGCTGCCCTGGCGTGCGCAGCTGATAAAGCAGCGTATCGCGCGCCTGATTAATCCAGATACAGGCCAGCGGCAGGATACTGGTCAGCACCAGCCAGCTGATAAAGTGCCAGCCTACGACCTCCTTCGAAAGATCGACGTCAGTGGTCATGACCGAAGCCACAATGCCATAGCCAATCACGACGTTCAGGTTGGTCATGTAATAGCTGGCGCCGGCAGAAATCAGCACCACCAGCGTTGCCAGCACCTTCCACAACCGACGGCCCCCAATAGAGAGCACGCGGAATAAGAAGAAAGTCACCAGCAGCGTAGCAACAAGCTCAATAACGATGAACAGACCTTTCTCGAAACTGAAGTCCTGCAAATACCCCTCAAATCGACGGAACAATACGGAGAAGTTCATAAACCAGCCGATGTAGACCGCCAGCAGAAGACTCAACGTCTGCTGGGACATCGCTTTTATATATCGCATTCAACAAAACCCTGGGAAAAAGGGAAAAAGAAAAACTGGTGCCAAATCACATTATTAGCGGACCAATTAATATATGCGTTATGCCATTACAGGCATCACATGCAAGCGCGATAAGTAGACAACAAGAAAGGAGAAAAGTATTCGGAGAGAGTGTGATCTGACCAAACATTTACAATATTTGGTCAGAATCAACTAAAGATGAGAGGTAATAATTAAGCGTGAGCTTCCTGCAGAGCTTCTGTTTTTGGCTGACGAATTGTCGTAGACAGTGCCAGAGAGAGAATCAGCAGGGCGAAGATGACGCAGAAGGTGATGTAGAACCCGCCGAACATCGACGCAATCAGGGAACCACAGATGCTGCCAATACCGAAGCCCAGATAAATCACACCGTAGTTTTTCGCCAGGTTGTTCAGGCCAAAGAATTCGCTGACCAGCGATGGGAAGACGGTGATGGTGCCGCCGAAGTTAAAGGCCACACAGGCAATCGCCGCAAAGAAGGTCACTTCATTCAGCGGAGCAAACAGCAGCGCCGCCATACCCACCAGCGAGATAACCTGACCGATGGTGATAACACGGATGCGCGCAATTTTATCAGACAGAATACCCAGCACCAGACGGCCGCCCAGGTTAGCAATGGAGATAACGGTCACGGCGTTCGCTGCGGTTGCCAGATCCAGATGTACCATGCCCTGCGCGATGTCTTTCGCTACGCCGATTACGTACAGGCCACTCATGCAGGCAGTCAGGAACATCACGGCCAGCATCCAGTACTGCGGTTTACGCATAGACTCTGCCAGGGTGAAATCGTTCGCGACAACGCCGTTGGTGGTGGTGACTTTCTGGTTTGGTGCATCGGTCATCAGCATGGAACCGAAGACAATCATCACCAGTACGATAGCGCCCCAGATCATGAAGGTTTTTTCCAGGCCGACCGTTGCCAGCAGCTGGCTATCGATGAATTTAAAACCGAGGCTACCTAAACCATAAGAACCGATCGCAAAGGCGGAGATCAGACCTTTACGCTCCGGGAACCATTTCACGCAGTTGGAGAGCGTCAGCAAGTAGCCCGCACCGTCCGCCAGACCCACAATAACCCCCGCGCTCAGCCACAGCATCATCAGATTGTTCGCATGAGCCGTCATGAAGAAACCGATACCCAGCAGAATACCGGAAGCCATCGTGACGCGTTTTACGCCAAAGCGTTCCTGTAATTTACCGGCTACGGAAGAAGAGAGCGCCAGACCTAAACTTAATAAACCGAAGGAGAACGCCACCTGGCTAACGGATGCATCCAGCTTAGTGGACAACGCGCTGTTAAACAGGCTCCAGGTATAAACGGAACCTAATGCGAATTGGGTAATGATGGTGCCGAATAATGTCAGCCAGCGGGTATGATTTTTGGTTGCAGCGTTCATGATGATGATGCCTTCTTAAATTAACTGCTGCCAACGATAACGAAGTTAGCATTTTTGCGGGTTTTAAAAGGCATGAAGTGCATTCAGGACGGAATGAAATGCATCAGCGGCGGAATGAATGGCATTGCGAAAAATAACCTGCCGCTGAATTTTTCAAAGAAACATCGTAGATCAGAAGCGCGCGCTCACGCCCATCATGTAGGAGTAGTTGGTGCCAGCAGACATGTTATCGGCCTGCGAGAGCGCGGCATAGGCGGCCAGATGTGAATTTAATAACATATCTGCCCCCAGAGTCACATCAACCCAGTTGCCATCCTGCGTTGAGGTTGGCGTACGGTTAAGCCCGGACTGCGCTTTCCATTGGTTTTCGCCAAACTGCTGGTTGTAGCTCACCTGCGCCCACGGGCGGATCCCTAACCACGGATGCGAATCAACGCGCCAGCCCAGCGTACTGACGCTGGCATGCCACAACGCATCGGACTGCGAAACGCTGTTCACCGTATCGCCGAATTCATTCCACATGAAGCCCGGCGAACCGTCGTAGTGCCAGGCGGCGACGGGGCCCATCGTCATATTTTCCGTCAGCGGAATATTTAAGCCGATGCTCATGGTTTTAGTCGCATCCAGCGGGGTGTTATCCGGCAAATTCATATTGACCCCGGCCCCCATCTGCAGTGCCTCAATGCGTTCGGCAAGGATATCGTCATAGCGCGGTTGGTGATCGCTATCCCATGTATAGCGCTCGGCAGTATTACTTTGCCCATCAGACACGATATATTCCTGTTGCCAGGCATTTGCATGTGGCGAAAGTAACATCCACACAAAGCCCGATGCCGGAACAGCACATCGCCAAAGGCCATTGCATTTCTTATTATTCATTAATTGACTCCACTAAAGAGCCAGATTCGGCAATTATTGTTATGTTTTTAGAGGGGAACTCCCCTGTACTAACTATTGCTATTTTCTTATCAGCGTCAAGAGAAGTGCAGGGTTTTATTATCAGGCGTGATCCATCAACAAAAACAGGGAGAATCAAATGCAACGCTGCGGTTGGGTAAGTCAGGATCCGCTGTACATCGCGTATCACGACACTGAATGGGGCGTGCCCCAAAGGGATAACCAGGAGCTGTTTGAGATGATCTGTCTGGAAGGACAGCAGGCCGGGCTTTCCTGGATTACCGTACTGAAAAAACGCGAAAACTATCGCCATGCGTTTCACCATTTCAACCCGGTCAAGGTCGCCGCAATGACCGAAGCCGACGTGGAGCGGCTGGTGCTGGATGCCGGCATCATTCGCCATCGGGGAAAAATTCAGGCCATTATCGGCAACGCTCGCGCCTTCCTGGCGATGGAAGCCAACGGCGAATCGTTTAACGATTTTGTCTGGTCGTTTGTTGATAACACTCCAATCGTCACCCAGGCTGCCGAACTGAGCGGCATTGCCACCTCAACGCCCGCCTCTGATGCGCTATCTAAGGCACTGAAAAAACGCGGCTTTAAGTTTGTTGGCACCACGATTTGTTATTCCTTCATGCAAGCCTGTGGGCTGGTCAACGACCACGTCACCCACTGCTTCTGCCATCCTGGAGCTCAGCATGATAAGAAAATGGAACACTAGCCAGTTTGAACCGCTGTTGGGGCTCTGGCTGGAAAGCACTACCTACGCTCACCCGTTTATCGCCCCCCAGTACTGGCAGGAGAGCCTGCCCATCGTGCGCGACACCTATCTCCCGGCGGCAGAAACCTGGGTCTTTGAGGAGGAGCAGCGGCTACAGGGGTTTGTCAGCGTGATTGAAGCAAGGTTCGTTGGCGCGCTGTTTGTCGCGCCGAACCTACTCCACCACGGCATTGGTAGCGCGCTGCTGAGCGTCGTGAAGCAGCGCTTCTCCGAGCTCAGCCTGGAGGTGTATCAGAAGAACAGCCGGGCGGTGAATTTCTACCACGCGCAGGGTTTCCGTATTCAGGACAGCGCGTGGCAAGATGAAACCCGGCATCCGACCTGGATTATGCATTGGCAGGCGGATCAAACGCCGTTAACGTAAGCGCTGGCCCCGCATATTTTTCAATCCAGGCCAGCGCCGTATTCCCCGCGCACCCGTTCCCCAGCCGAGAGCTGGGGATATCTTTGGTGAGAACATTCACCGCACCGTTTTTACAGATACCGTCCGCCTGAAGGTCTAAATCCGGCCATGCCCCTTCATGCAGGCAGATTACGCCGGGCTTGATGTCCTCACTCACCACCGCACCCGCCAGCACCTGCCCGCGATGGTTCCAGACGCGTACCAGATCGCCATCGTTAATCTGCCGTGCCTGCGCATCCTGCGGGTGCAGCGTTAGTGGCTCACGCCCGGCAACCGCATAGCGTTCACGCAGCGTCGTATGGTTGAGTTGGCTGTGCAGGCGATGCGCCGGATGGGCGGACAAAAGCTGAAGCTGGCCCGGCTGCGCATTGCCGTGCCACTCGTCTGGCTCCAACCACATCGGGTGCGGCGGGCAGTCGGGATACTGGAAGCTGGCAATACGCTCGGAGTAGATTTCAATTTTACCGCTTGGCGTTTTCAGCGGATTTGCCTGCGGGTCAGCGCGAAACGCGCCGAAGCGCACAAAGGCGGCGTTCTGCTCGCTCTCCGGCATCTCAATCAATTCGTTGGCTTGCCAGAATTCAGCAAACGGAGGTAGCGTCACCTGCTGGCTGGCTCCGCGCTGCCCGGCAATGTGATAGAAGGTTTCCAACCATTGAAGGTCGTTTTTCCCTTCGGTAAAGCGTGCATGTCCGCCGGTTTCCCAGCGCTCGCTGAGGTCGGCAAACACCTCAAAATCATCGCGCGCTTCATCACGCGGCATCACCACTCGCTTCATTGGCACCAGGTGCTGATTACTGTAATCGCCGGTCATGGTGAGGTCGTTACGTTCAAACGAGGTAGTGGCTGGCAGCACGATATCGGCATGGCGTGCCGCTGCCGTCCAGTTGCATTCGGAGATGACGACCAGTTCCGGTTTTTGCCAGGCGCGAATCAGCCGGTTGGTATCCTGATGATGGGTAAAGTTGGCACCCCCCGCCCACCAGACGAAGCGGATATCCGGGAAGTGGCGATCCAATCCGTTATGCTGGTACGGCGCGCCAGGGTTTTCCAGCGCCTCGACGATTCGCGCTACCGGGATTTTATCAACGGCATCAACGCCATCTTTCACCGTACCCTGCATTGATGCCAGCACCGCCGCGCGACGCGTCGGGTTACCGCCGTTCGCAAAATGATAAGAGAGGCCAAAGCCGCCACCCGGCGTGCCAATCTGCCCCAGCATGGCGGCAAGCGTCACCAGCATCCAGTGCTTTTGTTCGCCAAACTGCTGGCGCTGCATTCCCCAGCCAGACATCAGCATGGTGGTGTTTTTGTGAAAGATATCCGCTAGTTCGCGAATTTTATCTGCACTAACGCCACAGATTGCAGCCGCCCATTCAGCGGACTTCGCCTCATCGTCGTTTTTACCCAGCAGGTAATCAGCAAACGTCGGGAAACCGGTGGTGCAGCGTGATAAAAAGTCGGTATCGTGCCAGCTATTGACTAAAAGCGTATGGGCGATACCCAGCATCAGCGCCACGTCCGTGCCCATATGCGGCGCAATCCACTCCATCGACTCACCAAAAAAGGCAACGGTTTCCGATCGCATCGGATCGATACAGATCAGGCGTTTACCGCTCTTTCGCAGTTGTTCAAAATAGGGCAGCCCCTGTTCGTCAGAAGCGTTCCAGGCAATCTTCAGCGTATTCATCGGGTTGGCGCTCCACAGCACCACCACATCGGTGTGCTCCAGCACCATTGGCCAGCTGGTCTGCTGCTGATAGACCTCGTTGCCGCCCACCACGTGCGGCATGATCGCCTGCGCCGCGCCGGTAGAGTAATCGCCCAGATGCCCCGTATAACCGCCCGCCAGGCTCATATAACGCTGAAGCAGCGTCGCCGCTTTGTGTAACACACCATTTGAACGCCAGCCGTAAGATCCCGCAAAAATGGACGACGGCCCGTAGCTTTCACGAATACGACGGTGCTGCTGGTCAATCAGCGTCAACGCCTCGTCCCAACTCACCCGCACAAACTCATCCTGGCCGCGAACGCCTTGAGGCTGGCTCGGCGATGCCAGAAAGCCCTTACGCACCATCGGGTAGCGTACGCGCGTTTTGCTGTGCACCTGATCGCGGACCACGCTTTGCAGCGAATTGGTGAACGACGTTTTCAGCACACCGCGTGAAGAGAGCACGCGATCGCCGTCGGTCTCAACCCACATGGGGCCCCAGTGGGCGGCAGTAAGGATAGTTTTCGTGGTCGGTGAATGTGGCAAAGCAAGCTCCCGGATAGCTGATGCAGGTAGTTCGGCGACGTTTTGTTCATCGCTCAATGTTTTTTACAAAAAGACAAAATCTTCCGGGAATTTTCCCCGGTTTTGCACGTCATAATCAACCGCCACACCTGCCGTGGCAAAGAATAAAAAGGATTAAGGAAATAAGATGAAAAAACGCATGCTCATGATTGCGGCCCTGGTTAGCGGCGCACTGGCCGTTTCCGGCTGTACCACTAACCCGTATACCGGCGAACAGGAAGCCAGTAAAACCGGCATTGGCGCAGGCCTCGGGACACTCGTGGGCGCGGGTATCGGCGCGCTGGCCTCGTCTAAACACGATCGCGGCAAAGGCGCGCTGATTGGCGCGGCGGCTGGTGCAGCCGTTGGCGGCGGCGTGGGCTATTATATGGATGCTCAAGAAGCCAAACTGCGTCAGAAAATGCAGGGGACCGGCGTGAGCGTCACGCGTAACGGCAACAATATCGTGCTGAACATGCCAAACAACGTCACCTTCGATAGCTCCTCTTCCACCCTGAAACCCGCAGGGGCTAACACCCTGACCGGCGTGGCAATGGTGCTGAAAGAGTATGAGAAAACCGCGGTGAACGTGGTCGGCTATACCGACAGCACCGGCAGCCAGCAGTTGAACATGACGCTGTCGCAGCAACGCGCTGACTCCGTAGCCAGCTCGCTTATCACCCAGGGCGTGGCCGCTGCTCGTATCCGTACTTCCGGTATGGGCCCGGCAAATCCTATCGCCAGCAACAGCACTGCTGAAGGCAAAGCGCAGAACCGTCGCGTAGAAATCACCTTAAGCCCGCAGTAATCCCCTGCCGGGTAGGGCCTGCGCTCTGCCCGGCTTTCATCCCTCCCTATTTTCTGGGCTGGCACTTTTCACCTCGCTGTGGGATTGTTAAGCCTGCTAACGATCAACTCTTCCTTCTTCAATCCATGGAGATCCCCATGAAGCCGTCCGTTATTCTCTACAAAGCCCTGCCCGATGATTTGTTACAACGCCTGAACGATCATTTCGCCGTCACCCGCGTACCCAACCTGTACCCGGAGACTGTGCAACAGCATGCTGAGGCGTTCGCCAATGCTGAAGGGCTGCTGGGCTCCAGTGAAACCGTTGATACCGCTTTGTTAGAGAAGATGCCGAAGCTGCGTGCCACCTCCACCATCTCCGTGGGCTATGATAATTTCGATGTCGATGCGCTAAACGCTCGTCGCATTCTGCTGATGCACACGCCGACGGTGCTAACCGAAACCGTAGCCGATACGCTGATGGCGCTGGTATTAAGCTCCGCTCGTCGCGTGGTAGAAGTGGCCGAACGTGTCAAAGCAGGCGAGTGGAAACAGGGCATCGGCCCGGACTGGTTCGGCATCGACGTACACCACAAGACGTTGGGGATTGTCGGGATGGGGCGTATTGGTATGGCCCTCGCCCAGCGCGCGCATTTCGGCTTCAACATGCCGATTATCTACAACGCCCGACGCCATCATCCGCAGGCGGAAGAGCGCTTTAATGCCCGCTACTGTGATTTAAATACGCTGCTGGAAGAAGCCGATTTTGTCTGCCTGATCCTGCCGCTGAGCGAAGAGACACACCACCTGTTCGGCGCCGAGCAGTTTGCCCGTATGAAATCTTCCGCCATCTTTATTAACGCCGGCCGTGGCCCGGTAGTAGACGAGCAAGCGCTGATAACCGCGCTGCAAAACGGTGAGATCCACGCCGCCGGGCTGGACGTATTTGAGCAAGAGCCGCTGCCGGTGGACTCCCCGCTGCTGAAGTTACCTAACGTGGTGGCGTTGCCGCATATTGGTTCCGCGACGCATGAAACCCGCTACAACATGGCGGCCTGTGCGGTGGATAACCTGATTGATGCGCTGCAAGGGAACGTGGAGAAGAACTGCGTGAACCCGCAGGTTGCGGGATAAACGACGCTGCCCGGCATCGCGCCGGGCAGCCATAATGCTTATCTGGTGGCGTTAACTGCTGCGGTCCACGCCTGGCTAAACGCCTGGTGCTGTGCCGCCAGTGGGCCAATCAGCGAGTTGTACTGACTTGCCTGCTGCGAAGTTGGGAACTGGATACCGTTCGCCACGAAGCTCACCTGAGTACCCTGCTGCGCAACAAAATCACCCACCTGCACCAGCTGCTGTGTGAACACCTGCGCGGCTGGGATCAACGGCTGCAGCGCATCGGACGGGCCGGTCACCACTTTGCTGTACACCTGATCAAACACCGGCTTCAGGTCATCTGCCTGCTTCAGCGCAGCGTGCGCGGCATCAGCCTGCATTTTCGCATTCTGCAGCTGCTGGCTCAGAACGCCCAGTGAACCATTAGCCTGACGCAGCGGCTCGCGCTGGGTCATGTAATCCTGCGGCACGCGAATCGCGTTAACGCTATCAACCACCGGACGTAAACCTGCATCCATCGCCTGGCTTACCTGCTGTGAGTAGCCATAAATAACGGCGTAGTCGGAAACAAAAGGTCCGAACTGTTTTTTCTGGTCAGCGGTCAGCGTCGGCAGGCGTTCACCGCCGCGCATAACGGTATTCTGCAGGAAATCGACGAATGCTTTACGCTGATCGCCTTCCTTGTCAAAACACCCACTCAGGCTAACCACCATTAATAACGCCGCAACAGGCGCAAACCAGCGAGAGCAGGACTTTCCTGTCGCCATTTTCATACTCCTTCAGCCAAAAAAAGCGCAAACCGGCACACGCGTGCCTAACGGTGACAAGGATAGTCCAGAGCCGCGCCGCAAGATACCTTTTTCATACGTTCTCCGGCGGTTACCGCAAAATGTTAACAAGCTGTTGCATCCATCACATTTATCATCGCGAAAACCCGGTACAAAAACAGAAATAACACACTGATATATCGCTATTTTTCATCTAATAACAAGCCAATTCATCACGGATAGCGCGATAATCGCACACTTCCTGACCACAGCGGATTGTTGTCCTGCGGCATAAGTGATTTTATTTAACGAACGATTAACGACAAAACGTTCGATAATCGCCCAAATACCTCAATACCAACGAAGAAGATAAGCGTTGAAAAAACCACTTCTTCGCACCGATTAGCAGGAATTACCGCATGACAACACAGACAACAACGGATATTCAGGCTTTTATCAACCGCCACCCCTTCTCAAAGTACCAGTGGATGATTCTGGTGCTGTGCTTTGTGACCGTGGCGATGGACGGCTTCGATACCGCCATTATCGGCTTTATTGCCTCCGACCTGGTTCAGGAATGGGGCGTGCAAAAATCTGACCTCGGCCCGGTGATGAGCGCCGCGCTGGTAGGCCTTGCCGTTGGCGCACTGACCGCAGGGCCAATGGCCGACCGCATTGGTCGTAAGAAGGTACTGGTGCTGTCGATTCTGGTCTTTGGCGGCTTCAGCCTGATTACCGCCTTCGCCACCTCGCTAACGCAGCTGACGGTTCTGCGTTTCTTAACCGGCCTGGGGCTTGGTGCCGCCATGCCAAACGCCGCAACGTTAATGAGCGAATACGCGCCAGAGCGCCGCCGCGCGCTGCTGGTTAACCTGATGTTCGTCGGCTTCCCGATTGGTTCATCAATGGGCGGCTTTATCTCCGCATGGATGATCCCGCATTACGGCTGGCAGAGCGTACTGGTGCTGGGCGGCGTAATGCCGCTGGCGCTGGCGGTCGCGTTAATTTTCCTGCTGCCGGAGTCGGCCCGTTATCTGGCGGTCAAAAACCGCTCTCAGCAACAGATTGGCAATATTCTGCGCCGCATTGCCGCGCTGCCAGAGAACACTCGCTTTGTTCTGCAGGAAGCAGGCCAGGTCAAAGAGCAGTCGGCGCTGGGGGTCATTTTCTCCCCGCGCTACCTGGTCGGAACCATCATGCTGTGCCTGACCTACTTTATGGGCCTGCTGATCTTCTACCTGCTGACCAGCTGGCTACCGCTGCTGATCCGTGAGACCGGCGCAACGTTGAGCCAGGCTTCCGTCATCACCGCGTTGTTCCCGCTCGGAGGGGGAATTGGCGTGCTGGTGCTGGGCGCGCTGATGGACAAAATCAACCCGAATAAAGTGGTAGCGGTGGGCTACCTGCTAACCGGCATCTTTGTCTGCCTGGTGGGCTTCTCTACCAGCAACCTGGTGCTGATGGGCGTGATGGTATTTATCGCGGGGACGATTATGAACGGCGCACAATCCTCGATGCCAGCGCTGGCCGCCGGCTTTTATCCAACCCAAGGGCGTGCAACTGGCGTGGCCTGGATGCTGGGCCTGGGGCGCTTCGGCGGGATCCTCGGTGCCTTCAGCGGCGCCTTCCTGATGCAGGCAGAGCTGTCGTTTAAGACAATTTTTGCCCTGCTGGCTATCCCCGCAGTACTGTCGGCCATCGCGCTAATGGTGAAGTACGCGGCCGGTAAAAATCAGCAGAATCAAAGCGACAACGCAGCGGCAACGCTGCCTGAATCGGCACAAAAGGTCTGATATTTGACCCCGGCAGTGCGCTGCCGGGGTCAAATAACGTTTTTTACAAACCACTCACAAGTATAAATAGTCATTATTTATCAATTAATTAATAATCAATGCCAATGCTAAAACCCCAGGGGCTTTGCAATTTTTCCGTAGATAACGTTTGCTTTTGCGATAAGAAGTATGCGTTAATACATCCACGGTTTGACATACAGACCACAAAGCAGTTGAGTAAAGCAGTTCCCTTCAAGGTTATCCATTGGTACCCCTCGTAGTGACATTTCCTTTACGCTTTAAATTCTGTAAAGCATGCCATATCGCCGTAAGGCTCAATTAATTTTTAAAGGTAATTTCTATGTCCGGTAAAATGACTGGTATCGTAAAATGGTTCAACGCTGATAAAGGTTTCGGCTTCATCACTCCTGACGATGGTTCTAAAGACGTGTTCGTACACTTCTCTGCTATCCAGAACGATGGCTACAAATCTCTGGACGAAGGTCAGAAAGTTTCCTTCACCATCGAGAACGGCGCTAAAGGCCCAGCAGCTGGCAACGTAACTTCCCTGTAAGTTAACGCCGCTAAGAATTGAAAATCCCTGCCTTATGGCGGGGATTTTTTTTATCTATAGCGCGGTAAAATGCCAGCCTGACTCGCACCACTCCAGCGCATGGGTCAGTTTCAGCCCCTGTAAGAACGCCTCGTCGTGAGACACCACCAGCATCGCCCCTGGAAAATCAGCCAGTGCCGCCTCAATCGCCTGTACCGATGCCAGATCGAGATGATTGGTCGGTTCATCCAGCAGTAAGAGCTGTGTTGATTCTCGCCGCCACAGTACGCAGGCCAGCGCCGCCTTTAACCGTTCACCACCGCTGAGCGCCGATAACGGCAGATTCACTTTATCCGCCCCAAGCTGTAGCTGCGCCAGCCGGGTACGCAGCCCCCCTTCTTCGAGCGGTGTGTCACCCGCGCGAAGATGGTCCATTACCGATAACGATAAGTCGAACTGGCTAAGATGCTGATCCAGCCAGGCGGCAGCAACCGACAGCTGGCAACGCCCGGCAAGCGGTGTTTCAAGACCCATTAGCGTTTTAAGCAGCGTGGTTTTTCCGCAGCCATTGGGGCCACGTAGTGCTACCCGCATCGGGCCATCCATACGCCAGTCGAGCGCTGGATGTGTCTGATGTGCCAGCTGTAGCGCCTCCAGCACCAGCACCTGCTTACCGCAGGGCACCACACTACCGGGCAGAGTAAACATTACCGGCGTATCCTCTTCCACCCGCTCCCGCGCCTGCTTCACCGCACTGTCCAATGCACCCTGCTGCTCACGATGCTGGCGCAGCAGTGTACCTGGCCGCTCTTTTGCGGCTCCTTTGTACTTCACTCGTTCAAACGATGCGATATTGAGAGAATCGACGGTGCGGAGCGTTTTAGCTGAACGCCTCTGGCAGTCATCATGCTCTTTGTGCTGCCTGGCACGCGTGCGGCGGCGTTCAGTGGCAGCATGATCGAGCGCGGCTCGCGCTGCCTGCTGCTCCGCATCACGCTGCTGTTGATAGTGCTCGTAGTTGCCACCATAGCTGCGCAGCGCCGCAGGGGTCAGCTCAAGAATGCGCGGCATCCGCGCCAGCAGCTCCCGATCGTGGCTCGCGATCAGCGCCCCGCCCTGCCAGGCATTGAGTTGTTGATAGAACCACTCGCGTCCTGGCCTATCCAGATGGTTGGTGGGTTCATCAAGCAATAGAAAATTGGCACCGGAGGTGAACGCAGCGCAAAGTAGCGCTTTGACCCGTTCGCCACCGCTTAAGGAGCCAGCCAGCCTTAGCGGGCTAAATTCATCCAACCCTGCGCCCTGAAAAGCGACATGGAGCCGGTCCGGTAGATTCCAGAAACCGTCCAGCTTCTCGATGTCGTCATCATGGGGCTGGCCTCGTTCAAGACGCTGCAAGGCGGCGAAAATTGCCTCATGACCCAACAGTTCCGCCAGCGTGGTCTCCGCTGAGGCCGCATGCTGCTGAGCGACATAAGCGCAGGATACAAAACGTTCGATATGCCCGTCTGCGGGGTCATCGACGCCAGCCAACAGTCGTAGCAGTCGGGATTTACCCACACCGTTGCGCCCAACCAGACCACAGCGCGAACGTTCCAGCGATAAATTCAGCGGGCCAAAAAGGGTATCACCCGTCGCAAACTGGCAGGTAACCTGATGTAAAATAAAAGAAGGGGATTGCGCACAATGGGCCATAAGCACTCCTGAATGAAATCAATAGTTCCCCTGCTTGCGGCAAGCGCCCAGCAAGGATTCGAATTCAGCAGGTGTGTTTGTCCATTTTCAGTGTGCCTCAGTGAGACGAGGGGTTCGTCGCGGCAAAGAATAAACGCATTGCGCCTGCCATTTCAAGGTTCTTTTTTGCACAATCTTCATATCCATAAAAAAGGCCTTCCGCGAACGGAAAGCCTTAATATTATTTTGGTAAATAAAATAGGGTGCATTGAGCCTGCATAACGCCGCAATAGAGGCGGGGAATATCCCCCGCCGTACGCCCTTACTGTCTAATACCGCAGGCTAAAGATGCCGCTAATTCATTGTTTCCTTGCTTAATATGCGATTCACATAATGAATCACGAACCATCCAGGTAAATAATAGAATAGTGAGACATATCACTATCAAACTACACAACATAGATTTTTGCGGCATCCTTTGCCTCCTGTGTTGATTTTCAACAAGTAAGAGGCTAACCTTATGGTGTTCATGCATAGAGTTGGCCTCACTTTGATTTAACGTCAGGTGGGGCTTTTCTCTGTCTGCCATCGGGCGAATACCTGAGACAGACAGTCTCAAGCACCCGCAATCATTCTACCTTAAATATTAAACCATCTTACTTTGATGTATTCATAAAATATTTTTCAACCATGAACACCTATAAGCATATATATTAAAACTGGAATTATTAATGGTTCAGGTAATAATATCTCAGACATAAAAAAACCTGCCCGAGAGCAGGTTTTTATTTATAAGCAGAACAATTACTGCAGCAGCGAAATATCCGCTACCTGCAAGAACAGATCGCGCAGTTTAGACAGTAGCGTCAGACGGTTCACGCGCACGTTCTGGTCTTCAGCGTTAACCATCACGTTCTCGAAGAACTCATCCACTGGCTCACGCAGAGCAGCCAGTTCAATCAGCGCATCCTGATAACGACCTTCCGCAAAGTACGGCTGCAGCTTGTCGCGCAGCACAACCAGGTTACCCGCCAGCTTAATTTCCGCCGCTTCTTTCAGCACGGAAGCGTGAACGATATCGTTCAACGTCTCGTCAGATTTCGCCAGGATGTTGGATACACGCTTGTTGGCCGCAGCCAGCGCAGAGGCCTCTTCCAGAGTGCGGAAGTGGGACACCGCCTTCATACGGGCATCGAAGTCTGCCGGACGAGTTGGACGACGTGCCAGTACCGCCTGAATGGTGTCAACGGTGTAGCCTTCGTCCTGATACCAGGCGCGGAAACGACCGAGCATGAAGTCGATAACTTCATCCACCACTTTCGCGTTGGTCAGCTTGTCACCGTACAGACGTACCGCTTCTTCGGTAAGGGTCTGCAAATCCAGCGGCAGGTTCTTCTCAACGATGATACGCAGCACGCCCAGCGCGGCACGACGCAGCGCAAACGGGTCTTTGTCGCCTTTCGGATGCTGACCAATACCGAAGATACCCGCCAGGGTGTCCATCTTGTCAGCAATCGCCAGCGCACAGGCAACCGGGTTAGACGGCAGGTCATCACCGGCAAAGCGTGGCTGATACTGTTCGTTCAGCGCAACGGCAACGTCTTCCGCTTCACCATCGTGGCGTGCGTAGTGCATCCCCATCACGCCCTGGGTGTCGGTGAACTCGAAGACCATGTTGGTCATCAGGTCACACTTGGACAGCAGGCCCGCGCGGGTTGCGTGGTTGACGTCAGCGCCAATCTGGCCCGCGATCCAGCCGGCCAGCGCCTGAATACGGTCAGTCTTATCGCGCAGCGTACCCAGTTGCTGTTGGAACAGCACGGTTTGCAGACGCGGCAGATGATCTTCCAGACGTTTTTTACGGTCAGAATTGAAGAAGAACTCTGCATCAGCAAGACGTGGACGAACCACTTTCTCGTTACCGGAGATAATCTGCTGCGGGTCTTTCGACTCGATGTTCGCCACGAAGATGAAGTTTGGCAGCAGCTTGCCCGCGTTGTCGTAAACCGGGAAGTACTTCTGGTCGCCCTTCATGGTGTAAACCAGCGCTTCAGCCGGTACCGCGAGGAATTTCTCTTCGAATTTCGCGGTCAGCACCACTGGCCATTCCACCAGCGAGGTAACTTCTTCCAGCAGGCTTTCGCTGAGATCCGCGTTGCCGCCAATCTTACGCGCCGCTTCTTCAGCATCAGCTTTAATTTTGGCCTTACGCATTTCGTAGTCAGCCATCACCATGCCGCGTTCCAGCAGAATCTGCGGGTACTGGTCGGCATTGTCGATGGTGAACTCAGGCTCGCCCATAAAGCGGTGACCGCGGATGATGCGATCGGACTGTACGCCGAGGATGGTCGCCGGAACGACTTTATCACCCAGCAGCAGGGTCACGGTGTGAACCGGACGCACGAAGTGTACGTCAGACGCGCCCCAGCGCATCAGCTTAGGAATGGGCAGCTTAGCCAGCGAATTGGCAATCATGTTCGGCAGCAGTGCTTCGGTGCTTTCACCCTTCACGTGCGCGCGATACAGCAGCCATTCGCCTTTGTCGGTGGTCAGACGTTCAGCCTGATCGACGGTGATACCGCAGCCGCGCGCCCAGCCTTCAGCCGCTTTGCTTGGTTTACCTTCCGCGTCGAACGCCTGGGCAATTGCCGGGCCGCGTTTTTCAACTTCGCGATCCGCTTGCGCGGCCGCCAGATTTGCTACTTTCAGCGCCAGACGGCGTGGTGCAGCAAACCATTCAACGTTACCGTGCGCGAGACCGGCGTTATCCAGCTCTGCCGTGACGTTCGCAGCAAAGGATTCAGCCAGGTTGCGCAGCGCTTTTGGTGGCAGCTCTTCAGTGCCGATTTCCACCAGAAAAGTATTTTCAGACATGGCCGCCTCTTATTTATTCTTGTTGCACATCGGGAAGCCGAGGGCCTCACGGGAAGCATAGTAAGCTTCTGCCACTGCTTTGGTCAGGGTGCGGATGCGCAGGATATAGCGCTGACGCTCGGTGACGGAGATGGCTTTACGCGCATCCAGCAGGTTAAAGCTATGGGCGGCCTTCAGAATACGCTCGTAAGCAGGCAGCGGCAGCGGAGTTTCCAGCGCCAGCAGCTGCTGCGCTTCTTTCTCGTACTGCTCGAAGCAGGTGAACAGGAAGTCCACGTCCGCGTATTCGAAGTTGTAAGTGGACTGCTCCACTTCGTTCTGATGGAACACGTCGCCGTAGGTGGTTTTACCCAGCGGGCCGTCGCTCCAGACCAGGTCGTAAACGCTGTCTACGCCCTGAATGTACATCGCCAGACGTTCCAGACCGTAGGTGATCTCGCCGGTGATCGGCTTACATTCCAGACCGCCAACCTGCTGGAAGTAAGTGAACTGCGTCACTTCCATGCCGTTCAGCCACACTTCCCAACCCAGACCCCAGGCACCCAGCGTTGGGTTTTCCCAGTTGTCTTCCACGAAACGAATGTCGTGAATGGTCGGGTCCATACCCAGCTCTTTCAGCGATCCGAGGTACAGCTCCTGAATGTTATCCGGAGACGGCTTAATCACTA
The DNA here is from genome assembly GCF_046569695.1 of Kluyvera sp. 142486. Taxonomy (NCBI): domain Bacteria; kingdom Pseudomonadati; phylum Pseudomonadota; class Gammaproteobacteria; order Enterobacterales; family Enterobacteriaceae; genus Kluyvera; species Kluyvera sp. 142486. The sequence continues at coordinate 244,540 of NZ_JBKHUI010000003.1, forward strand.
CCTGGAACTGATAGTAGTGCTGTAAACGGTTCGGGTTCTCGCCATAACGGCCATCGGTTGGGCGACGGGAAGGCTGCACGTAGGCAGTTGCCATCGGTTCTGGCCCCAACGCACGCAGGCTAGTCATCGGGTGTGAGGTGCCGGCGCCAACTTCCATGTCCAGTGGTTGAACAATGGTGCAGCCCTGACGAGCCCAGTAATCCTGTAAGGTCAGGATCAGGCCCTGGAAGGTCCTGGTATCAAACTTTTGCATATGATTTCGTGCTGGATACGTGTGGATTTAAAGGAAGGAGTCAGTATACCCGCTGGCTGCGAGATATACAGTATGAAACGAGGTTGTTTAGACTAAATTGGGAAAAACAGGCCGGTTTTTGCCGCGAACCTACCTGTTTTAGCTCATGGAGAGATGTAAAAATCGGCCATCGGCATCGAAAGAACAGACAAAACTTTCATTTCGCATGGTATAGCCACGCAGTTCGTAGCTGCCCTGAAAACGTTCAAACCCAGTGACGTCGATTTTCTTCGCCGCCGTGTTATAACGCTCTGCTGCGTTGTCTTTGCACAACTGCTCCATTGAGAGCGAGCGCTCGGAATTCACCCGCGCGCTTTGCGATTTTTGCACCACCGGCGGCTCAGCCGACGAGCACCCGGCAAGCAAAATAAGCGTCAGCAACGTTGGGAGAGATTTCATCATCATTATTATTTATCTTACCGGGCGGTTATTTTAGGCTGTAGCCTTTTACACCACCGCATTGTGCGAATATCTCTACATCACCACAAGCGCGGAGGGAAAAACTCAGAATTATCCAGTGAAATAGTGCGCACTGAGTCGAGTCTGACCTTAAATATAGCGGAGAAAAAGGTATCCGATGCAAGCAAAAATTAACTGGATTGAGAACTTACGCGGAATTGCCTGCCTGATGGTAGTGATGATTCATACCACGACCTGGTATATCACCCACCCGCACGATGTTAGTCCGCTAAGCTGGGACTTTGCTAATGTCTTAAACTCCGCTTCCCGCGTCAGCGTGCCGCTCTTTTTTATGATTTCAGGCTACCTATTTTTTGGCCCACGCAGCGCCCAGCCGCGCCATTTTTTACGTATTGCACTCTGCCTACTGTTCTATAGCGCCGTCGCGTTGCTATTTATCGCCTCTTTTACCCATATCAACGTTGAGGCCTCACTGAAGCATGTGCTGCAAAAACCGGTGTTCTATCACCTATGGTTTTTCTTCGCCATCATCGTCATTTATCTGGTTTCTCCCCTGATTGAGGTCAAAGCTATTAGCGGCAAGATGCTGCTGGCTTTAATGGTGGTGATTGGCCTGGTGGCGAACCCCAATACCGTTTCGATGAGTACGCACGGCATTGAATGGCTGCCGATCAATTTATACATCAACGGCGACACCTTCTATTACGTTATTTACGGGCTACTTGGACGCGCCATTGGCATGATGGAGACCGATAAAAAATCGCTGACGTGGTGCTGCGGGCTGTTATTTGCAGCCGCGGTGTGGATTATTTCGCGCGGGACGCTCCATGAATTGCAATGGCGTGGCAACTTCGCCGACACCTGGTACGTCTACTGCGGCCCGATGGTCTTTATCTGCGCCGCATCGCTGTTAACATTGGTTAAAAACACGCTAAATGCCCGCGTCCTTCCGGGGCTGGGATTTATTTCAAAACATTCACTGGGTATTTATGGCTTTCACGCGCTGATTATTTACACCTTACGTACCGGTGGTCTGGAATTAAAACGCTGGCCTGCCCTGGATATTCTCTGGATATTCACTGCAACACTTGCCGGGAGCCTGGTACTTTCTACGCTACTTCAGCGTGTCGATACCCGTAGGCTGGTCAGTTAATACCGTTACCCGTATCAGAAGATACTGACCTGATATACAAAGACAGAATGCCGCAAGATATGCGCCTCTTTCGACCAGCGAGAGTGGCGCATTCCATAATCCCACCAGCAGCATCCCGCTAGTAATAAGTGCCATCATTTGGCAAACAGAAACAAAACGATCGTCCATCAGGCTGCGTTTCGACTCGCGTTGGTAGACGTAGATGATAAACATGCCGGTTATCAGCACGCCCAGGAAATAGCCTTTACCGCTTAATAACGGACAAGCCCGCCATAAACCAATGAGGTAAATCAGGGCTCCAACTAGCATAAATAACCATGCCATAAGCGCAGAACGTTTCATTGGGATCTCCTTATCCATCAAATGCACATTATGGGAAACGGGAGACTGGCGACACTGAAAAAAGGGAATCAGGAGAGCATTTCAGAATAAAATCATGTGACTTTTTTATTGTTTGAGTCGGTTTAATCGAAGTAGTAAATCCCTCCTGCGAACAGGAGGGATTTATCATCAGGACATCAGCGGGAGAAGCTGCTGATACAAACTGCGGAAAGTCTCGCGGCGCTGCTGATAAACCGCATGCTGCTGAGTATCCGGGCAATGCGTTTGTTCCAGCTGCAGTTGCGGCAACAGGTTTGAAAGCGGCTTGTCCGGATTAACGGCAATTTGTGCCAGCCGCGCTGCGCCCAACGCCGGGCCAACATCCCCCCCGGTGCGGTAATCCAGCTGCAGGCCGCTAATATCCGCCAGCATCTGTCGCCACCAGGGGCTGCGCGCACCGCCGCCGATAAGCGTGATGCTCTTTGGCGTCACGCCACAGGCATGGACGACGTCCATCCCATCAGCCAACGCGTAGCCCACGCCCTCGAGCACCGCTCGCGCCAGCTCGGCAGGCCCATGCTGGTGAGTCAGACCAAAGAACACGCCTTTGGCCTGCGGGTTATTGTGCGGCGTGCGTTCACCGGAAAGATACGGCAGGAACCAGATAGGATCAGCCTGATTATCGGCAGATTCCGCCGCGCTAATCAGCGCAGGCACGGTCGTCAGACCGGTCAGCCTGGCGGCCCAGTCCAGACAGGAAGCCGCGCTCAGCATCACCGACATCAGGTGCCAACGGCCCGGCAGCGCGTGACAGAAGCTATGTACGGCGCTTTCCGGCTTGCTCAGGAACCCTTCGCTCACCGCAAAATAGACACCAGAGGTGCCAAGCGACAGCATCGCCTGACCGGCATCCGCCATCCCGACGCCGACGGCGCCCGCGGCGTTATCGCCACCACCGGCCACGACCGGTACTGCGGGCATATTCCATGCGCTGGCTACCGCTGGCAGCAGGTGTCCGGTGATATCGCAGCCTTCATACAGCGCGGGCATGTTGTCACGGCTCAGATGGCAGGCGGCAAGCATCTCATCGCTCCAGTCACGCTTCGCCACGTCCATCCACATGGTGCCGGCAGCATCTGACATATCGCTGGCAAAGTCGCCGGTCATCCGTAGACGAAGATAATCTTTTGGTAGCAGAACCTTATCAACCTGACGGAATATTTCAGGCTCATGGCGCTGTACCCACAGCAGTTTCGGTGCGGTAAAGCCCGGCATCATCAGATTACCGGTTATCTGGCGCGATGTTTTAACCTGCGCTTCCAACAGTTCACACTCTTGTGCACAGCGGCCATCGTTCCACAGAATCGCGGGACGCAGCACGCGCTGTTGTTTATCCAGCAGCGTCGCGCCGTGCATTTGCCCGGCGATCCCCAGCGCTTTCACCCCTTGCAGGCTATGCTGCTGGCCGAGCCCCTTCATGGCACGATCCGTCGCCTGCCACCACTGCTCCGGGTCCTGTTCGGACCATAGCGGATGCGGACGGGAAACCGTCAGTTTTTCCGTCTGCGACGCCAGGACGGTACCCTGCTCATCAAGCAGAATCGCCTTAACGCCAGACGTGCCTAGATCTATGCCGATATACATCGCGACTGCTCCTTTAGGTGGTACGATGCCCGGCAAGCTTGCGCTCCCGGGCACGGTATACTGCGAAATGCGTGATGAACTTATTTGTCGAACAGGTAGTGGTTTACCAGCCCTTCCAGCAGTTCCTGATGGCCGCTCTGGTGCTGCGGCGCCAACTGATGCTGCTCAGCATATTTCGCCAGATCCTGCAGTGACATCTGACCTTTAAGGATCTGCTGACCCAGTTCGCCGTTCCAGCCCGCATAGCGTTTCGCCACGCGTTTATCCAGCTCACCACCTTCAATCATACGAGCCGCCACTTTCAGGGACAGCGCCATGGTATCCATCGCGCCAATGTGGCCGTAGAACAGGTCATATTTGTCGGTGCTTTGACGACGTACTTTCGCATCGAAGTTCAGGCCACCAGTGGTGAAGCCACCCGCTTTCAGGATTTCGTACATCACCAGCGCGTTTTCTTCTACGCTGTTCGGGAACTGGTCGGTATCCCAGCCCAGCTGCGGGTCGCCACGGTTTGCATCGACAGAACCAAACAGACCCAGCGCAATGGCGGTAGCAATTTCGTGATGGAAAGAGTGACCCGCCAGCGTTGCGTGGTTCGCTTCGATATTGAGCTTAATCTCTTTTTCCAGGCCGAACTGCTTCAGGAAGCCATAAACGGTTGATGCATCGTAGTCATACTGGTGCTTGGTAGGTTCCTGAGGTTTCGGCTCGATAAGCAGCGTCCCCTGGAAACCAATTTTGTGTTTGTGCTCAACCACCATCTGCATAAAGCGGCCAATCTGTTCACGCTCCTGACGCAGGTCGGTATTCAGCAGCGATTCATAACCTTCGCGACCACCCCACAGCACATAGTTTTCGCCACCCAGTTTATGAGTCGCATTCATCGCAGTGAACACCTGAGTCGCCGCCCAGCTAAAAACTTCTGGGTCTGGGTTAGTCGCTGCACCCGCGCCGTAGCGTGGGTTGGTGAAGCAGTTTGCGGTACCCCACAGCAACTTCACGCCGCTTTGCTGCTGTTTTTCAGCCAGCACGTCCACCATCTGAGCAAAGTTATTCAGATACTCTTTCAGGTTGGCACCTTCCGGAGAGACGTCCACGTCGTGGAAGCAGTAGTAAGGCACGTTCAGTTTGTGGAAAAATTCAAACGCCACGTCAGCTTTACGTTTCGCACGTTCAATGGCTTCGCCTGGCTGCTGCCACGGACGATCAAATGAACCAACACCAAACATATCCGCGCCGTTCCAGCAGAAGGTATGCCAGTAGCAGGCTGCAAAGCGCAGGTGGTCTTCCATGCGTTTGCCCAGCACGAGTTCATCTGGGTTGTAGTGGCGGAAAGCCAGCGGATTTTCGGTTTTTGGGCCTTCGAAACGAACACGATCCAGTTGGTCGAAATAAGCTTGCATAATGAACTCCATAATCTGACAGGCGGCGAGAAATAATTCGTGTTGTCATACTGAATTCTGATTTGCGGTTGCTCAATTACGTTATTTCACACTGCTATTAAGAGAATCCACAAATGTGCGCTGGCTCGCAAAATAAATAGGAATCCGCCTCCCTTTATGTCAGCAAATTTTGCATACGGTAATTTTAAAATCAGATCGCGGTCAAAAATTGACAATTAAACGAAATATCGTAATGGGAAGATAAAAATCTGTAATTGCCAGCAGACGTATACATGTTAAAAATTTGCTGCGTGTTAAGTCATCTCTGTTTCTTTTATCGCCAATCTCATCTCCTATCCCTACAGAAGGCATTACGATTATGAAGATAAAGAACCTTTGCCTCACACTCTGCGCATCGCTACTTTTCACCAGCATGGCGAGCAGTGCTAAAGAAGTTAAAATCGGTATGGCTATTGATGACCTGCGCCTGGAGCGCTGGCAAAAAGACCGCGACATCTTCGTGAACAAAGCCGAACAGTTGGGTGCGCAGGTCTTTGTGCAGTCCGCCAACGGCAATGAAGAGACGCAAATGTCGCAGATTGAAAATATGATCAACCGTGGCGTAGATGTCCTTGTTATTATTCCTTATAACGGGCAAGTACTTAGCAACGTAATTAAAGAAGCCAAACAAGAAGGCATTAAAGTATTGGCCTATGACCGCATGATTAATAATGCGGATATTGATTTTTATATTTCCTTCGACAATGAAAAAGTCGGTGAAATGCAGGCACAAAGTCTGGTCAATCAGGTCCCTCAGGGAAATTATTTCCTGATGGGCGGCTCGCCGGTTGATAATAATGCCAAGCTGTTCCGCGCCGGGCAGATGAAAGTATTAAAACCTTATATTGATGACGGCAAGATTAAAGTCGTAGGCGATCAATGGGTTGACGGCTGGTTACCGGAAAATGCGCTGAAAATCATGGAAAATGCCCTCACCGCCAACAATAACAAAGTGGATGCCGTGGTCGCCTCAAACGATGCCACCGCAGGCGGTGCCATTCAGGCACTCAGCGCCCAGGGTCTGGCTGGCAAAGTGGCCATTTCTGGCCAGGATGCCGACCTGGCAGGCGTGAAGCGCATTATCAACGGCACGCAGACCATGACCGTGTATAAGCCGATTACGCTGCTGGCCAATAGCGCGGCTGAGATTGCCGTCGAACTTGGTAACGGAAAACAGCCTAAAGCCGACGCCACGCTGAATAACGGGCTGAAAGATGTGCCGTCCCGCCTGCTGACACCAATTGAAGTCAATAAAACCAATATTGACGAGACCGTAGTAAAAGACGGTTTCCATAAGAAGAGCGAACTCTAAACGGCCCGCCCCGGCCTCGCGCTGGGGCAGCCTGGCTTACGCGGAGCACAAGCACTTATGCCGTATTTACTCGAAATGAAAAACATCACCAAAACCTTCGGGGTGGTGAAGGCGATTGATAATGTCAGCTTGCGATTAAACCCCGGCGAAGTGGTTTCTCTGTGCGGCGAAAATGGCTCAGGGAAATCGACTTTAATGAAGGTGCTATGCGGTATTTACCCGCATGGCAGCTATGAAGGGGAAATCATTTTTGCCGGTGAGACGCTACAGCCGACGCATATTCGCGACACCGAACGTAAAGGCATTGCCATTATTCACCAGGAGCTGGCGCTGGTTAAGCATCTGACCGTGCTAGAGAACATTTTCCTCGGGGCGGAAATTAGTCGCCACGGCGTACTGGATTACGACACCATGACGCTGCGCTGCGAAAAGCTGCTCACGCAGGTGAACCTGGCGATTTCGCCGGATACGCGAGTGGGAGATTTAGGGCTCGGGCAACAACAGTTGGTTGAAATTGCCAAAGCGCTGAATAAACAGGTGCGACTGCTGATCCTCGACGAACCCACCGCGTCGTTAACCGAGCAGGAAACCGGCGTGCTGCTAGGGATTATTCGCGATCTACAGAACCATGGCATCGCCTGCGTCTACATCTCCCATAAGCTCAACGAAGTCAAAGCCATTTCTGACACCATCTGCGTGATCCGCGACGGTCAGCACATTGGCACCCGCGATGCCACCAACATGACCGAAGATGACATCATCACCATGATGGTTGGGCGAGAATTGACCGCGCTTTACCCAAGCGAACTTCACACCGCCGGCGATGAAATTCTGCGTGTGGAACACCTCACCGCCTGGCACCCCGTGAACCGCCACATTAAGCGCGTTAACGACATCTCCTTTAGCCTCAAGCGTGGAGAGATTCTCGGTATCGCTGGTCTGGTTGGTGCAGGCAGAACCGAGGCGGTGCAGTGTCTGTTTGGCGTATGGCGCGGGCGCTGGGAGGGAAAAATCTTTATTGATGGCAAGCAGGTGGATATCCGCAACTGCCAGCAGGCCATTGCCCACGGCATTGCGATGGTACCGGAAGATCGTAAAAAAGACGGTATCGTGCCGGTGATGGCGGTCGGTAAGAACATTACTCTCGCGGCGCTGGGTGACTTCAGCGGCGCGCTCAGCAGCCTGGATGATGCCAAAGAGCAGCAGTGCATTTTGCAATCCATTCAGCGCCTGAAGGTCAAAACCTCTTCGCCGGATCTCGCTATTGGCCGCCTGAGCGGCGGCAACCAGCAAAAAGCCATTCTGGCGCGCTGCCTGCTGCTCAATCCGCGCATCCTCATTCTTGATGAACCCACGCGCGGTATCGATATCGGTGCGAAGTACGAAATCTACAAGCTGATCAATCAACTGGTGCAGCAAGGCATTGCCGTCATCGTTATCTCTTCGGAACTGCCGGAAGTGCTGGGTCTTAGCGACCGAGTGCTGGTGATGCATGAAGGGAAATTAAAAGCCAACCTGGTCAACGACAATCTGACCCAGGAACAAGTGATGGAAGCCGCTTTAAGGAGTGAACGTCATGTCGAAAAACAACCCGTCTGAAATCAAACTGGCGGCCCCTGCATCCGCCCCTGCATTGCGGCTGAAATCGCTTAACCTGCAGGTCTTCGTCATGATCGCGGCCATTATTGTGATTATGCTGTTCTTCACCTGGACCACCGAGGGTGCCTACCTCAGTGCGCGAAACGTCTCAAACCTGCTGCGCCAGACTGCCATCACCGGCATTCTCGCCGTTGGCATGGTGTTTGTGATTATCTCCGCCGAAATCGACCTCTCCGTCGGTTCCATGATGGGCTTACTGGGTGGGGCTGCCGCCATCTTTGACGTCTGGCTGGGCTGGCCGCTGCCGCTGACCATTATCGTTACGCTGGCGATGGGCCTGGTGCTCGGTGCCTGGAACGGATGGTGGGTGGCCTATCGCAAAGTGCCGTCGTTTATCGTCACCCTTGCCGGGATGCTCGCCTTCCGCGGCATTCTGATTGGCATCACTAACGGCACCACCGTTTCCCCTACCAGCGCGGCCATGTCGCAGATTGGTCAAAGCTATCTGCCAAACGGCATCGGCTTTACCTTCGGCGCCATCGGGCTGATGGCGTTTGTTGCCTGGCAATGGCGCGGGCGAATGCGTCGCCAGTCGATGGGGCTGGGTACTCCGGCATCCAGCGGCGTGGTGGGGCGTCAGGCGCTGACGGCGGTGATCGTGCTGGGTGCCATCTGGTTGCTCAACGATTATCGCGGCGTCCCAACTCCGGTACTGCTGCTCACACTGCTGCTATTAGCAGGGATGTTTATGGCAACCCGCACCGCTTTTGGTCGGCGCATTTACGCCATCGGCGGCAATATCGAAGCGGCGCGACTCTCCGGTATTAACGTTGAGCGCAACAAGCTTGCGGTCTTCGCCATTAATGGCCTGATGGTCGCAATTGCCGGGCTGATCCTTAGTTCACGTCTGGGAGCCGGTTCGCCATCTGCCGGGAACATTGCCGAACTGGATGCCATTGCCGCCTGCGTTATTGGCGGAACCAGCCTGGCGGGTGGCGTCGGTAGCGTTGCCGGCGCGGTGATGGGGGCATTTATTATGGCTTCACTCGACAACGGAATGAGTATGATGGACGTGCCCACTTTCTGGCAATATATCGTCAAAGGTGCAATTTTATTACTTGCCGTCTGGATGGACTCTGCAACCAAACGGCGTGCTTGATTGCCCAGCCGTGGTGTTGCCGTTCCCCATGACGGCAACACCCCTCATGATTCACGAGGAACCCTGAACCATGTTTGGAAAACGTCACCGCGTGACGCTGCTATTCAATGCCAATAAAGCCTTTGATCGTCAGGTAGTTGAAGGCGTGGGTGAATACTTACAGGCGTCGCAATCTGAGTGGGATATCTTCATAGAGGAAGACTTCCGCGCACGTATCGAAAACATCAAAGAGTGGCTGGGTGATGGCGTTATTGCCGACTACGACGACCCAACCATCGAAGCGCTCCTGACCGACGTCAACGTCCCCATCGTCGGCGTAGGTGGCTCCTATCATCGTCAGGAGCAGTATCCTCCCGTTCACTATATTGCCACCGACAACTACGCGCTGGTCGAAAGCGCCTTTCTGCATCTGAAGGAAAAAGGGGTGCATCGCTTTGCGTTTTACGGGCTTCCTTCTGCTAGCGGTAAACGCTGGGCCGAAGAGCGCGAATATGCCTTTAGCCAGATAGTCGCCAAAGAGAAATATCGCGGCGTCATCTACCAGGGCCAGCAGACCGCGCCGGAAAACTGGCAGCACGCGCAAAACCGGCTTGCCGATTGGCTGCAAACCCTCCCGCCGCAAACCGGCATTATTGCCGTTACTGACTCCCGCGCCCGCCATATCCTGCAAGCCTGCGAACATCTGCATATTCCGGTACCGGAGAAGCTGTGCGTGATTGGCATTGATAACGAAGAGTTGACCCGCTACCTCTCACGCGTGGCTCTCTCCTCCGTGGCGCAAGGGGCCAGGCAGATGGGCTATCAAGCAGCAAAACTGATGCAGCGGCTGCTGGATAACGAAGTCCTGCCGCTTCAGCGCGTGCTGGTCCCTCCGATGCGGGTGATGGAGCGACGCTCCACCGATTACCGCTCATTGAACGATCCGGCAGTGATTCAGGCGATGCACTACATCCGCAATAACGCCTGTAAGGGCATTAAGGTCGAGCAGGTGCTGGACTCGGTGGGGATTTCTCGTTCAAACCTCGAGAAGCGTTTTAAAGAAGAGGTAGGGGAGACAATTCATGCGGTGATCCACAGCGAAAAGCTGGAAAAAGCCCGCAGCCTGCTGGTTTCAACCTCGCTATCAATTAACGAAATCTCACAGATGTGCGGGTATCCGTCATTGCAGTACTTCTATTCGGTGTTTAAGAAAGAGTACGACACCACGCCAAAAGAGTATCGCGAGCAGCACAGTGAATCCTTGATTCAAACCTAAGCCAGAGACATAAAAAAGGCCTTCCAGTGGAAGGCCTTTTTTCAATGCAGCGCTGATTACATATGTGCAGCAATCAGACGTTGGTTGTCCTGGTACATCGCGAACAGGTAGTCGTTATAGCTTGAACCCTTGGTCGAATACCCTTTCAACTTATGAATCATCGCCGTGGCGGTGAGTTCCTGATCCGACTTACGCATCTGGGCGCGAGATTTACGGAACGAGGAATAAGCCGGGTGCGTATTCAGGTTAGCTGCGTAGGCCTGAACGGACTCCTTTACGGAATTAAACTTGGTGTAACCGTTCACTGAACCTGAGCCATTTTTACAGCCTCTACCGCATTTCATGCCGAACAGGTTGTTATTGGCACGTGCCAGTTTAGAAGTACCCCAACCGCTTTCTGCAGCTGCCATCGTTGCGACCATGCTGCCTGGGATAATGTCGACACGCTCAAGCAGCGAGTTCCACGGCACCTTACGGGTGTTGCCGTTCCAGCTGACTTTATAGCGCGCAGCAATATCTTTCAGACGCGCACGTTCAGACGGCGACCAACGACCTTCGTACTGCTTAGAAACCAGCCAGTTACGATCGGCAGTAATAGCCGCATTTTGGCTTGTGATATAAGGCATTACCGTCCGGAGAAACGCTCTTTTCCTTGGGGTTCCGGAAGGGTATTTTCGCAAATCAGGAAGTGAACTGCTCTTTACACTATTGCGAGAATACTCTTGTTTACTGCTTGCCTTGCTATAACTTGCCTTTGTTACTTTTGGTGCCGTCGCCTTCGTATGTTTTGTTACCGAGGCTTTTTGATGCTTCGTTACCGTGTGTGTTGTTGCAAACACCCCACCTGAAAAAGTCCAGATGAGTAACATAAGTATCGCGGCCCCATATCGTCGAATGGGAGTCGATATCATTAGGTCTCCAGGTCGGATTTAATCATTCCAACGCCTTATTATTTCAAAAAATTGAGAGCTGAATCTCAAATTATAGCAAAAATAGCCCGCCAACGCACGCTCAGGAAATAGTCCGATTCCGAATCGGCATGTGGACGCGATTCAGCATAGGGCAAATTACGCAGGCAGAATGTCAGCCACCTCTCATTTTAGTTCATTTTTTGACCTCTATCACTCAGCCCTGCTTCTCCTCCTTTTGCCAGGAGGAGTACAGCGCGATAAGCGACTGGCACACTAAGGAAAAATTCGTTGGCACAAGGATCCCGGAATGAAATTCGCCGCCCTGATACCGCTACTAATTCCCACTGTTGCCAGCGCAGCGAGCTGGTCCAGCGAGGGCTTTCCTGCTTTTTCAGCGGAAGGCACCGGCAAGTTCAGCAGCCAAAAAATGCTCGCTAAGGGTACTCGCCCGCTAAGACTGAATTTTGACCAACAGTGCTGGCAGCCCTCTTCGCCCATTCGCCTCAACCAAATGTTGTCGCTGGAACCGTGCCAGGGCGAAGCGCCACAGTGGCGTCTCTTTCGTGACGGCAGTTACGCACTGGAGGTTGATACCCGCTCAGGGACACCAACGCTCACCATCGCGGTACAAAACGATGCCCAGGGCAGCGCAAACCCGGTGGCCGTCCGCCAGTGCCCGCGCTGGGACGGCAAACCACTAACGCTGGACGTCACTAACACTTTCCTGGAAGGCAGCACCGTACGCGATTTTTACAGCGGCCAGACGGCAACGGTGAAACAGGGGAAAATCACGCTACGCCCCGCCGATAACAGCAACGGGCTACTGCTACTTGAAAGCGCAGAGGTCTCCAGCACTGCGCCTTTCAGCTGGCACAACGCCACGGTCTATTTCGTACTGACCGACCGCTACGTCAACGGCGACCCCAGCAACGACCATAGCTATGGTCGCCATAACGACGGCATGCAGGAGATTGGCACCTTCCACGGCGGCGATCTGAAAGGCTTGACCAGCAAACTCGACTATCTGCAAAAGCTAGGAGTGAATGCACTGTGGATTAGCTCGCCGCTCGAACAGATCCACGGTTGGGTTGGCGGCGGCACAAAAGGCGACTTCCCGCACTACGCCTATCACGGCTATTACACCCAGGACTGGACACGTCTGGACGCCAATATGGGCAGCGAAGACGACCTACGCGCGTTGGTGGATGGCGCACACCAGCGTGGCATACGCATTCTGTTCGACGTGGTAATGAACCACACCGGCTACGCTACCCTTGCCGATATGCAGCAGTATCAGTTCGGCGCGCTCTATCTTAAAGGCGATGAGGTCACAAAAACGCTAGGCCAGCAGTGGACAGACTGGAAACCCGGCCCCGGCCAGACCTGGCATAGCTTTAACGATTACATCAACTTTAGCGATAAAGCCGCGTGGGAAAAATGGTGGGGCAAAGCATGGGTCCGCACCGATATCGGTGATTACGACAACCCCGGTTTTGATGATTTAACCATGTCGCTGGCGTTCCTGCCGGATTTAAAAACCGAGTCCACCACGCCGAGCGGGCTGCCGAATTTCTACCACCACAAGCCGGATACCCACGCCAAAGCTATCGCGGATTTTACACCGCGCGACTATCTCACCCACTGGCTCAGCCAATGGGTGCGCGACTACGGTATTGATGGTTTCCGCGTGGATACCGCCAAACACGTTGAGATGGCGGCCTGGCAGCAGCTCAAAGCGCAATCTATCGAGGCGCTAGCCGAATGGAAGAAAGCCAACCCGCAAAAAGCGCTCGATGCGGCACCGTTCTGGATGACTGGCGAAGCCTGGGGACACGGCGTGATGGAGAGCGACTACTACCGCCACGGCTTTGACGCGATGATCAACTTCGATTACCAGGATCAGGCAGCGAAAGCCACCGACTGCCTGGCCAATATCGATATGACCTGGCAGCAAATGGCCGACAAGCTGCAAAGCTTCAACGTCTTAAGCTATCTGTCATCGCACGATACCCGTCTGTTCCGCGAGAAAGGCAATAACGCTGCTGAACTACTGCTGCTTGCTCCCGGTGCCGTGCAGATCTTCTACGGCGATGAGTCCAGCCGTCCCTTTGGGCCCACCGGCTCTGACCCGTTACAGGGCACCCGCTCGCAGATGAACTGGCAGGACGTTACTGGCCAATCTGCCGCTGTCGTTGCACACTGGCAGACGCTGGGCCAGTTCCGCGCCCGTCACCCTGCCATTGGCGCGGGCAAACAGACGCCCCTCACTCTGCCGCAAGGCTATGGTTTTGTTCGCGAAATGGGCGAGGACAAAGTAATGGTGGTCTGGGCCGGGCAGCCATAATCTTTTCTTATTACGGCTCGTATGTATCATACGAGCCTCTTTAGAATAAACGACTGCATAAACACAAATATCACGCGTTATCCGCTAAAACCCTTTCCGCAAGGCCATTTGCACCCTACCGTCAGTGGCGTTATCGTTACCGACTTCACAGAACAAGCAATAGAAACTCGGCTATGACATTTTCACTTTTTGGCGACAAATTCACCCGCCATTCAGGCATTACCCGCCTGATGGAAGACCTCAACGACGGTTTACGCACTCCAGGTGCCATCATGCTAGGCGGCGGTAACCCGGCGCAGATCCCTGAGATGAACGCGTACTTCAATAATCTACTGGCGGAGATGCTGGAAAGCGGCAAAGTCTCTGAAGCGCTGTGTAATTACGATGGTCCTCAGGGCAAAAATGAACTGCTCGTCGCCCTGGCCGATATGCTGCGCAATGAATTAGGTTGGGAGATCGGCCCACAGAATATTGCACTGACAAATGGCAGCCAAAGCGCGTTTTTCTACTTGTTCAATCTGTTCGCCGGTCGACGCGCGGACGGTTCTACTCGCAAAGTCCTGTTCCCGCTGACGCCAGAGTACATTGGCTATGCGGATTCCGGCCTCGAAGACGATCTGTTTGTCTCTACCCGCCCGCACATTGAACTGCTCCCGGAAGGGCAGTTTAAGTATCACGTCGATTTCGATAATTTACCGATCGGTGAAGACACCGGGATGATCTGCGTTTCACGCCCAACAAACCCAACGGGTAACGTGATAACCGACGATGAACTGAAACAGCTCGATGCATTAGCGAATAAGCACGGCGTGCCGCTGGTTATCGATAATGCTTACGGCGTTCCTTTCCCAGGCATTATCTTTAGCGAGGCGCGCCCACTGTGGAACCCGAACACCGTGCTGTGCATGAGTTTGTCCAAACTCGGCCTGCCGGGCAGCCGCTGCGGCATCATCATTGCCAACGAATCGATAATCACCGCCATCAGCAATATGAACGGTATCATCAGTCTTGCGCCGGGCAGCATTGGGCCGGCCATCATGTGCGAAATGATTAAGCGTCGCGATCTGCTGCGTCTGTCAGAAACGGTCATCAAGCCGTTCTACTACCAGCGCGTACAGGAAACCATTGCCACGATCCGCCGCTACCTGCCGGAAGAGCGCTGCCTCATCCATAAGCCTGAAGGGGCCATCTTCCTGTGGCTGTGGTTTAAAGATTTGCCGATTACCACTGAAGTGCTCTATCAGCGTCTGAAAAAACGCGGCGTCCTGATGGTGCCTGGCGATTTCTTCTTCCCAGGGCTGGATAAACCCTGGCCGCACACCCACCAGTGTATGCGAATGAACTATGTGCCGGAGCCGGATAAAATTGAAGCCGGTGTCAAAATTCTCGCGGAAGAAATTGAATTCGCCTGGAAAGAACAGCATTAAAATATGATATATCAGTCTCTAAAAACGGGGGCTGATATTTTTCCGTGATCTCCATTGTTATTTGATAAAAAGAAAACAGAAATATCCTCTAACTACCCTACTCGGATTACTCCCAATTTCGGCCTCCTATTTCATTACCACTACATACTCACACCTATTATTTACCATGACTTAATATGTTAAATGTGAAGTAACAATATGTTTCTCAAGATCATATTTATTTGCATAGCAGACTTTGTTTATACCTAAGTTAAATCGGACGAATCCATACTTTCGTATGAAAATAAACGCCCCATGCAAGGCTTAATTTTCACCATACACTGACTAATACGCACTCGGCGTTTTTAACTGGTGGAGATAAGATCATGGCCTCTAAAAAAATTAGCCAATTAAGCATAATTGCTATGGCGGTGCTTCTTGCTTTCTCACTCTCTGCCTGTAGCGGAAGCGGCGGAGGTTCACATTCAACGGCCAAAAACGGCACCACGACGGGTAGCGGTTCTGGCGGTGGAGACGGTTCTGGCGGTGGAGACGGCTCCGGCGGCGGCGATGGTAGCGGCGGCGGGAACGGTAATGGTAACGGCAATGGATCGGGTACCGGTAGCCAAACCGCTGGCAGCAGCATTCTGGGTGAAACCGGAAAAGCGGTATCCGGCGTGGGCGATACGTTGGGCGGTCTGGGTAGTCAGTTGACCAGCACGGCGGGCAACAACCCGGTCACTTCAACCATTTCAACAACCGTCACCGGCGTGGGTAACGCGGTCGATACCTTAGGAACTGGCGTAACCAACGGCGTTGGGAACTCATCAAACCCTAACGGCGTGGGGACGACGCTGCAGGGGACCACCAGTACCGTTACGGTGCTGGGGAATACGGTATCCGGCGTGGGTAGCAACCTGTCCACCAGCACCTCCGGCACGCCGGTGGCTGGGGTGACTGGGTTAGTTGGCAACGTGGTGAATAGCGCGGGTCAGATTGTCAGCAGCACCGGTACTGGCTTAACCAGCACGCTGCAAAGCCCAGGTGCCGTAGCCGCCACGACCGGCGTAACCTCCGTCGTCAATAACACGCTTTCTGGGGTCCAGGGCGTCACTCAGGGCGTCGGGACTACAACCGGTTTAGGCACTCCGGTTAACGGCCTGCTCACCCAGGTGGGCACCACCGTAAGCGGGCTTGGTAACAACGTCAGCACCTCAACGCCGGCACTGGGCGGCGTCGGGCAGGTCGTCACTAGCGTCGGGAATATCGTGACGGATGCCGGTGGCTTAGTGAAACCAACCGGCACACAGACCAGCAGCGGCGGCCTGCTGGCAAACGCCTCACTGGGCGGCACGGTCAGCTCATTAACCAATACGCTCAACGTCAGCACCTCTGCTAACGCCAGCGCCAGCAGCTCTTCAACCACGACCACCACCACTCCTTTAGGTGGTCTGCTTAGCGGGTTAACGTTAAAAAAATAAGCTATATATTTATTAATGCTTTCCGTGCCCCCGCAATGGGGGCACGTTTTTCAGCAGAATAACAATAATCATCCTTGCACAATAAAATACACAAGGAACGCGTCATGAAAACGACCCTGGCTTATGCGCTATCGGGGGTTGTTCTGCTTAATATAGCCAGAGCAGACACATTACCCGCATTGATTGACCCCAATAACCCGGCAAAGGCGGAACATAACAGCACGCCGCAAGCCCCTCCTGCAGCAGCCCCGAGTTTAACCGTAAGCGTTCCTAAAAATAAATTAACTCCGGAAACGCTTATTAAAGTCGATCATATTCAATTTATTGGCGGCACTGTATATCCGTTAAAAGAGCTATTGCAGCCTTTTGTTCCCTACGCACATAAACAGGTTCCGTTAAAAACGCTGGTCGGGCTTATTAATGATATTACGCTTCGCTACCGTGCTGACGGCTATCCGCTCTCCTACGCCTGGCTTCCGGATGACAACTTTCATGACGGCACGATCAAAATCGTTCTGGTCGAGGGCTATGTTGCGCACAGCGACATTCAAAGTAATAACCCCAATCTGGCAGAGCGCTTAAAACGGCTTGCCGCCAAAATCATGGCCGAGAAGCCGCTGACGCAGGCAACCTTCGACCGCTATACCCAGTTGATGACTCGCACCCCCGGCGTCACCGTCGATGCAAGCGCACAGCTGCCGCAAAACATCTATGGTGCCGCGGCCATGCAGGCTAAAAGTATTCAGCCGCATATCTGGGATATCTCATCGACCATTGATACCCGTCGCGATCAAAACATGGCGTTCGTCACCGGGTCGCTGAGCAACTTAACCAGCTATGGCGATCAGCTCGGGCTGGCGACACTGATTCCGCTCGACAGCTCAACGCGGAAATCCTATTTAGGGTTGAACTATCAACAGTTCCTGACCGACGACGGGCTGATGATGCAGCTCAAAGGTAGCTTCTACCGCGATAACCCGCGGGACTACACGCCGCTTCTGTACTTCCCGGGCGGCTACTTAGACTCCCGACAAAAAACCACTCAGTATAACGGCGGCGCGATGTTCAGCTATCCGGTGATCCTCACCGGCAAGCAACAGCTCAACATCAACGGAGGCGTGGACTATACCGACCGACGCAATGACAATCATCTCCGCCAGATTCAGAATAACCAGACAGTCGCGAGCGGCGATATCAACAGCCACGTTCGCTACCCGGCATTTGAGTTCGGCATCAACGGCCTGCAGGCGTTCGATCGCGCCAGCATTAACGGCAAACTAACGCTACGTCAGGGCGTAGACATTTCGTCTATGGCGGATGCCGCGCCAGCCTTCGGCAACGATCTCTCGTTCACGCTGTGGAAAAGTAATATCGATGCGGCCTGGATGATCACCGACAAATGGCGGCTCTCCACCTCGATGGAAGGCGACTGGTCAGATAACGACTTACCCGAACCTGAACGCGTCAGCTTCGGTGCCCAGCGCTTTGGCCGCGGCTACCAGGACGGAGAGGCCAGCGGTGACTACGGTTATGGTGGGCAGGTTGAGCTTCGCTACGTGCACCCGATAAAAGAGAACAGCTGGGTTGCCACCGTGCAGCCGTACGTGTTGACCGACACCGCCCAGACCTGGTTCAACGCGCCAGGTCTCCCACATCAGCGGCTTGCGTCTGTTGCCACCGGGGTGATGTTTGGCGACAACAAGCACTACAGCCTGACGGTCGAGGCCGCGCGCCCGGTGGGCGATGTGCCAACCGACAGCCACAATCGTGACTGGCGCTACAGCCTGACGTTCAGCTGGAACTTCAACAACCTACATTAATCCCGGCACCGGGCGCTGGCTAACGTCAACACAGGCCAGCGCTCCGGTCGGACACGCCGCCACACAGGCAGGGCCTTCTTCACGGTGACGGCATAAATCGCACTTTATCGCCTGTGGTCGTCGAGCCTGCACACTGACGTTCATCGCTCCAAATGGACACGCCAGCATGCAGCTCTTACAGCCGATGCATAGTGCCTGCTGAACAGCAACCATGCCATTTTCACGCCGGATCGCACCAGTAGGACACACGTTACTGCACGGCGCATCTTCACATTGGTGGCAGGCCACCGCCGTGGAAAACGTCCCGCCCTTCACCACCCGAATGCGGGGAAGAAACGCCTCGCGCGAGACGCTAGCGCACGCCTGCTCATCCTGATGCGCCACCACGCAGGCCACTTCACAGGTTCGACAGCCAATGCACTTTAAGGAATCAGCGACAATAAACGGGTTCATTCCCCACTCCGTTGCGAGAGATAAACCCTAAGAGTGCCAGAGCGGCGGGGCGATTCGCTTTGATCCGACGTGGGGAATGGGCATTTTTTGCTAAATGCCAGAGTCAATTCAGTCGTTTGCCTCAGGCCGAATTGATATGTTCCTTACAGTACCGCCGCTTCCACACAGCGGGCGTCAGCCCGGTGTGCTTGCGGAAGATTTGTCGGAAATACCCCACATCAGCGAAACCGCACTGTTCGGCGACCTCCTTCAGTGAACGCGCATGATTGCTCAGTAGCTTCTCCGCCGCCCTCACCCGCTGGCGATGAATGGCTTCGGTGATGGTGAGGTGGAAAACGCGGCGATAAACGCGCCCCAGATAGTCCGCGTTGCAGTGCAGTTCTCGCGCCAGCATGGAGGTCGACAGCGGGAGATGGTAGCGCGTGTGAATCACCTGCTGCGCTTTCCATGCCAGCGCCGCGCCGCCTTCATCCTTTGGCTCCGCCTGCTGTGCTGAAAGCGAAATATGCTGCAAGATCAAAAGCAAAATGAGTTCCAGCGAGGCGTTACGCTGAATTTTTTCCTGCTCGTTGAGAAACTGGCGAAACAGCGATGTGAGGTACTGAGGGTCGTGTAGCGTGGTCTGCTGAGGAATAGCTAAATGCGTGACCAGCGGGTGTGGCGGCGTCGAGGCGTTAATCTCGAAATGCAGCCAGTAGAATTTCAGATCGGCGGGAAAATCCTCGAGGCCAACGTGCCGTCGACCGGGCCAGAGCAGCAGACTATCCCCCGCAGCAACGTGAAAAGTACGATCCTCTTCCTGAATCGCTAACGTCCCTTTCTCAACAAACAGCACCTCCCACGAACGCAGCCTGCGGGCCGGGTGACGCCCCACGCCCCGAGAGATAAAAAGCCCGCCGTTTTGCACCTTAATCGGAAGCGCTATGGATAGATTGAGCATAAATATTAATAATCCCGCTTTTTCGTGGAGCAAAAACACTCTTTCTAATTGATTATTAATAATTAAAGTCGTTTACGCTCGATCGCCTTCACACTTTTCCAATCAGGTCGGAATTACCCACTTTTTATACTTCTTTGTGACCTTGTTGGTCACCGTTTTCCAGGCAAAATTAAACAGGTCATGACACTACAACAATATCCCTACTAAAAGCAGACATCTCCACATTGCGAGGAGCATCCCATGACCGCTACACCCATTTCCACCAGCGAGGTTGTGCCGGGTACCCTGGACGAGAAGTTAACCGTTCGGGAGAAAATCGGCTACGGCCTTGGCGATGCAGGCGGCACCGTCATTACCTGCCTGATCATGAACTTCCTGACCTTCTTTTATACCGACGTTTTCGGTCTGACGCCTGCCCTGGTCGGCACGCTATTCCTGGCACTGCGCGTTTTTGACGCAATTTCCGACCCAATCATGGGCGTGCTGGCCGACCGCACGCAGAGCCGCTGGGGCCGATTCCGTCCATGGCAGATGTGGATTGCGATTCCGATTGCGATTGTGGGTGTGCTCACCTTCACCGTGCCCGATGCCAGCATGGGCGTGAAGATTGCGTGGGCCTTCGGCACCTATTTGCTGCTCTCCGTCAGTTACACCGCCATCAACGTGCCTTACTGCGCGCTCATCAACACCATGACCACCCGCCACAGCGAGGTCATCTCCTGCCAGGCATGGCGCTTTGTACTGTGCGGCGTGGCGGGCTTTTTGGTCTCCGTTGGCCTGCCGTGGCTGGTGAAAGCGCTTGGGCAGGGCAATACCGCGCAGGGGTATCAATACGGCGTCGCCGTGCTGTGCGCGATTGCCGCGGTAATGTTCCTGTGCTGCTTTTTCTGGGTCCGCGAGCGCGTGTCGCTGGATATGATGGGCAAATTCACCCTACGCGAGCACATCGCCGGGCTGCGTAAAAACGATCAGCTACTGCTGATGCTGGTGATGTCATTCCTGCTGATTAACGTCTTTAATATTCGCGGCGGCGGCTACATGTACTTCATCACCTACGTGCTGGGCGGCTCGACCGGCTACACCTCGCTGTTCTTCACCATGGTGACCTTCGCATCGATTTTCGGGTCGGTGATCATCAACTTTCTGTCGCGCCGCTTTGATACCGTCAAACTCTATTACTACACCAATCTGGTGCTGGCGGCGCTCGCCGTAGGAATGTGGTTTTTACCCACCGGCCCCGCCTATCAGACCCTGTGGCTCGCGGTCATTCTCGGCAACGGCATTATTCTCGGCTTCACGCTGCCGCTGCATTTCTCGCTGATGGCCTTCTCCGATGACTACGGCGAGTGGAAAACCGGCGTGCGCTCTTCCGGGATGAACTTCGCCTTTAACCTGTTTTTCATCAAGCTGGCCTGGGCCTCCAGCGCGGGCATTATCAGCCTTGTCTTTATCTACGTGGCTTATCAGCCGGGTGCCGGAAACCAGACGGCATCCTCGCTGGCGGGAATATCCTCGATGGAAACGCTTCTGCCGGCGCTGTTCCACCTGCTGCTGGCGTTCTCCATCCGCGCCTGCAAGCTCAATAACCCAATGATGTCGCGCATTGCTACCGACCTGCGCGCGCGTCACGTTTCGTCTTAAGGAGTTTGTCATGTCCGTTATGGAAGTCGATCTGCATACGTTGAAAGTGAATGACCCGTTTTTCGCCCAGTACCAGCAGCTGGTACGCGATGTGGTGATCCCGTATCAATGGGATGCGCTGAATGACCGGATAGACGACGCCGAACCGAGCCATGCGATAGAGAATTTCCGCATTGCCGCAGGCCAGCAGGAGGGGGAGTTTTACGGCATGGTCTTCCAGGACAGCGACGTGGCGAAGTGGCTGGAAGCCGTCGCCTGGTCGCTGTGCCAGAAGCCGGATGCCGAGCTTGAACGCACCGCCGATGAGGTTATCGAACTGGTTGCCGCCGCCCAGTGCGAAGATGGTTATCTCAATACCTACTTTACGGCAAAAGCGCCCGATGAGCGCTGGACCAACCTGGCCGAATGCCACGAGCTTTACTGCGCTGGGCATATGATTGAAGCGGGCGTGGCCTTCTTCCAGGCCACCGGCAAGCGCCGCCTGCTCGAGGTGGTATGCCGTCTGGCTGACCATATCCACCAGGTCTTCGGTACCAGTGAGCAGCAGATCCACGGCTATCCGGGCCATCCGGAGATCGAACTGGCGCTGATGCGCCTGTACGAAGTGACTCAGGAACCGCGCTATATGGCGCTGGTGAACTATTTCGTCGAAGAGCGCGGCAAACAGCCGCACTTCTATGACGATGAATACGAGAAGCGCGGTAAAACATCCTACTGGCACACCTATGGCCCGGCGTGGATGGTGAAAGACAAAGCCTACAGCCAGGCGCATCAGCCGCTGGCCGAGCAGCAAACCGCTATCGGCCACGCGGTACGCTTTGTCTACCTGATGACCGGCGTGGCGCACCTTGCCCGGCTAAGCCACGACGAAAGTAAACGCCAGGACTGTCTGCGCCTGTGGAACAACATGGCGCAGCGCCAGCTGTACATTACTGGCGGCATCGGTTCACAGAGCAGCGGGGAAGCCTTTAGCAGCGACTACGACCTGCCGAACGACACGGTCTACGCCGAAAGCTGCGCCTCGATTGGCCTGATGATGTTCGCCCGTCGCATGCTGGAAATGGAAGGCGACAGCCAGTATGCCGACGTTATGGAGCGCGCCCTGTATAACACGGTGCTCGGCGGCATGGCGCTGGACGGTAAGCACTTCTTCTACGTTAACCCGCTGGAAGTGCACCCGAAAACGCTGCAGTTTAACCACATCTACGACCACGTGAAGCCCGTGCGCCAGCGCTGGTTCGGCTGCGCCTGCTGCCCACCGAATATCGCACGCGTACTGACCTCCATCGGCCACTATATCTACACGCCGCGCGAAGATGCGCTGTACGTAAACCTCTACATTGGTAACAGTGTAGAAGTGCCGGTGGGTGAGCAAACGCTGCGGCTGCGAATTAGCGGTAACTACCCGTGGCAGGATCAGGTCAAGGTAGCCATTGATTCACCGGAGCCGCTGAACCACACGCTGGCGCTGCGTCTGCCGGACTGGTGCAGCGCGCCGCAGGTGGCGCTGAACGGTCGTGACGTCGCGGGGACGGTGAAAAAAGGCTATCTGCATATCAGCCGCACTTGGGTTGAGGGCGATACGCTCACCCTGACAATGCCGATGCCGGTGCGCCGCGTCTACGGTAACCCGCTGGTGCGCCACGTCGCTGGGAAAGTCGCCGTGAAACGCGGGCCGCTGGTCTACTGCCTGGAGCAGGACGACAACGGCGAGGAGCTGCATAATCTATGGCTGCCGGATAACGCAACGTTTACCGAGCTGGAAGGCAAAGGCATTTTCGCCCACAAGGTGCTGCTACAGGCGCAGGGCGTGAAGTACACCACGCGCCATCCAGAAAAACAGTCGCTGTGGCATTACGACACGGCACCCGCCGAGCGTCAGACGCAAACGCTGACCTTTATTCCGTGGTTTAGCTGGGCGAACCGTGGCGAGGGAGAAATGCGGATTTGGGTCAACGAAGAGAAACAGGCTGAGTGATCGTGCGATATGTTGCCTGATGGCGCTGCGCTTATCAGGCCTACGACCCGTAGCCCGGACGAGGCGTGAATACGCCGACTCCGGGTTCCCCGGCGGCGCTGTGCTTGGCCGGGCTATGATTATTTGTAGGTTCATCCCATAATGGCGATCCTGCCTACCTCATCCACCGCCAGATAATTTATAGTGTTCTCATTCGATAAATAACGCATAAACACAATCACATGGATGAATTCAAAACCGTCGCTTTAAAGAAAATCAGCGCTGGCTCAATTTATAAAATCTACCTTCTGGGGCTGCTCTGCTCACTCGTTCCGATAGGTATCCTGAACGGTATTCTCGGCGCGATTGGGATTACGCTGTTCGCCGTTCGCTGGAATGGGGAAGTGATACATGGCGCTAGCACGTTGATTATCAGCCCCTGCCTGTTTGCGCTGATGGCGCTGATGTTTACCGGCGTTCTCGGCAGCCTGAGCTGGGCAGGGCTATGGTTCTATAGCCAGTTCCGCCCACTGATAGTACGCCTCTCACTCATCGACCCAGAGCGGTAGGCCTGATAAGCGCAGCGCCATCAGGCACAAAAAAAGCAGAACGCGAGCGTTCTGCTTTTTTTTATTACCGAGCCCGAATTACATCGCCGCGCGGAAAATCGCCATAATCTCGTCGTGGGTGGCCTGGATAGGGTTGGTGAAACCGCACGCGTCTTTCAGCGCGTTGGTTGCCAGCACCGGGATATCCTCTTCCTTCACATTCAGGTCACGCAGGCCGGCAGGGATATTCACCTGGCGCGCCAGTTTACGGATCGCATCAACGCATGCCGCCGCACCCTGCTCGTCGTTCATCGCGCTCACATCGATATTCATCGCCTTCGCACAATCACGCAGACGCGCAGCAGCCACTTTGCTGTTGAACACCTGAACGTGTGGCAGCAGTACCGCATTGCAAACGCCGTGCGGCAGGTCGTAGAAACCGCCCAACTGGTGCGCCATTGCGTGAACGTAGCCCAGGGAAGCGTTGTTGAACGCCATGCCCGCCAGGAACTGCGCGTAGGCCATCGCTTCACGCGCTTCGCTGTTGCTACCGTGTTCAACGGCGGTCGGCAGGTTTTCAACAATCATGGTGATCGCTTTTAGCGCGCAGGCGTCGGTAATCGGCGTGGCGGCGATAGAAACGTAGGCTTCAATCGCGTGGGTCAGCGCATCCATACCGGTGGCGGCGGTCAGCCCTTTCGGCATGCCTTCCATCAGGGAAGAGTCGTTAACGGACAGCACTGGCGTCACGTGTTTGTCGACAATCGCCATTTTGATATGACGCGTGACGTCGGTGATGATGCAGAAACGGGTCATTTCAGACGCCGTGCCCGCCGTGGTATTAATCGCGATCATTGGCAGCTGAGGCTTCGCAGAGCGGTCAACGCCTTCGTAATCACGGATATCGCCGCCGTTGGCAGCCACCAGCGCGATCCCTTTCGCGCAGTCGTGCGGAGAACCGCCGCCCAGGGAGATGACGCAATCACAATCATTGGCGCGCAGCATTTCCAGACCCTCTTCAACGTTGACCGTTGTAGGGTTTGGATGGGTGCCATCAAACACCACGCTCATGATGTCGAATTCCTGCAGACGTTTCTGGATATCACCGGCAACGCCCAGCTTGTTCAGCACTGCATCGGTGACAATCAGCGCACGGCGATAGCCGTACTCTTTCATTGTGCTCATTGCGTCATTTAACGCGCCATTACCGATGACATTCACAGATGGAATGAAGAAAGTCGATGCAGCCATGATAGTTCCTTTATTTAATAAGCAGGCTGTCGAGGCTATAGCAATATTTATCGAGAAAACCCGATCAAGTTGGCATTTTTATCTATTAATAAAACAAAATGCACACCATGTTATTGTTTATGGTGTGCTTTTTAGAGTTTTATATATCCATGTATTTTATTTGATATCTTTTCGCAGTGTTTTGTTAATTTTTATTATCCGGGAACAGTAGCGCATCGCGTAATAAATGGTCATTCCCGCGACGGCGGGTAAAACCAATACGGTTAAAATATTCGAGAATTTGAATCGCCAGCTTACGGCCGACGTTAAGCTTGTCGCGGAAGTCCGCCGCGCAGGTCGAGCCTTTCTCCTGGTCGAGCTCACGAATCATGCTCGCAAAGGTCACAATCCGGTCGTTACGATAGTAGCGGTCTTTGACAATCGCGGTAATCATCCCCTGCTGCGCCGCCAGGCGTAACACGCTGCGCATGATGTTTTCATCAGTACCGGTTTGCGTCGCCAGATCACGCACCCACCAAGGTTCATCACCAAACAGCGGCGCGGCTTTCTGCCACACTGCCTGCTGTTCATCGGTAAAGCCCGCTTTATGGTCCGGCAGATGCAGCCAACCATGGTGGCTGGCAATCACGCCGCTTTCACGCATCTGCTCGATAAGCGTCAGCACCAGCGCTTCGTCTTCCATCGGCAGCGCAATGCGGCGTAAGCGCTCGCGGCCTGGCCCCGGCTCATCCTTGTGCTGCTCATGATAAATCGCCAGCGCGTCCAGCAGTTTGCGCTGCCAGCGGGCCGCCAGCGGCGCATCCAGCAGGCTATCGCCCGCGAGAATAAAGCCCGGCTGGGCAATCAGCTTCTCAAGGCCCTGAGTGCTCAACTGGCGCGCCCAGGCAAAATCACGCAGATTAACGGCGTCGCGGGTGAGATGCACCGCCAGTGCCTGCGCATCTTCTTTGGCCAGCGCCAGTGCGGCAATCCACGCCAGATATTCAGGTTTACGCTTGCCGCGACGCGGCGAATTGAGCGTCACCACGCGCGCCCCGGCCAGCGTCACTTTTGCTGAGATATCGCGCAGCACCAGCCGGTCGTTATCCGCCAGCCACAGCGGCGCGTCGAGCACCAGTTCGGCCAGGTTATCTTCCAGCAGCGACACGCGCCCGGTGATATGGCTCGCCGCATGGTGGATATGCAGCGGCTGCCACTGGGTCAGCGGCACATGGCTTTGTAGCTCGACGATCACCCGTTCAGACGGTGCGGGCGGCGCTTCGCTCAGCAGCCAGTCACCACGGTTAAGATCTTCTTTTTGCGCCGCCCCGGCAATATTCAGCGCAATACGTTGGCCACCGTGGGCCTGTTCGACCGGCTGATTCTGCGCATGCAGGCCGCGCACACGCATCGGCGTGTTCATGCCGGTTAGCCACAGCGTGTCGCCCACGCGCACATCGCCCGACAGCGCCGTGCCGGTCACCACCAGCCCTGCGCCTTTAACGGTAAACGCGCGGTCAATCGCCAGACGAAAACGCTGGTTTTCCGGGTGCTCGCGGGCGGTCAGCTGGCGCAAATGGTCGCGCAGCTCATCAATACCGCGGTTTTCCATCGCAGCGGTTTCAAACAGCGTCGCCTGTTCAAAGCCGTATTCACGCAGAACATCGGCGACTTCACAGCGAACTTCGTCAATACGCGCGGAATCAACGCGGTCGACTTTAGTTAATGCGACGGTCAGCGTCGGGTTACCGGTCAACTGGAGGATCGCCAGATGCTCACGGGTTTGTGCCATCACGCCGTCATCGCATGCCACCACCAGCAGGGCATGGTCAATGCCACCCACGCCTGCCAGCATATTGGAGAGGAATTTTTCATGCCCTGGCACATCGATAAAGCCCAGCACGCGCCCATCCGGCTGCGGCCAGTAGGCGTAACCGAGGTCAATCGTCATACCGCGGGATTTCTCTTCCGGCAGGCGGTCGGCGTTAATACCGGTGAGCGCCTGCAGCAGGGTGGTTTTGCCGTGGTCAACGTGACCGGCGGTGGCAATAATCATTTCAGCAACATCTCCAGGAATCGGGGTTCATCTTCAAGGCAGCGTAAATCGAGCCACAGACGCCCATCATAAATACGGCCAATGACCGGAACGGGCAGGCTGCGCCAGGCGCTGGAAAGCGCCTCCAGCCGGCTGCCTCTGCCATCAAGCGGCGTCAGCGCAATCGCGGCGCTCGGCAGGCTTTCAGACGGCAGCGAACCGCTGCCAATCTGCGACGCACACGGCATGACCTGCACCGCAAACTCATCGCCATAGCGCTGCAACAGCGGCTCGCGCAGGCGTAACGCCTGCTGGTGAATCTCTTCAACCGGGCGGCTTAACAGGCGCAGCGTCGGCAGCTCTGCCGCCAACTTTTCCGGGTGTAAATAGAGGCGCAGCGTGGCTTCCAGCGCGGCGAGGGTCATTTTATCAGCGCGCAGCGCACGTTTAAGCGGATGCTGCTGTAACTGGGCTATCAGCGTCTTTTTGCCAACGATAATCCCGGCCTGCGGGCCGCCGAGCAGCTTATCGCCGGAGAAACTGACCAGGCTGACGCCTGCGGCAATCATCTCCTGCGGCATGGGTTCTTTCGGCAGGCCGTAGCGGCTGAGATCAACCAGCGAACCGCTACCGAGATCTGCCACCACCGGCACGCCAAGCTCGCGGCCAATCTCCGCCAGTTCCGCTTCTTCTACCGATTTGGTAAAGCCTTCAATGCTGTAGTTGCTGGTATGTACCTTCATCAGCAGCCCGGTGTTGTCGTTGAAGGCCTGACGGTAATCTTTCGCATGAGTGCGGTTGGTAGTGCCCACTTCATGCAGAACGCAGCCCGCCTGACGCATCACGTCGGGAATGCGAAACGCCCCGCCAATCTCCACCAGCTCACCGCGTGAAACCACAACTTCTTTTCCCGCCGCCGTCGCCGCCAGCATCAGCAGCACCGCCGCGGCGTTGTTATTCACAATGCAGGCATCTTCCGCACCGGTTAAACGGCACAGCAGATCGGCAAGCGCGCGATCACGGTGCCCTCGCCCTGCGCCGTCGAGATCGTACTCCAGCGTCACCGGGTCGCGCATCGCCTGGGTCACAGCAGCAATCGCCGCCTGCGCCTGCTGCGCGCGCCCAAGATTAGTGTGCAGTACCGTCCCCGTCAGGTTAATCACCGGGCGCAACGCGCTTTGTGCATCACGGTTCAAACGGCGCTGCGTCTCCTGCGCCCAATCGTCGCACCAGGCGGGAAGCATCTGCTGCTCGCGAATGCAAAGGCGCGCCTCATCCTGCATCTGGCGGAGTTGTTCCACCACCTGCGAGTGACCATGGGTATCGAGTAAACGGGCAAAAGCGGGATCGCGAAGCAGGCGATCGGTCGCCGGAAGCTGGCTGTAGAGCGAACGGGTATCGGTAGTCATGAGTAGGCCTGACGGTTAAATGTTACCCCTCCCGACGGGAGAGGGAGTCATAAGGGAGGGATTGTACAATGTACAGCAGCTCCGCGTTATAGCGTTCAATCAAGCCTTTGGCGGTTCGGTGCGCGCAAAACTTTCACGCAGGAAGAGCGTTTCGGCGAGCTTCACCAGATTTGGCCGATCCACGCACCAGCCCGGCGCAATGCGGCGGAAGTTCAGGTAGCCAATCGCACAGGCAATGGCAATGGTGGCCAGGTTGAGGGTATCGGTTTTCAGCGTACCGTCCGCCAAATAGCCTTCCAGCGCGTCCAGACTGCGGCGAATTTTCTCGCGCTGGCGCAGCACTTCGGCTTCCGACTGCTGTGCCGCCGGGCGCGCCTGCTCGCGGACCGACGCCAGCCCCGCATCCATAATGCCGTCGGCCAGCGACTCCATCTGACGCACTTTCAGCGCGGCTAGCGGGTCGCGCGGCACCATCTCCGGCGCCACGCCCAACAGCTCGATGTACTCGGCGATAATCGGGGAGTCGAACCAGCACTCGCCGTCATCCGTCACCAGCGCGGGCACTTTGCCCAGCGGGTTATACTGCGCCACGCCGTTTTCGGCGTTGTAGGGCTGTTCGTTAACAAACTCAAAAGCGATCCCCTTTTCCAGTAAGAGGATCGATATTTTGCGTACAAATGGGCTGGTATAGCTGCCGACCAGTTTCATCTTCATCTCCTTTGCGCCAACAAAGAGATCAGTATGGCTCAGGTCGCCGCATTCGCCCTCTGGTTTTTGCCCGCCTAGTGATCCAGATAGAGATAATGCATCCAACTGGTCATGCGCAGCAGGACTTTACGCATCACCGAGACGTGGGCGAAGTGGTCAGAGTAAACGGCAACCTGGGCGTAGATGCCGTCCGGCAACGCATCAACATCGGCATTAGGGTCCAAATCGATAAGCGCCATCACCCCGTCGGTGCCCGGAACCACCGTGAGCGATTGCAGTGCTCCCTGTGCCTGATAAGAACCGCCTGGTACCACCGGTAATATACTGGCGAGTTTGCCGTGAAACACCTGGCCGGGTAGCGCGTTAAACACCACTTCGGCATCATCACCCGCTTCCAGTCTCAGCAGCGAGTTCTGGCGGAACTGCGCCACTATTTGCCGTTTCTGTTCCGGGATAAACACCATCACCGGGCGCAGCGGCAGCGCGGCGGCGTAAGTACCAGGGCGGATCAGCACCTGCGTGGCGTAACCATCGCTGGGTGCGCGAACCACCGTCTGGTCGAGGTTATATTTGGCTTCCGCCAACTGTGCGCGCAGGCTGACAATCTGCGATTGCTCGCCGTTAACCATGCTGTCCAGTTGGCTCTTAATCTGCGACTGCTCGGCAACCGAGCCTTTGACCATCGCATCCTGGGCCAAATAGTTCTGTCGGGCGTTGTCGATATCGCTTTCAGAGAAAGGGTTCACCCGCGCCTGACTGCCCTTCAGGTAACGCTGATAGTCTTTGTACAAACGGTCGCGCTCCGCCGAGACTCGCGTGGTGTTGGCCTGAGCCTCGGAAAGCTGGCCTTTTAAGGTATCGATATTGTGCGTGGCGGTAACGAGGTCGGCCTGGAGGCGGTCTACCCGTGCCTGATAGCGGGTCGGGTCGAGTTTAAATAGCACCTCGCCTTTTTTAATCAGCTGGTTATTTTTATCCGTTACTTCGCTGACGACGCCGGTGACCTGCGGCGTAATTGGAATGGAAATCACCGCCTTCTGGGCCGTAAAGGTATAAGGGTGGTTATAGTTCATTAATAAAATAAGTCCGCTAACTAAAAAGATACCGCCCAATGCCGCGGTTGCCAGCGTCCATTGATTCACCGGAATACGGAATATTTTAAATACCGCCCACGCGAGCGCGACGTAGGTCAAAACAATCAGCAGATCCATGTTTATTGCTCCGCAGTCGTGTCAGCCGAGGGGCGAATGTCCGCCAGCTTTTGCTCAAGCTCCGTCACCCTTTGGGTAAGCCGGGCGAGAGTATCGTCAGCGGGCGGTTGGGGTTCTGGCGCGGGAATATGCGCCTGCATGCCCCACCCCCGGTCGGGCTGGTAGAGCGTCGCCCAGATCCATAGAAAGGGCCATATCACGTGCAGAGTAAACAGGCTAACCCACCCGGCAGTATGAATCGCATCGGCATGGGGATGGTTGCGTTTTTTCGCGATGTTATAGGGAATATCATGGATCATGATGATTCCGTAAAACAGCACCAGAAAGACGAAGATGAGCACACCCAACGCAAAATAGTTTAGAAACATACCTGCCTCAGATTCACGCTATTCGGGTTTTTGAGATGTCTGGCGGCCGAAGACACGACTGACCGATATGTTGAAAATAATATTCAAACGCTATTTTCGCCATCACCCGGCGGGGTAATTTTTATTTCTGGAGAGAGGCAAAGTATATCCCGGGTAATACCCAGTGCATTACCCGTTTGAGAAACAGCCCAAACCGACGCTATTTGTGTTGAGAATCTACCGGACGGTACAGGTTGCGATAGTAGGCCAGACGCTCAAGGAACATCTCGGCTTTATCTTCCGGAATATCCTCCGGCACGCGATCGTTATGCGGCTTTTTGTGCAGGTATTCGACAAACGCCTGGCTGGAGGCCATAAAATCGACCGCTTTATCGATAATCTGCGGAATGTTTTCACCCATTTTATTGCTCATCGCACGTCCTCCTCATCGTTTAACCTTACTTTAAGAATGGTTAATCAACGCCAACCAGGTTAAGGAAAATGTGCGGATTTTTGTCACTTATTTTCAAAAAAGCGATCGCGTTAACTCATTTCAGAAATCACTTTATAATTCATGTCATTACTTGAGTAATATGCTTATTATCACGCAAAGAAACTTCTCCATTTTGTATAATTAACTACCAGAAATGAGCGACAACGCGCATACTAGAGGCTATTACGTCTATTTGTTATCAGATACCAGCAACATGAAAGAAATCGAAAAAAACGAAATTAAACGCCTGAGCGACCTGCTTGATGCGATTCGCCACCAGCAGGCAGCGCTGTCCCTGGTGGAAGGCGCCGAGAAGTACGCCGAGCTTGAGGTTGAAAAAACTAAGCTTGAAACGGAAATCGCGCGTCTGCGTGAAGTGCGTACTCAGAAACTCAGTAAAGAAGCGCAGCAGCTGACCAAACTGCCGTTCAGCCGCGCGATTACCAAAAAAGAACAGGCCGACATGGGCAAGCTGAAGAAAAGCGTCCGTGGTCTGGTCGTTGTGCACCCAATGAGCGCCCTTGGCCGCGAAATGGGCCTGCAGGAGATGACCGGGTTCGCGAAGAGCGAGTTCTAAGTCTCTCCCCTGAACCTTCTCCCGCCGGGAGAAGGTTGCCTTTCCTCCCCCCCCAAAAATCTCTCCCGCAATTGGCCCAACCAATTTCACAACCAAATCGCTATTGGTTCACAATTCCATTATTTCTAGTCACAAACACATTGCTAGAACATAACATTTAGTTAACCATTCATTGGCATTACCCCTACATCACCATATTGGCAGGGCCAATTTTACATAAACCGTGACGCAGAGCTGAGCATAGACTCACCGCAACCGGCGCGTGTGGCCCCCTGGAGACCTGCATGAGCCTCTGGCAACAAAACTACGATCCGGCCGGGAATATCTGGCTGTCCAGCCTGATCGCATCACTTCCGATCCTGTTCTTCTTCTTCGCGCTGATTAAGCTCAAGCTGAAAGGCTATGTCGCGGCAAGCTGGACGGTATTTATCGCGCTGGCCGTGGCGCTGTTGTTCTACAAGATGCCGGTTGACCGCGCGCTGGCGTCGGTGGTTTACGGCTTCTTCTACGGCCTGTGGCCGATTGCCTGGATTATTATCGCCGCCGTCTTCGTCTACAAAATCTCGGTGAAGACCGGGCAATTCGACATTATTCGTTCGTCGATCCTCTCGATTACCCCGGACCAGCGTCTGCAAATGCTGATTGTCGGCTTTTCCTTCGGCGCATTCCTCGAAGGGGCGGCAGGCTTTGGCGCACCGGTGGCGATTACCGCCGCGCTGCTGGTTGGCCTTGGCTTTAACCCGCTGTATGCCGCAGGCCTGTGCCTTATCGTCAACACCGCGCCGGTAGCGTTCGGCGCGATGGGTATTCCCATCCTGGT
The DNA here is from genome assembly GCF_046569695.1 of Kluyvera sp. 142486. Classification (NCBI taxonomy): domain Bacteria; kingdom Pseudomonadati; phylum Pseudomonadota; class Gammaproteobacteria; order Enterobacterales; family Enterobacteriaceae; genus Kluyvera; species Kluyvera sp. 142486. Next base: position 277,468 of record NZ_JBKHUI010000003.1, read on the forward strand.
GGCCGGGCAAGTCACCGGCCTGGACAGCTTTGAAATCGGCCAGATGGTTGGCCGTCAGCTGCCGTTCCTGACCATTATCGTGCTGTTCTGGATCATGGCGATTATGGACGGCTGGCGCGGCATCAAAGAGACCTGGCCTGCCGTGATGGTCGCGGGCGGTTCGTTTGCTATCGCCCAGTACCTCAGCTCCAACTTCCTCGGGCCGGAACTGCCGGACATCATCTCTTCGCTGGTTTCTCTGGTGTGTTTGACGCTGTTCCTCAAGCGCTGGCAGCCGGTACGTATTTTCCGCTTTGGCGATATGGGCGCTTCGCAGGTCGATATGAACCTGTCGCGCACTCACTACACCGCAGGACAAGTGGTTCGCGCCTGGTCGCCGTTCCTGTTCCTGACCGCGACCGTCACCCTGTGGAGCATTCCGCCATTCAAAGCGCTGTTTGCCCCGGGCGGCGCGCTGTATGACCTGGTAATTAACATTTCGGTACCGTACCTCGACAAGCTGGTTGCGCGTATGCCTCCGGTAGTCAGTCAGGCCACGGCTTATGCGGCGGTTTATAAATTTGACTGGCTGTCAGCGACCGGCACCGCGATTCTGTTTGCCGCCCTGCTCTCTATCGTCTGGCTGCGCATGAAGCCGAAAGATGCCATCAGCACCTTTGGCTCCACGCTGAAAGAGCTGGCGTTACCGATTTACTCCATCGGCATGGTGCTGGCGTTCGCCTTTATCTCGAACTACTCCGGCCTGTCGTCGACGCTGGCACTGGCGCTGGCGCATACCGGCCATGCGTTCACCTTCTTCTCACCGTTCCTCGGCTGGCTCGGCGTGTTCCTGACCGGTTCAGACACCTCCTCCAACGCCCTGTTTGCCGCGCTTCAGGCTACCGCCGCGCAGCAGATTGGCGTGTCGGACGTGCTGCTGGTTGCTGCCAACACCACCGGCGGCGTGACCGGGAAGATGATTTCACCGCAGTCTATCGCCATTGCCTGTGCGGCGGTGGGTCTGGTGGGCAAAGAGTCTGACCTGTTCCGCTTTACCGTGAAACACAGCCTGATCTTCACCTGTATGGTGGGCGTGATTACCACGCTGCAGGCGTACGTCTTAACCTGGATGATCCCGTGATAATCGTGCCCAAACGTCTGTCAGACGATGTCGCCTGCCGCGTGCGGGCATTGATTGAAGAACAGCAACTGGAAGCGGGTATGCGATTACCCGCCGAAAGGAAGCTGGCAGCCCAGCTCGGCGTCTCGCGCAACTCACTGCGCGAAGCGCTGGCGAAGCTGGTAAGCGAAGGATTACTGCTTAGTCGTCGCGGCGGCGGCACCTTCGTGCGCTGGCAGCATGAGGGCTGGTCTGAACAGAATATTGTGCAACCGCTGAAAACCCTGCTGGCCGATGACCCGGACTACAGCTTCGATATCCTCGAAGCCCGCCACGCCATCGAAGCCAGCACCGCCTGGTACGCCGCGATGCGCGCGACCGAGGCCGATAAAGAAAAAATCCGCCTCTGCTTTGAAGCCACCCAGAGCGACGACCCGGACCTCGCCTCACAGGCCGACGTTCGCTTCCATCTGGCCATCGCAGAGGCATCTCACAACGTGGTGCTGCTGCAAACCATGCGTGGCTTCTTCGACCTGCTGCAATCTTCGGTGATTCAGAGTCGCGAGCGCATGTATCTGGTGCCGCCGGTGTTTGCGAAGCTCACCGAGCAGCATCTGGCCGTCCTCGACGCCATCACCGCTGGCGATGCCGAAGGTGCTCGTCAGGCGATGATGGCGCATCTCGGCTTTGTCCACACCACCATTAAACGTTTCGATGAAGACCTGGCCCGCCAGGCGCGGATTACCCGCCTGCCCGACGACCACACTGAACTTTCCAGGGAGAAAAAAGCATGATTATTTCCGCCGCGAGCGATTATCGCGCCGCCGCCCAGCGCATCCTGCCGCCGTTCTTGTTCCACTATATTGACGGTGGCGCGTATGCGGAACACACCCTGCGCCGCAACGTGGAAGACCTGTCAGATGTGGCGCTGCGCCAGCGCATCTTAAGAAATATGTCCGACCTGAGCCTGGAAACCACGCTGTTCAAAGAGCAGCTCTCGATGCCGGTGGCGCTCGCGCCGGTTGGTCTGTGCGGCATGTACGCTCGTCGCGGTGAGGTGCAGGCCGCCGCCGCCGCCGATGCCAAAGGTATTCCGTTTACGCTTTCCACCGTGTCGGTGTGCCCGATTGAAGAGGTCGCCCCGACCATCAAGCGCCCGATGTGGTTCCAACTGTACGTGCTGCGCGATCGCGGCTTTATGCGCAACGCGCTGGAGCGCGCCAAAGCGGCAGGCTGTTCAACGCTGGTCTTTACCGTTGATATGCCAACCCCCGGCGCACGCTACCGCGACGCCCACTCCGGCATGAGCGGCCCCAACGCCGCCATGCGCCGCTACTGGCAGGCCGCCACCCATCCGCAGTGGGCGTGGGACGTGGGCCTGAACGGTCGCCCGCACGACTTAGGCAATATCTCCACCTACCTCGGCAAGCCAACCGGGCTGGAAGATTACATCGGCTGGCTGGCGAATAACTTCGATCCGTCCATCTCGTGGAAAGACCTGGAGTGGATCCGTGAGTTCTGGGACGGCCCGATGGTGATCAAAGGGATCCTCGACCCGGAAGATGCCCGCGACGCGGTGCGCTTTGGTGCCGACGGGATCGTCGTTTCCAACCACGGCGGCCGCCAGCTTGACGGCGTACTCTCCTCCGCTCGCGCGCTGCCGGCCATTGCCGATGCGGTGAAAGGCGATATTACGATCCTGGCCGACAGCGGTATCCGCAACGGCCTGGACGTGGTGCGCATGATTGCGCTGGGCGCGGACAGCGTGCTGTTAGGCCGTGCGTATCTGTATGCGCTGGCGACTCACGGCCAGGCAGGTGTCGCTAACCTGCTGAATCTGGTTGAGAAAGAGATGAAGGTGGCGATGACGCTGACCGGGGCGAAATCGATTAAAGAGATTAGCCGTGATTCGCTGGTGCAGAGTGTGGAAGTGGCACAGACGTTTGGGGCTATTCAGCAGGGGAGCGCGGCGTAGGGTCGTGCGGTTTTTTCCCCTCACCCTAACCCTCTCCCCGTAGGGGCGAGGGGACCGTTTAGTATCGTTTGCACACCCGCATCCCCCTAGGGGCAAGGGGATTGTTCGGTTTCGTTTGCTCACCCGCAGACCTGCTCTGCTCCCTCTCCCTTTCAGGGAGAGGGCCGGGGTGAGGGTTTCCCCAAATTCTGCTATCCTGCCCCGCAATCCAAGGGGGCAGCATGCTTAACATCGTTTTATTCGAACCTGAAATCCCACCTAATACCGGGAACATCATCCGTCTGTGCGCCAACACTGGCTTTCGTCTGCATATCATCGAACCGATGGGCTTTGCCTGGGATGACAAGCGTTTGCGCCGCGCCGGGCTGGACTACCACGAGTTCACCGCCGTCACGCGCTATGCCAATTACGCCGCCTTTGTTGAGAGCGAAAACCCGCAGCGTCTGTTTGCCCTGACCACCAAAGGCACGCCCGCCCACAGCGCGGTGAGCTATCAGGACGGTGACTATCTGATGTTTGGCCCGGAAACGCGTGGGCTGCCGGCGACCATTCTGGACGCGCTGCCACCGGAGCAAAAAATTCGTATTCCAATGATGCCGGACAGCCGCAGCATGAACCTGTCGAACGCAGTGTCGGTGGTGGTATATGAGGCGTGGCGCCAGCTGGGGTATCCGGGCGCGGTATTGCGCAGCTAGCGCATTCCCGGGGGCGGCGCGATGCGCCTTGCCCGGGCTACAGTTAAAGGTAGCCCGGCCGAGCGAAGCGACGCCGGGAAAGCCGCGGTATTGCGCAGTTGATATTTACCGGATGGCGGCTACGCCTTATCCGGCCTACGGTTTGGTAGGCCCGGTAAGCGCAGCGCCACCAGGCAAGGAATCAAATCCCGTCGCCGTACTCAAATCCGTGATTGATGCCGTTGAAGTGCTGGTCCATATCCATCGCTGGTTTATCCGACTCCGGCTTGCCAACGATACGCGCTGGTACGCCCGCAGCGGTGGTGTGTGGTGGAACCGGCTGAAGCACCACCGAGCCCGCGCCGATCTTCGCCCCGCGACCCACTTCGATATTTCCGAGGATCTTCGCCCCGGCCCCAATCATCACGCCTTCGCGGATTTTCGGGTGACGGTCGCCGCTGGTTTTACCGGTACCGCCGAGGGTCACGGACTGCAGGATAGAGACATCGTTTTCGATAACCGCGGTTTCGCCCACCACAATGCCGGTCGCGTGGTCAAGCATGATGCCGCGGCCAATCTTCGCCGCCGGGTGAATATCCACCTGGAACGACACCGATACCTGGTTTTGCAGGAAAATGGCCAGCGCACGTCGCCCCTGCGCCCACAGCCAGTGGCCGATACGGTAGGCCTGTAAGGCGTGAAAGCCCTTCAGGTACAGCAGCGGCGTAGAATATTTGTCGACCGCCGGGTCACGGGTACGCACGGCCTGAATATCACAGGCGGCGGCGGCAATCATTTCCGGGTCTGCGGCGTAGGCTTCTTCCACCACTTCGCGGATAGCGATGGCAGGCATAATCGGCGAAGCCAGCTTGTTGGCGAGCATGTAACTTAAAGCGCTGCCGAGGTTTTCGTGCTTGAGTAACGTCGCGTGATAGAAACTGGCGAGCATAGGCTCACAGTCCGCCAGAGCCCTGGCTTCCGCTTTAATATTGTTCCAGACAATTTCCAGTTCTTCACACGACATTGCTTACTCCAGACATATTGGAACGATCGGCAAGTCTGCGCTTGCCGGATCGTCGGGATGACAAAGGTTTCCTGCGTTTTTAGCTGCCGCTATGCTCATCCTTGCGTGCACGACCTAATAAGGTCAATGCTGCCTCGCGCGCGTTTTTTCCGCAATATAATACCTGATAAATTTCCTCGGTTATTGGCATTTCGACACCTACACGGTGCGCCAACTCGCGGACTTCTTTGGTATTACGGTAACCTTCGACCACCTGGCCAATGCTGTCCTGCGCTTCCTGAACCTGTGCGCCTTTCCCCAGCGCCATACCGAAACGACGGTTGCGCGACTGGTTGTCAGTACAGGTCAACACGAGATCGCCGAGCCCCGCCATGCCCATAAAGGTCACCGGGTCAGCGCCCAGCGCCACGCCAAGGCGCGACATTTCGGTCAGGCCACGGGTGATCAGCGCCGTACGTGCGTTCGCGCCAAAGCCGATACCGTCGGAGATACCTGCGCCAATCGCAATCACGTTTTTCACCGCGCCGCCCAGCTGGACGCCGATGAAATCCGGGTTGCTGTAAACGCGGAAGCTCTTGCCGCAGTGCAGCAACTGCTGCAAATCGTCGGCAAAGACCGGGTCCGTTGCCGCCAGCGATATCGCCGTTGGCAAACCTGCCGCCAGTTCTTTGGCAAAGGTTGGGCCGGAAATCACCGCCAGTGGAATCTCGTCGCCCAGCGCTTCACGCGCCACGTCCTGCAGCAGGCGGCCGGTTTCAGCCTCCAGCCCTTTCGTCGCCCATAGCAGGCGAGCGTCAGGACGCAGAAGTGGTTTCATCTGGCGCAATACGTCGCCAAACACGTGGCTTGGCACCACCACCAGAATATCGCGGCTGGCGGCCAGCGCGGTCGCTAAGTCGCTTTCCAGGTGGAGGGTATCGGGGAACGGAACGTCGGGAAGGAATGCCGCATTGCAGCGATCGTGCTGTAAGGTCGCGACATGTTTGGGATCGTGGCCCCAGAGTACAACCTGGTGGCCGTTCCTTGCCACGGTGATGGCAAGAGCGGTGCCGTACGAGCCGGCACCGATCACAGTCATTGAAGCATTAAGTGCGTTCATCAGGCATCCTGATGTTGTTCTGCACCTTCGCCAGCCTGCTGCTGCAGATAGTTCATGAACAGCGCATCAAAGTTAACCGGCGCAAGGTTCAGCTGTGGGAAAGTCCCACGGGAAACCAGGCTGGTGATACATTCACGCGCATACGGGAACAGGATATTCGGGCAGTATGCGCCCAGGCAATGAGCCATCTGAGTCCCTTCAATACCTTCGATGGAGAAGATACCCGCCTGCTGAGTTTCGCACAGGAACGCGGTTTCTTCGCCAAGGGTCGCCGTTACGGTGACACGCAGCACCACTTCATACACGCCTTCAGCCAGCTGGTTGGAAGCGGTATCAAGATCAAGTTTAACCTCTGGCTGCCAATCTTTCTGGAAAACATGTGGTGCATTTGGTGCTTCGAAAGAAACATCTTTGGTGTAGATGCGCTGAATCTGGAAAGCCATTTCTGCGTTGTTTTGTTCTGACATGTGTAAAAACCCTTTCGTGTTGTCCTTAAAAAAAGCGGTATGCCTCACGCCCGCCCAGGTCAGGCGTGAACGCCTCGCAAAGCATTAGCGCAGCAGGGGATCGAGTCCACCACGCGCATCAAGCGCGTACAAGTCATCACAGCCGCCAATGTGCTGTGCATCAATAAAAATCTGCGGAACCGTGGTGCGGCCGCTGCGCTGAATCATCTCTTCGCGCTTTTCGGCATTACCGTCGATTGGCAGTTCCTGGAAGGCAACGCCTTTTTCAGACAGCAGCGCCTTCGCACGATGGCAATAAGGACATGTCGCTTTGGTATAGATCTCAATCTTAGCCATGACAGCTCTCCTGACTTTACCCGATGAATGAGCCGGAATTATTTGCCGCGAACCAGAGGCAGGTTTTCACCGCTCCAGCCAGCGATACCTTCTTTCAGTACGAAGACTTTTTCAAAGCCGGCTTTCAGCAGTGCGTTAGCAGATTCAGTCGCCTGCATGCCCGAACCGTCGGCAACGATAACCGGCTTGTCTTTATGTTTTTCCAGCTCGCCAACGTTGTTGGCTTTGATTTCAGCCGGCAGCAGGTTCACAGAACCGGCGATGTGGCCTTTACGGAAATCGTCACGCTGACGCAGATCAACCACCACCGCGTCTTCTTTGTTAATCAGACGGGTCGCTTCACCACGGTTGATGACCTTAACTTTAGACATCAGCCCTTTAAAGGTGGTGACCAGTACGGCCGCCAGCAACGCGACCCACGCGATGCTCAGGACAGGGTGACGACCAACAAATTGCATAATCTCTTGCATGGGGGGTAACAGCTCCCGACGTGTAATGTTTAAAAACCAGGGATGGAGTATACCTGCGGCGTGGCGCAAATACAGCCAGCGCGCGCGATGTAATGAGTTTTCTGCGGAGTGCTACGGAAAAAAGGGAAGAATTGTGCGTTTTTCAACGCGCATCTCCCCGCTTTCTTTGATCTCTCGTTGTTATTTTATCGATTCAGCTGTAGTAAAATTACGCAAATTTTCTGTCTTTAGAGCATGAGGTTGTCGCAATGTCGGTTACTAAAAAACCTATGGTACTGGTGATTCTGGATGGCTACGGCTACCGCGAAGAGCATCAGGATAACGCTATCTACAGCGCTAAAACTCCGGTTATGGACGCGCTGTGGGCAAAACGTCCGCATACCCTGATCCACGCTTCTGGCCTGGAAGTCGGTCTGCCAGACGGTCAGATGGGTAACTCTGAAGTCGGTCACGTGAACCTGGGTGCAGGTCGCATCGTGTATCAGGACCTGACCCGTCTTGACGTTGAAATCAAAGAGCGCACTTTCTTCGCGAACCCGGTGCTGTCCGGCGCGGTGGATAAAGCAGTTGCTGCGGGCAAAGCGGTACACATCATGGGCCTGCTGTCCGCCGGTGGCGTACACAGCCATGAAGACCACATCATGGCGATGGTCGAACTGGCCGCTGAACGTGGCGCAGAAAAAATCTACCTGCACGCGTTCCTCGACGGTCGCGACACCCCACCGCGCAGCGCGAACGGCTCTCTGCAGAAGTTTGAAGAGAAATTTGCCGCACTGGGCAAAGGCCGCGTTGCCTCCATCATCGGCCGTTACTATGCAATGGACCGTGACAACCGTTGGGATCGCGTTGAACAAGCTTACAACCTGCTGGTTGAAGCCAAAGGCGAATTCCAGGCTGACACCGCGGTTGCCGCGCTGGAAGCAGCCTACGCTCGCGATGAAAACGACGAGTTCGTGAAAGCGACCGTTATCCGCGCAGCCGGCCAGGCCGATGCCGCAATGGAAAATGGCGATGCGCTGATCTTCATGAACTTCCGTGCTGACCGTGCGCGTGAAATCACCCGCGCGTTCGTGAACGCCGACTTCGACGGCTTCAAACGCAACAAAGAAGTGAAGCTGGGCGACTTCATCATGCTGACCGAGTACGCTGCAGACATCAAAGCCCCTTGCGCTTACCCACCAGCCTCCCTGGAAAACACCTTCGGTGAGTGGATGGCGAAGCATGAGAAAACTCAGCTGCGTATCTCCGAAACTGAGAAATACGCTCACGTCACCTTCTTCTTCAACGGCGGCGTAGAAGACCCGTTCAAAGGCGAAGATCGCATCCTGATCAACTCCCCGAAAGTGGCAACCTACGACCTGCAGCCGGAAATGAGCTCCGCTGAGCTGACCGAGAAGCTGGTTGCGGCTATCGAAAGCGGTAAATACGACACCATCATCTGTAACTACCCGAACGGCGATATGGTTGGCCATACCGGCGTGATGGAAGCCGCAGTGAAAGCAGTTGAAGCGCTGGATCACTGCCTGGATGAAGTCACCCGCGCCGTCGAGAAAGTGGGCGGCCAGCTGCTGGTTACCGCTGACCACGGCAACGCTGAGCAGATGCGTGACCCGGCTACCGGCCAGGCCCACACCGCACACACCAGCCTGCCAGTCCCGCTGATCTACGTTGGTGATAAATCCGTGAAAGCGGTGGAAGGCGGTAAGCTCTCCGATATCGCGCCAACCATGCTGACGCTGATGGGGATGGAAATCCCGCAACAGATGACTGGTAAGCCGCTGTTCATCGTGGAATAATCCTTCCCCATGAGGGGAAAGGCGATTTATTCCATTAAATGGGCCGAGGCGACGCTTCGGTCCACGTTCTACGCCAGCGCGCTCAGCGCTGGCGTATTGCTGTGCGCTGCGCCCGCCCATGCGGACGATCGCTCACAGCTCCAGTCTATTCAGGCCGATATCGCCGCCAAAGAGCGCGCGGTACGCCAACAGCAACAGCAGCGCTCCACCCTTCTTGCTCAGCTTAAAGCGCAGGAACAGGCCATTGCCGCTGCCGCGCGCCAGCTGCGCGAAACGCAAAACTCGCTGGCACAGCTCAACGCGCAGATTGCCGAGATGAACGCCTCCATCGCCAGGCTGGAAAAACAGCGTGCGGCGCAGGAGCGGAATCTGGCCGCACAGCTTGATGCGGCATTCCGTCAGGGCGAGCATACGGGTATTCAGCTTATCCTCAGCGGTGAAGAGAGCCAGCGCGGGCAGCGCCTGCAGGCCTACTTTGGCTACCTGAACCAGGCGCGCCAGGAGACTATCGCCGATCTTAAGCAGACCCGCGAAGAAGTCGCCGCACAGAAAACCGAGCTGGAAGAGAAACAGAGCGAACAGCAAACGCTGCTGTACGAGCAAAAGGCCCAGCAGGCCAAACTCGAAGCGGCGCGTAATGAACGCCAGAAAACCATTTCCGGGCTCGAATCCTCTATCCAGGCGGGTCAGCAGCAGCTCGGTGAAATGCGCGCTAACGAATCCCGTCTGCGTAGCAGCATTGCCCGCGCGGAAGCCGCCGCCAAAGCCCGCGCCGAACGTGAAGCGCGTGAAGCCGAGGCCGTGCGCAACCGTCAGCAGGAAGCCACCCGTAAAGGCACCACCTACAAACCTTCCGAAAGTGAACGCTCGCTGATGGCCCGTACCGGCGGCCTGGGTGCGCCACGCGGCCAGGCCTATTGGCCGGTTCGTGGGACCACGTTGCACCGTTATGGCGAACAGCTGCAAGGTGAACTACGTTGGAAGGGGATGGTTATCAGCGCCTCGGAAGGCACCGAAGTGAAAGCCATCGCCGATGGGCGCGTCATTCTTGCCGACTGGCTCCAGGGCTACGGTCTTGTGGTTGTGGTCGAGCACGGTAAAGGCGATATGAGCCTGTACGGTTATAACCAAAGCGCGCTGGTCAGCGTTGGCACACAGGTCCGTGCCGGCCAGCCTATCGCTCTGGTGGGCAACAGTGGCGGTCAAGGCAGACCGTCGCTCTATTTCGAAATTCGCCGTCAGGGTCAGGCGGTCAATCCACTGCCGTGGTTGGGAAGATAAGTTTTGCTTCAATTTCGCAGGGTAGTTCTGCTCAGTGCGCTGGCATTAGCCGCACCGAGTTACGCCGGTAAATTATCAATCGTTATCGATGACTTTGGTTATCGTCCACAGACGGAAAATCAGGTACTGGCGATGCCATCCACCATTTCCGTCGCCGTGTTACCTAACGCTCCTCACGCACGTGAAATGGCCACCAAAGCCCACAACGGCGGGCACGAGGTGCTGATTCACCTGCCGATGGCGCCGCTCAGCAAGCAACCGCTGGAGAAAGACACCCTTCGCCCGGATATGAGCAGCGATGAGATCGAGCGGATTATTCGTGAAGCCGTGGATAAGGTGCCGTACGCCGTCGGGCTGAATAACCATATGGGCAGTGCGATGACCTCCAGCCTGTTCGGGATGCAGAAGGTGATGCAGGCGCTTAGCCGCTACAACCTCTATTTCCTCGACAGCATGACCATCGGCAACAGCCAGGCCATGCGCGCCGCCAATGGTACCGGCGTGAAGGTGATTAAGCGTCGGGTTTTCCTCGACGATACGCAGAACGAAGCGGATATCCGCGTGCAGTTTAATCGGGCTATCGATTTAGCGCGCCGTAACGGTTCGGCTATCGCCATTGGTCACCCGCACCCGACCACCGTCCGCGTTCTGCAACAGATGGTCTACAACCTGCCGTCGGATATCACCCTGGTGCGTCCGAGCAGCCTGCTCAATGAGCCGCAGATTGATACTTCAAAGCCTAACAACAGCCTGCCGCCTCAAAGCCAACCCACCGCACCGCGCAATCCGTTCCGCGGCGTAACGCTCTGCAAGCCGAAAAAACCGCTGGAGCCGGTGTACGCCAGCCGTTTCTTCAACGTGTTAAGCGAGAGCATCACCCACAGCACGCTGGTGCAGTATATACAGCTGCAGTGGCAGGGGTGGCGACAGAGCAGTTAGTCTTTCAGACCCAAGGTTAAATGGGCCAGGCGGCGAGGCGTGAGTGACTTATCGCGCCACTGACCAAAGCGGATGGCCCACAGCATCACCTGATACGCCAGCTTCACGCTGCAAATGTTGCTCACCATCCGTTTAAACATCCCCGAAACATCCACCTCGGCAATCATTCGCTCGCGAATTTTCTGGTCCGGCTCTTTGCGAATGCAGTGGCAGACGCGCAGCGCTTCGTAGATAACCTGTTGTTTAAACTCCGGATATATTGGAATACGCCCGGCGTAGTCGTGGTTCATCTTGTCGAGCAGGCGGGTAATTTTGATGTAATGACGCTGGTAGTCCAGGTTCTTCAGACCGGTACGTGGCAGGCGACTAATGGAAGCGTCATGAAGAAAATATTTGTACAGCGGCACTTCCGTGTAACGCGCACGTTTGGCGTTAAACATGAATTCGGTAGTCCAGATTATATCCTGGTGGTGTAGACCCGAAATAAACGAGAGGCCTGCATCTCTAATGGTTTGATGGCGGTAAACACCCATCCACACCACATGGCGCCAGCGACGGCTCGCGAGCCCTTTACGCAGCCAATCCGGCCCGGTCATGACTTCGGTCGAGCGAATGCGATCGGTAGGAATCGATGCCCAGGTTTTGCCCGTTTCGGCAATACACCAGTCAGCGTTGCACTGCGCCACGTCCAGATTGTCCTTGAGCGCCATATTCATCAGCGTTTCGTACATTTCCGGATAGGCAATGTCATCACCGTCAACGTAGGCAATGTACTCACCCTTTGCGACTTTCATCCCGGTATTTCGCGCCGCAGAAACGCCACCGTTACGCTGATGCAGCAGGTGAACGTGCGGATAGCGATCCGCATAGGATTGGGCGAGTTCTGCCGAGTTATCCGTCGAACCATCGTTAACGATGATTATCTCGATATTCTCCCAGGTTTGCGCGATCAGCGAATCCATACAGGCGATAAACGGCTCACCGGTGTTGTAAAGCGGCATTATGACGCTCAGGAGACCGGGGGTGTAGGTCATATAGAATCCTGCCAGACAGTGTAATTAACGGCAATATTTAACATATTAGACGGCAAAAAGTCAGAGAAAGTGTTGCACTCTATGCTGTGTTAGGGCAAAAAAAATCCCCGGATATTTAACGCTAATAAATACCCGGGGACAACTTTTGTGAAGGCGATTAATCCCAGCTCAGAATCACTTTACCTGACTGACCTGAGCGCATAGCGTCGAAGCCTTTCTGGAAATCGTCAATGCCGAAACGGTGGGTAATGATCGGAGACAGGTCCAGACCAGACTGGAGCAACGCCGCCATTTTGTACCAGGTTTCAAACATTTCTCGACCGTAGATACCTTTAATAAACAGACCTTTAAAGATAACCTTGGTCCAGTCGATAGACATATCAGATGGTGGAATCCCCAGCATCGCGATACGCCCACCATGATTCATGGTGTCGAGCATCGAACGGAACGCCGGCGGTGCTCCGGACATCTCCAGGCCGACATCGAAGCCTTCGGTCATGCCCAGCTCAGCCATTACGTCATTCAGATTCTCTTTGGAGACGTTGACCGCACGGGTGACGCCCATTTTGCGCGCCAGATCCAGACGGTATTCGTTCACGTCGGTGATCACCACGTTACGCGCGCCCACGTGCTTCGCCACTGCCGCCGCCATCACGCCAATTGGGCCTGCGCCAGAGACCAGCACATCTTCGCCCACCAGGTCGAAGGAGAGCGCCGTGTGTACCGCATTGCCGAACGGGTCGAAGATGGACGCCAGATCGTCAGAGATATTGTCCGGGATTTTGAAGGCGTTAAACGCCGGGATCACCAGATATTCTGCGAAACAGCCAGGACGGTTTACGCCCACGCCAATGGTGTTGCGGCACAGGTGCGTACGACCAGCGCGGCAGTTACGGCAGTGACCGCAGGTGATATGACCTTCGCCGGAGACGCGGTCGCCGACCTTAAAGCCACGCACTTCCTGACCCATACCCACGACCTCACCAACATACTCGTGGCCCACCACCATCGGCACCGGAATAGTCTTCTGCGACCATTCATCCCAGTTATAAATATGCACGTCGGTGCCGCAAATGGCGGTTTTGCGAATCTTAATCAGCAGGTCGTTATGGCCGAGTTCCGGTTCAGGAACGTCGGTCATCCAGATCCCTTCTTCCGCTTTCAGTTTGGATAACGCTTTCATCTCACACCCTTAGGCAATGACGCCCAGTTGTTTACCGATGCGGGTAAAGGCTTCCACCGCACGTTCAATTTGTTCCGTCGTATGCGCCGCCGACATCTGGGTGCGAATACGCGCCTGGCCTTTCGGTACGACCGGGAAGAAGAAGCCGGTCACGTAGATCCCTTCTTTTTGCAGTTCGCGGGCAAAGTTCTGTGCGATCACGGCATCGCCCAGCATCACCGGGATAATCGCGTGATCGGCACCTGCCAAAGTGAAACCTGCTGCGGACATTTTTTCGCGGAACAGACGTGCGTTTGCCCACAGGCGATCGCGCAGTTCAGCGCCAGACTCCACCATCTCCAGCACTTTGATAGAGGCGGCGACAATGGCTGGCGCCAGAGAGTTAGAGAACAGGTAAGGACGGGAACGCTGACGCAACCACTCCACCACCTCTTTACGGGCAGCGGTATAGCCGCCGGACGCGCCGCCGAGCGCTTTACCCAGCGTACCGGTGATAATGTCTACACGGCCCATCACGTCGCAGTATTCGTGGGAGCCACGGCCGCCCTCGCCAACAAAACCAACGGCATGGGAGTCATCAACCATGACCAGCGCATCGTATTTGTCTGCCAGGTCGCACACCCCTTTCAGGTTAGCAATCACGCCGTCCATAGAGAACACGCCGTCGGTGGCAATCAGCACGTGACGCGCACCGGCTTCACGGGCTTCTTTCAGACGTTCTTCCAGTTCCTGCATATCGTTGTTGGCGTAGCGGAAACGCTTCGCTTTGCACAGGCGCACGCCGTCAATGATAGAGGCATGGTTAAGCGCATCGGAGATAATGGCGTCTTCAGCGCCCAACAGCGTCTCAAACAGGCCACCGTTGGCGTCGAAACAGGAGGAGTACAGAATCGCATCTTCCATACCGAGGAAGCTGGCCAGCTTCTGCTCAAGCACCTTGTGGCTGTCCTGGGTACCGCAGATGAAACGAACGGAGGCCATACCAAAACCGTGGCTGTCCATACCGGCTTTCGCGGCGTTAATCAGCTCAGGGTGATTCGCCAGGCCAAGGTAGTTGTTGGCACAGAAGTTGATGACGTGGCTGCCGTCGCCCACGGTGATATCCGCCTGCTGGGCAGACGTAATAATGCGCTCTTCTTTAAACAACCCTTCCGCACGTGCAGTTGCCAGATCGTTCGTTAACTGCTTATAAAAATTCCCACGCATTGCTATTCTCCAGACTGGGCAAATTTCAGCACATATTACCCAAAGCTATTGGTTTGTTCGAGATGACTCATCATGACTTGTCTAAAATGCAGCATAAATCACGTATACCCACATCACCTTTCAGGAATGACAGGGCTGGCATCACCAACCAGCTTTACGTGGACACGTCATCAATGACTTGAGACGTTGATGGTGGTGCCATGGTAAATCCCGCCATGGCAAAAGCCTTATTAACCTTAATGATATAGTTATCTTCGTAGAATTCCTCAATCGCCTGCTGAATCTGCTCACCGGCAGGCAACGCTTTTCCATCAACGATCTCCTGCAGCAAGGAAACAAATTTTTCCGGCTCATCAGTAGGGTATAAATTCCCGTTTATCCCTTCTGCGATAATGTCTGCTGGCCCCGTTTCACAATTAGAGCTAATGGCATAAACACCGTGAGCGCTGGCTTCAACCAGAACCATAACAAAACCTTCAAAATGAGAGGTTAGCACCAGGCAAGTGATATTTTTCAGCGTGTTTTGAATATATTCCCACGGTGATTTCTGCCAACCATGCCAGTGAATATTTTCACTAATCCCCAACGTTTCAGCTAACGCCTTTAAGGTATCAACATCCGGGCCGGTGCCGATAATATCTAAGGACCACGCCCCCTTAACCTCAGCCAGCCCGTTGAAAAGACCACGTACGTTTTTCTGTCCGTCGGCAACTATCCTGCCAACATACACAAACCGGGCATGCTTCTCAGAGATAGGGATGCGGGTATCACATCGCGCAACGGGGTTGTAAATCGTTGCTATAGTGCTTTTTTCTATTCCCATCTCAATGAGTTGCCGAGTTATTCCCGAGCTAATCGAAAGGTGATAGTCAGCTTTATTAATGTATTTTATTTTTTTCTTGTAGTTATTCTTATAGAAATCAAAAATTGAAAAATGGAACCAGGAAAATATTTTGACCTGCTTGTCCATATGCATTCTTGCAACGTGACTGATGTAACATGAAAGTGTATCCAGAGATATGATTACATCAGGTTTTTCCTGAAGGATAATTTTCCGCAAGCCATAAGCAAAACTCAATCTTCTTAGTTTTGTTATTTTTATATTTGAAGAGAGACGGCAATAGCGCTGCCCCATGAGCCAGTTATCATTAACAGGACTGTTATTATTTTTCTTGAAGAAAACAAAAGAGACATCAATATCAGGATTTTGCATCCGCAGCAGATTCACCAGATTAATACATACCGTCTCCATACCGCCGAGACCACTGGTTTCATAACCCGTGATAATTATTTTCATAAGTTGCATATAGTATTTTATTCCAAACGCCGATTGTCAGCCCTGACACAGTGCCCTACTTTACTTATTCATTCGTTGGTGGCTCCGGAAAAGTCGGCACTGCGTCCCTGAACACCCATTGACGTCGTCATCATACACTACTAGCCCCAAACCATTTCAACTAAGAATGGCTGAAACGATAGCCAGTACAAATGCCACAGCACTACATGACGCGACGTACTGCTGAAGCCAACGCTATGTAGTGATATGATTAGAGACATTCGTGTCTGAGATTGTCTCTGACTCCATAATTCGAAGGTTACATTTATGATCATCGTTACCGGCGGCGCGGGCTTTATCGGCAGCAACATCGTTAAGTCACTAAATGAAAAAGGCATCACTGATATTCTGGTGGTGGATAACCTAAAAGATGGCACCAAGTTCGTGAACCTGGTCGACCTGGACATCGCCGACTACATGGATAAAGAAGACTTTCTGATCCAGGTAATGGCCGGTGAAGAGTTCGGCGAAATCGAAGCGGTCTTCCACGAAGGTGCCTGCTCCTCTACCACCGAGTGGGACGGTAAGTACGTGATGGATAACAACTATCAGTACTCCAAAGAGCTGCTGCACTACTGCCTGGAGCGTGAAATTCCGTTCCTGTACGCTTCTTCCGCAGCCACCTACGGCGGCCGCACCAGCGACTTCATCGAATCCCGCGAGTTCGAAAAACCGTTGAACGTGTACGGCTACTCCAAATTCCTGTTCGACGAATACGTACGTCGCATCATGCCAGAAGTAGACTCGCCAATCGTTGGCTTCCGTTACTTCAACGTTTACGGCCCGCGTGAAGGTCACAAAGGCAGCATGGCAAGCGTCGCTTTCCACTTGAACACCCAGTTAAACAACGGCGAGAGCCCGAAACTGTTCGAAGGCAGCGACGGCTTCAAGCGTGACTTCGTCTACGTTGGCGACGTTGCGGCAGTAAACCTGTGGTTCTGGGAAAACGGTAAATCCGGCATCTTTAACCTGGGTACCGGCCGCGCAGAATCCTTCCAGGCCGTTGCGGACGCCACCCTGGCGTACCACAAGAAAGGCAGCATCGAATACATTCCGTTCCCGGATAAACTGAAAGGCCGCTATCAAGCATTTACTCAGGCCGATCTGACCAACCTGCGCGCAGCAGGTTACGATAAGCCGTTCAAGACCGTCGCCGAAGGCGTAACGGAATATATGGCCTGGCTGAACCGCGACGCGTAAGAAGTTAGCATGAAAATACTGGTGATCGGCCCGTCATGGGTGGGCGACATGATGATGTCGCAAAGTCTCTATCGCACGCTCAAGGCGCGCTATCCCCAGGCGATAATCGACGTGATGGCACCCGCATGGTGCCGTCCGCTATTATCGCGGATGCCGGAAGTTAATGAAGCGATCGCCATGCCTTTAGGGCACGGAGCGCTGGAAATTGGCGAACGGCGCAAGCTCGGTCATAGCCTGCGTGAAAAGCGCTACGACCGCGCGTACGTCCTGCCTAACTCGTTTAAATCAGCATTGGTGCCGTTCTTTGCGGGTATTCCGCTGCGAACCGGCTGGCGTGGAGAAATGCGCTACGGCCTGCTGAATGACGCGCGCGTGCTGGATAAAGACGCCTGGCCGCTGATGGTCGAGCGCTACGTCGCGCTGGCTTATGACAAAGGCGTGATGCGCTGCGCCAAAGATCTGCCGCAGCCTCTGCTATGGCCGCAGTTGCAGGTTAACGAAGGGGAGAAATCCCTGGCCTGTAACGCGTTCTCGCTTTCCAGTGAACGTCCGATGATTGGCTTTTGTCCCGGTGCTGAGTTTGGCCCAGCCAAGCGCTGGCCACACTATCACTACGCGACGCTGGCAAAACAGCTCATTGATGAAGGTAACCAGATTGTCCTCTTCGGTTCGGCAAAAGATCACGAAGCCGGTAATGAGATCATCGCTTCACTAAGCGACGAACAAAAAGGCTGGTGCCGCAATCTGGCCGGTGAAACCCAGCTAGAACAGGCAGTCATCCTGATTGCCGCCTGCAAGGCTATCGTCACCAATGACTCTGGCCTGATGCACGTTGCCGCCGCGCTTAATCGCCCGCTGGTCGCGCTCTACGGGCCAAGCAGTCCTGACTTTACGCCGCCGCTCTCTAATAAGGCGCGCGTAATTCGTCTTATCACCGGCTATCACAAGGTGCGTAAAGGTGATGCCGCTCAGGGTTATCATCAGAGCCTTATCGATATTACCCCGGCCCGCGTGCTGGAAGAGCTTAATGCACTGCTAGCAAGCGAGGAAGCCTGACGCATGCGGGTTCTGATTGTCAAAACATCCTCCATGGGTGACGTGCTGCACACGCTGCCCGCGTTAACCGATGCCATGCGCGCCCTTCCCGGCATTCGCTTTGATTGGGTTGTTGAAGAAGGCTTCGCACAGATCCCGTCCTGGCACGAAGCCGTCGATCGCGTCATTCCAGTAGCGATTCGCCGCTGGCGTAAAGCGTGGTTCTCTGCGCCTATCAAAGCTGAGCGTAAAGCGTTTAAAGAAGCGGTTCAGGCCGTCGACTACGACGCGGTCATTGACGCTCAAGGCCTGGTAAAAAGCGCTGCGCTGGTCACTCGGCTCGCCCATGGCATCAAAAATGGCATGGACTGGAGTACCGCGCGTGAACCGCTGGCCAGTCTGTTCTATAACCGTAAGCACCATATCGCTAAAGCGCAGCATGCCGTGGAACGGACACGCGAACTGTTTGCCAAAAGCCTGGGGTATGCCAAACCGGAAGCTCAGGGCGATTACGCCATTGCCCGGCATTTCCTGAATGAAGGCAATGCTGATGCTGGGCGGTATGCTGTATTCCTGCACGCCACCACTCGTGATGACAAGCATTGGCCCGAGGCGAAGTGGCGGGAGCTTATTGGGTTACTACATCACGCAGGAATACGTATTAAGCTCCCCTGGGGGGCGCCACATGAAGAGGCGCGCGCCAGACGCCTGGCAGAGGGATTTGATTACGTCGACGTTTTACCGCGAATGAGCCTTGGAGATGTAGCCAGGATCTTAGCAGGCGCTAAGTTTGTTATATCCGTTGATACCGGATTAAGCCATTTGACCGCCGCACTAGATCGGCCGAATGTTACGCTATATGGCCCTACAGACCCTGGTTTGATTGGGGGTTACGGAAAGAATCAGGTCACATGTCGTGCCCCGGAAGGGAAGCTAGCTATGCTTGAACCCACTCAGGTTTATTCTCACATAGCATTGCTGTAATTTTTGGTGCTCATCATCGCAGATATGTTAAACGTGCATTGATACTATCGCTTGCTGATTTAACATATCTGCAGATTAATAAAACTATTTTATTGTAGCGTATTTCGCCCACGGTTAAGTGGGATTGCAGCCATTTACTTCCACCAACATAACCCGAGAAGAATCCGTCGGGAATGCCAGTATGAAGATGAAATTAAACGTCTAATAAACGATTTCTTCTTTTTCTTACGATTTTTTATCTCTTGACGCTCTTTCTCTAACCAACTTCCGGATAACTCTTCAGGATGATGGACAAAGTTTGCCATGTATATATCCGAGAAATAGCCCTGCCGCATCAGATACGCCCATTCATCTATGATGAAAAAGTTACTTTCAAAACGGGAAGCGAGTTTTTGAGCCATTTCAGAATTCATTAAATAACCACAGGCTCGCAAAACATACCCATGACCAAATATAACCTTACCGAAGGTCTGCCCACCAATTCGTTTAAGTTTAATTAAATTCAAGACAACTTTATTCTTATATCTTAAGCCATCCTGCCCACCAAGTAGATATAACGCATCTTTCTTGAGAACACTTTCATCGACAGTCGATATAAACTCCTTAAAGTTTTTATCGATTATTGCATCATCCTCAAGAATGCAGACCCAGTCTTGTCCACTCTGCAAAAACTGTTTAAATGCCTTCATATGACTTAATGAGCAACCAAGTTCACCATCAGTTGGTTTATGGTTTACTCTGTGCTGAAACTCAGTTAGCGGTATCTTAGACTTTTCTTCGGCAGACAAGGTCTTGCCATAAAGAGCATCAACAAATGAATATTCAATATTTAATTCATTCATTATGTCTGATACGCGCTCCCGTCGGGTATCATCAAAAGGAAGTGAAATGACCAGCACGTGCATGAGTTCAAACCCTCTAATAAAAATTAAGCCAGCACCGTCACCATGAAAGATATATTGACAATTACTGGCCAACTGAATAAATTTAATTAACTATTCTATGTAGTTATAGAAAATCTATTATTTCGTATTTATAGTTTATTTTTTGATGTATGGTTAATAATTTTATCAGTCTTTCTTGCATAGGTTGCAAAGAGGCCTGACTCATCACGAATGATTGTATTCATGTCTTTTTCGAAGTATATCTTCAAGAATCTAAAATAGTCTCTGTGCGTTAAACCGATATTTAACGAGGAGAAGTACAAGCCAATCAGATCTTTATTTCGCCAACGAATAGGCACCGCATTTCTTATCTGAGCCCGGTGCAAATCAATAACCGAGAGTTTAAACGCATTACCTTCAAAATTGGCCGGTTGATGCAATAAAAAGTGGCAGAGATAGCAATCTCGGTGATTAACACCACCCTGATGCATTTTTCTGACCATAACGGCAAGACGCTCAATTAATGCCATTTTAATTTTTCGTGACGGTGGATTCGCCAGCCAATCTGCACAATAATCTTCCAGGCTAATCGCCGGGCTCAGATCCTCAGTGATAATAAATGAGATACGATTAAGTGGATTAAGACCTTGCTGCCCGAAGCCCACACCGTACATTGTATCGACATCCAATTCCTGCAAACGATGGATAGCATTCCATTCTCTATCAGCCCCTAATACAGGCAAGCGTAAAGAGAATAAGTTCTTGATCACTTCCTTCAGTTTAGTTCCCTGGTGCCATTTCAGAAAATAGCTTTTCCCTGCAGTCTCAAACCTTATCGTTCTACGCGTTTCGAGCTGTCTAAATGTTTCTCCCTGCAACTTCTGCACTTCAGAAAAAACATTTTTCCCTTTCCACAAGGATAAAAAAGGCTCTTTTAACTCAACCATGGCCACCGCCTATAATAATATCAGCTGCTTTCTCAGGTAGACTATAAAGGTCTTGAGTATCAGCAAAGTGTTGTGCATTTTCTTTCCATGCAACTCTTTGCCCTGAGTCAGTTAAAGAAAAACAAACAGCTTCATTCAATGATTTTTGTTCAAACGGTTCATCAATAACAATACCGCAATTAGCATCTTTAATATAATGGGCGTAGCCGCAAACTGCAGTTGTTATGACAGGTAAACCCGCTGCAATTGCTTCAACCAACACGATCCCTGCGGCTTCCTGGTATGCCGGATGAATCAAGAGATCGGCAGCTGCCATTAACTCAGAGACATCATTACGACCGGGGAAGAACTTGATGTTGTCAGCAATGCCACACTCTGTTGCCAGCTTTATATAGCGCTCGGGCTTATCCTGACCAACAACAAACAGAATCGTTTGTTTGCGGACAAGTTCTGGTAAGGAAGCCATCGCCTTGATAGTTCTGTCGACACCCTTACGGGTAAAATCAGATCCAATTTGTATAATTAGATACTGGGAATCACTGATATCATTTTCTTTCCGGAAAATAGCTCTACAGTTTGGTGCCTGAGAGCTATATTTTCTGTCAGGGTAAATTCCCGGAGGGAGGATATGGAAACGTGTTATCTCAGTCTGATAATGTTTCTGAAAATCAGCAATTTGCTTATCTGTTAGCATCAACAGTTGTGTTGATGTCCCTGCAGCAAATGTTGCTTTCTCAAAGGCTGCATAATGCCGGTATCGTGGCGTCAGACGATAGAGAAGACCTTTTTCTTGCGCGACTTTTTCTGCGTAACAAACATCAGCAGCATAATAAACATCTAACCCTGGCATTTTATTAAAGCCGACAACCCGTACTACTGGATTACTCTCAAGATGTTTACTTACCCAGCGATGATACTCTGCATTTTTCCCGTTATTGGAGCATGATTTCACAGGAACAATTATTATCTCCAGGCTATCTGGAATATCTCCTTGCCATGATTGCGTGTAAACCCGCACATGGTGCCCGCGTGCTGCAACAGTCGACGCGATGCGTAAAAAATCACGCTGCAACCCACCAAAAGGGAAATATTTATACAAACAGAAGGCAATATCCATTTTATATATCCGGATGCTTTATTAATCGATTTTAGGTAACCGTGACTGTATGGCTTCAATCACGTCTTCTGCAGGTATAGCAGATAAATATTTCTTACTTCGATCAAGGTTCTCACGCGCAGGCATGGGTTGATAATCACCAGCCCAAAATTGCGTCACATCATCAGACCATGGTCGCCATGCAATATGATCGGTAGCGCCGAATAGGCAAATGATGGGGGTTTTAACAGCTGCAGAGATATGCATCGGGGCTGAGTCTACACCAATGAAAAGTACAGCATGATTAATTAATGCAGCAAGCTCTGGGAATGTTGTTTTACCGGCGATTTCAGTTAAGGGCTTAGTTTCACATCCCCTGGCAATCTCATCGACACAGGCAAGATCGCTTGCACCGGGTCCGGAAGTCAGTACAACCAGATATCCCAAACGATGTATCGCATCGATCACCTGGGAGAATCTCTCATTCTCCCACGATTTGAATTCTTGTCTCGCCGTTGGCTGTATAACAACATACTTCCGAGTATCAACTTGAGGAAGTTTTTTCCGAACGGATTGCCATACTGGCTCCCCATAAACCATTTTCAGTACTGGGACTGATTCCTTTAGGTTTAATGGCATCAGAACAGACAAATTACGTTCAACCCAATGTTCTCCACTTAGAGGAACGTGATGGGTAAAGCTATCACGCCAGAATTTCTTATTTCTATGAGAAAAATCATGAGTTAATTTTATTGAGCAATCCAGGCAGCGACACAGTAAAGCGACTATCCACTGATCGGTAAGATTAACCACTAAATCATAATGATTACCGCGCAATACTCTGATCAGCATTAAGAAGTTTTTTGCTTTTTCAAGAACAGAACTCTTCTTATTTTTTATCCCATACAATGCATGGATGTCAGGATTTTCAGATAAAATTGGAATAGTATCTTCGTAGAGCAGAACATCAATATCTGCATCAGGATAATTTTTTTTAAGCGTACTGATGACCGGTGTGGTTAGTAACATATCACCGTGAAAGCGCATTTTTATTACCAGGATCTTTTTCACACTATACCCTTTCAGGTTATTGTTAATTTCAAATCACGCTACCGCCCCAGGCTCAACAGCTACCTGTGTACTGCAGATCACACCATCGCATTTATTGCTTATATTATACCACTATTCACTTGACAATTCGATATCTATGAAAAGTTCTATGTGAAATAGAAAACAAATAAATAGCTTCAATATATAAATATATCGATTATATTATGAATATTGAGCCTATGATCTTAAATATTCCACATAGGCTCATTTTATATTAACTCGTCACTTTGACTGGTTCATTTTTTTCATACAGCATCACAATGGCTATACTGTATAAAAAGAATACGTTTATGAACATTTGTTCAAATAAGCAATATACCAGAATGTAACCAACTAGAGAACAAAGTAATGAAATACTGAAAATATCTTTTTGGGTTCTAGCACGGCCATATATATCTTTAAATGTAATGTAAAAAGCCGACACAAATAAAAGCAGTCCAATTACCCCTAAATTATAAAGAACTATTATAAAAAATGGTTCATCTATATTGTAGCCTTTATTTTTTTCAGAATATACGCCTGGATTTTTCGGCGCATTGTGGTCCTCTAAATATTGGTTATATGTAGCATTTCCGTACCCAATACCAAAGACAACATTATTGATATTCTCCATTACCAGAGGAAAGCGGTCAGTGATGAGCTCATCGCGACTGGAGGTTACGTTTTTCATTTGAAGAGTTTGATCAACTTTTCTTTTTACCTGATCCACTGTATTGTAAGTCCCGACCAGCAAAACAGACATTATAATTAGCAGACTGCAGGTAGCTACCATAAATCTCTTAAGAGTTTTACTCACAAGAAATGAGAGCATGAAAATCTCTACAACAATAGCTAAGATCCCCCCCCGACTTCCGGTATATAATAAAAAGACAAATGCAAGCGCAGAAACGATATACAATGCTGCTTTAAGAAAAGCATTCTTTAATAAAACAGCCCCGGTCAATACAAAAGGGAATAGCATAACGACATAGAATGCGAAACCATAGCGAAGCTGTAGATACAATTCCTGTTGGTTATTTTTTATAATTCTTAAAATTGGCACAACTAAGACAATATAGGATAGCGTAAGCATCGCTCCAATCACAAAAAAATGTCTCAGTGAGGTTTTATATTTGCTGAATGCACCAAAAAACAACATCATTACCAACGGGTAACGCCAGTCTTTTATCAATATGCTATAGGCATGGAGAAATTTATTTTCATAGGTGAAAAATGCAATACAGAAAACACACCATAACGTGAAGAGTAGCAGTATCTTTCTCTTTTGAATGAGGTCTAAAATATTTTTTTTAATTTCGACGTCGTTGACTTTGACATAATAAAGAGATAAAAGAACAGCGATTACAGAGGTTATATTTAGCACCCCTTGATTATCAATCGTAAATAAACCAAAGATCATTAGCACCAAAACTATCTTGCTTAAAATCAAGGTGTTATCATTTTGACCATATCTTACTTGATTCATAAAACTGAAATCTCACCCATTAAAATTGCCTTATTAATCAATAACAAGCGTTTAAACATACGATTCATAGGACATATCTTATTATAAAAAACCGTAAAAATCCCCTATTAATTTTGTCTCTTCGTCTCACCGTGCGTCTTCGTTTTCCTTGCAAGAGAGAACCACATAACACAATGATTAATATATAAAATTTATCATGTGACTATCTCTTTCCTTCCTTTGCAGATTGTTCTATCCTATGCCAACAGAATAGCTACTTTATCTAACATAAACACCAGTGCGCTCTGAAAAATAAAAGGAATAAATGTGAAAGACAATATAATAAAATATATTAAGAATGCACATATTGAAAATGATGATCCAACAAATACATGTGTCAATATTACCTATGGTGCTGATAGGCCTTTTCTTTATGGCACAGGTGTTTCGATTACATCTGTCCTTTTAAATAATCGCGATATTAACTTCCACTTTCATATTTTTACTAATTACCTTGATGAACATCAACTTCATCTTTTTTATACCCTGACAAAACAATATAATACTCGTATCACATTTTATGTATTAGATGACAATGAATTAAAAAACCTACCTACTGCATCTAAGGCATGGAATTATTCAATCTATTTTAGACTTATTGCGATTGATTACTTTGCAGATAAATTAAACAATATTATATATCTTGATTCTGATATTATATGTAAAGAGAGTCTTGCTCCCTTACTCAAAGAAGAGTTCAACGGCAATGTATTAATGGCTGTTCATGACAGATTTGTCGATACCTCTGCTGTTGCCGGTATCAATCCTGACCTATACTTCAACTCAGGATTCATGTACTTCAATCTTCCAGAATTAAAAGATATTAATTTGACTTTACAGGTCATTACAAAGGTCAATGAAAATCGTTTTTCACACCCCGATCAGGACGCACTGAATGTCCTCTTCAACGATCGTGTAAAAATTTTGGATCATAAGTTTAATTCATTCTTTAACATCGACACATTGGCCAAAAAAGGTGGTGATGCCTTTAAAATCACACCACAAACGGTATTCATACACTATGTTGGTGTCACTAAACCCTGGCATGACTGGGCGCAATTTTATGCTGAAGTAGAATACTTCAATGTCGCCAGAGAAAACTCACCCTGGAAAGACATTCCATTATTAGCACCTACTACATATAAACAACTGTCGAGAAAAAGCACACATTTAAAACACAATGGCCACGTTCTTGGTTCCTTTATTTTCTATATCAAATATTTGGTTAAAAAATACCAAGCGAAGAAAAGTCGCTAATAAACCGATACTCTGCTTTCATGAATGGTGATATTTTCGTCATATTTTATCAGGAGATCGTTTTTTAAGCCCATAACCATTCTTTTTTAGCCTTTCGCTGCTGAGATGACAAAGTGGGGCAACATGACTCAGGCCCCCCTTCTCATGATCCGTACAGTTTCCTCAAAAAATCAGCAAAAATGATGGTAAAGCCATAGTTAAATACATAGAATCCCCAGCACATCCATAAGCCAGCTACTCTATATGCTCGAATTGCTTTACACCGCCCTCCTCTACCTTATCCAGCCTCTCATCTGGGTACGGCTTTGGGTGCGCGGACGTAAAGCTCCAGCCTATCGCAAACGCTGGGGTGAACGTTATGGTTTCTATCGCCAGCCGCTTAAACCCGGTGGCATTATGCTGCACTCCGTTTCCGTTGGTGAAACCCTGGCAGCCATCCCACTGGTTCGCGCGTTGCGCCATCGTTATCCAGATTTGCCGATTACGGTGACCACCATGACCCCAACCGGGTCTGAGCGCGTTCAGTCGGCCTTTGGCAAAGACGTTCAGCATGTCTACCTACCTTATGATTTACCGGATGCTCTGAATCGCTTCCTCGATAAGATTGACCCTAAGCTAGTGCTTATCATGGAAACTGAGCTGTGGCCGAACCTGATTGCCGCACTGCATCGCCGTCATATTCCGCTGGTTATCGCCAACGCCCGCCTTTCCGAGCGTTCTGCTGCTGGTTACGCTAAGCTTGGCTCGTTCGTGCGTACGCTGTTGCAGCGCATTACGCTAATTGCGGCGCAGAACGAAGAAGACGGTAAGCGCTTTGTCGCGCTCGGTGCCAAAAATAGCCAGGTGACGATTACCGGTAGCCTGAAGTTTGATATCTCGGTAACGCCTCAGTTAGCGGCCAGAGCCGTCACGCTGCGTCGCCAATGGGCCCCGCATCGTCCGGTATGGATTGCCACCAGCACCCATGATGGCGAAGAGAGTATTATCATTGCCGTGCATAAAGCGCTGCTGCTGCAATACCCCGACCTGCTGTTGATTCTGGTACCTCGTCATCCAGAACGTTTTCCGGATGCCATCAACCTCACTCGTCAGGCAGGTCTGAGCTATACTACTCGCTCTTCCGGCGAAGTCCCTTCTGCCACCACCCAAGTGGTGATTGGCGACACGATGGGTGAACTGATGCTGCTATACGGCATTGCCGACCTGGCGTTTGTCGGCGGTTCACTGGTTGAACGTGGCGGGCATAACCCGCTGGAAGCTGCCGCCCACGCCATTCCTGTGCTGATGGGGCCGCATACTTTCAACTTCAAAGATATCTGCGCTCGCCTGGAGCAGGCCAGTGGCCTGATTACGGTCACCGATGCCGCCAGCCTTGAGAAAGAAGTAGCTTCGCTGTTAGCCGATGAAGACTACCGTAGTTTCTATGGCCGTCATGCCGTTGAGGTTCTTTACCAGAATCAGGGCGCGCTACAGCGTCTGCTACAACTTCTGGAGCCTTACCTGCCACCGAAAACGCATTGAGGATGACTATGCAAAAACGGGCGATTTATCCAGGCACCTTCGATCCTATCACCAACGGTCACCTTGATATCGTGACCCGTGCGGCATGCATGTTTGACCACGTCATCCTCGCCATTGCGGCCAGTCCCAGTAAAAAACCGATGTTCGATCTGAGCGAGCGCGTGGCGCTGGCCCAGCAGGCAACGGCGCATCTTGATAACGTTGAAGTTATGGGCTTTAGCGACCTGATGGCCAACTTTGCGCGGGCACAGCAGGCCAATATTCTGATTCGCGGCCTGCGCGCCGTGGCTGACTTCGAGTATGAAATGCAGCTGGCGCATATGAATCGCCACCTGATGCCGGAGCTGGAAAGCGTCTTCCTGATGCCATCCAAAGAGTGGTCGTTTATCTCGTCTTCGCTGGTGAAAGAGGTGGCACGTCATAATGGTGATGTGACCCATTTCCTGCCGGTAAACGTGCATCAGGCATTGATGGAGAAGCTGAAGTAGGCTTCTCTGCCGTTCCCGGCGGCACTTCGCTTGGCCGGGCTACTGGTATGAGTTACTTCTGGCACTGCTTACAATAAAACGTTGCCCGCTGCGCATGCTTGCTCGCCACAATTGGCGTACCGCATACCCGACACGCTTCTCCTTTGCGCCCATACACCTGCAACTCCTGAGCGAAATAGCCCGGCTTACCGTCGCTTTGCAGGAAGTCTTTTAGCGTCGTCCCACCTTGCTCAATCGATCGTGCCAGCACCGCTTTGATCGCGTCTACCAGCCGTTCGCCCTCTTCTCTTGAGAGCGATGAAGCAAGCCGATCCGGGTGGATCCGCGCGGCAAACAGCGATTCGCTGGCGTAGATATTCCCCACGCCCACTACCAGCTTGTTATCCATCAGCCAGGGTTTGATCGCCGTTTTCTTCTTCGCACACTTCGTTAGCAGATAATCGGCGTTAAATTCCGCGCTGAGCGGCTCAGGGCCGAGATGGGCGAGCACGCTGTGCCCTTCCAGCTCCGTGGTCCATAGCCAGGCGCCAAAGCGACGTGGGTCGGTATAGCGCAGCACTTTGCCGTTACTCATCACCAGGTCTACGTGGTCATGTTTTTCTGCGGGGAGCTCTTCAGATAGGATACGCAGGCTGCCAGACATCCCCAGATGGATAATTATCCATCCGTCGGGCAGTTCAAGCAGAAGGTACTTTGCGCGTCTCTGGACGCTCAGGACGGGCTTATCGCTCAGTCGGTAGATTTCATCAGAGACAGGCCAGCGCAGGCGGCCGTTGCGAATAACAACGTACTGGATGGCGGCACCAACCAGGTGTGGTTCAATACCCCGGCGGCTGGTTTCAACTTCAGGTAATTCAGGCATAGCGTCTCCAACTCAAATACAGATCTCTCTATTATGGGGACGCGCAGAAAACAAAAAACCCCGCCAAGGCGAGGTTTTTCGTGACATCAAAACTAAAATTATTTGATTTTAGCTTCTTTGTACAGAACGTGCTGACGGACAACTGGATCGAACTTTTTCAGTTCCAGTTTTTCCGGCTTAGTACGTTTGTTCTTCGTGGTGGTATAGAAGTGACCAGTACCAGCAGAAGAAACCAGCTTGATTTTCTCGCGAATACCTTTAGCCATGATTTATTTCCTCTTTAAGTACTTAGTACTTTTCGCCACGGGCACGCAGTTCGGACAGAACTGTATCGATGCCTTTCTTATCAATAACACGCATACCTTTAGCAGATACACGCAGGGTGACAAAACGCTTCTCGCTCTCAACCCAGAAACGGTGAGAGTGCAGGTTCGGCAGGAAACGGCGTTTAGTCGCGTTCAGTGCGTGGGAACGGTTGTTACCGGTCACCGGACGCTTGCCAGTAACTTGGCAGACTCGGGACATGTCTATTCTCCAAAAATCAAATTAGCTCGAGCTTCGTATGGGGTATCGGCGCCTCGTCAGGCTTTACAGCCCGGTCATCGCGTAGTTCTAAGTGAACTCTCGATTGCCAGGCCCAAATGCCAAACCCGAGATTCTCAAAGGTGGCGTAGTATACGCTGACACGAGGATATGCTCAAGTCCCGAACAGACAAAGATCCCGGTGGATCGCGTAATAATCCGCTAAATCCAGCCTCGTTCGGCAAAAGAAACATACTCACCGCGGCCAATAACCAGATGGTCTAGTACACGTACATCCATGAATTGGCAACACTTTACCACTCTTTCGGTGATAAGTCTGTCTGATTTACTCGGTTCGGCATTTCCTGATGGATGATTATGCGCAAGGATCACCGCCGCGGCATTCACTTTGATGGCTTCTCGTACAATTTCACGCGGGTGAACCTCCACATGGCTCAACGTTCCGGAAAAAAGCCGGCTATGTTTCAGGACCTTGTGCCGGTTATCGAGGAAGATGACCACAAAAATTTCTCTTTCCTCATCGGCCAACTGACTTTGTAAAAATTCTCGCGCCAGTTCCGGGCTCAACAGGGAATCCTCTTCCAGCACCCGCACGCTGAAGTAGCGACGCGCCAGTTCGGCGATACCCTTAAGCTGAGCATATTTGGCAATCCCCATCCCATCAATCTGGGTCATCTCCTCCTCGCTGGCAGAGAGTAGCCGGTAGAGCGACCCAAAGTGCCGAAGCAGGTCGTGGGAATAGCGCATCACGCTTTTTTCACGCGTCCCCGTACGTAAAAACAGCGCCAGCAGCTCGGTATCCGATAGCGTTTCAATACCATACCGCTGCATCTTTTCCCGCGGCATCATCGCTTCTGCACTCTCCATAATGGCCTCCTTCCGATAGCTGTCGCTATGCTGTCACAACGCGTACTGCGCCGCACGACCGGAATCTTACGCTTGCGTAGCGACTCGCAAAGTGTCGATGTCACAAGCGCACGACCCCGAAAGGATTGTGATAAAATACGCGGATTCTGGTGTACCCCTAACAGGAAAGAATCATGATGAGCCTGGCCGGTAAAAAAATTGTTCTTGGCGTCAGCGGCGGCATTGCTGCCTACAAAACGCCGGAGCTCGTACGTCGCCTGCGCGACCGCGGCGCCGATGTGCGCGTTGCCATGACGGAAGCCGCAAAAGCTTTCATCACCCCGCTGAGCCTGCAAGCCGTCTCCGGCTATCCAGTCTCCGACAGCCTGCTCGATACCGCTGCTGAGGCCGCGATGGGCCATATTGAGCTGGGAAAATGGGCTGACCTCGTGATTCTGGCACCAGCTACGGCTGACCTTATTGCCCGCGTGACCGCGGGGATGGCAAATGACCTGGTCTCGACTATCTGTCTCGCCACACCGTCTCCCGTTGCCGTAGTGCCTGCCATGAATCAACAGATGTACCGCGCTGCCGTCACTCAGCACAATCTTGAGGTATTGGCCTCGCGGAATATGCTCATCTGGGGCCCAGACAGCGGCAGTCAAGCCTGTGGTGATGTCGGCCCGGGGCGCATGCTCGACCCGCTGACCATCGTTGATATGGCGGCCGCGCACTTTTCGCCCGTCAAAGATTTGCAACATCTGAACATCATGATTACCGCTGGCCCAACTCGCGAGCCGCTGGATCCCGTACGCTACATCACCAACCATAGCTCCGGGAAAATGGGCTTTGCGATTGCCGAAGCTGCCGCACAGCGCGGCGCCAACGTTACGCTGGTCAGCGGCCCGGTATCTCTGCCAACGCCAGCCTTCGTGCAGCGCGTTGATGTAGCGACCGCTGAGGAGATGAACGCGGCCGTTCAGGCTGGCGTCGCCGGGCAACATATTTTCATCGGCTGTGCCGCCGTCGCAGACTATCGCGCTGCCGTGATTGCCGACGAAAAAATTAAGAAGCAGGACACTCAGGGTGATGAATTTACAATAAAAATGGTGAAAAACCCGGACATCGTTGCCGGTGTTGCCGCACGAAAAACAGCTCGACCTTATGTCGTAGGGTTTGCTGCCGAAACGAATAATGTGGAAGAATATGCGCGACAAAAGCGTAGCCGCAAGAACCTTGATCTGATTTGTGCCAACGACGTTTCACAATCAAATCAAGGCTTTAATAGCGATAACAATGCATTGCATCTTTTCTGGCAGGACGGCGAGAAGCGCTTACCACTCGCCAGTAAGTCACTCCTGGGCCAACTATTATTGGACGAGATCGTTACCCGTTATGATGAAAAAAATCGACGTTAAGATTCTGGACTCGCGTATTGGTCAGCAGTTCCCGCTGCCGACCTATGCCACTGCTGGCTCAGCAGGCCTTGACCTGCGCGCCTGTCTTGATGACGCCGTAGAGCTGGCGCCGGGCGAAACCACTTTACTGCCAACCGGTCTGGCGATTCACATTGCCGACCCTTCCCTGGCCGCTGTGATGCTGCCTCGCTCTGGCCTGGGTCACAAACATGGTATCGTGCTGGGCAACCTGGTCGGGCTGATTGACTCCGACTACCAGGGTCAGCTGATGGTTTCCATCTGGAACCGTGGGCAAACGACCTTCACCATTGAGC
Organism: Kluyvera sp. 142486; assembly: GCF_046569695.1. Lineage (NCBI taxonomy): Bacteria > Pseudomonadati > Pseudomonadota > Gammaproteobacteria > Enterobacterales > Enterobacteriaceae > Kluyvera > Kluyvera sp. 142486. The sequence continues at coordinate 309,396 of NZ_JBKHUI010000003.1, forward strand.
CTGGCGAACGCGTTGCGCAAATGGTGTTTGTTCCTGTCGTACAGGCCGAGTTTAATCTGGTTGAATCGTTTGAAGCCACCGATCGTGGCGAAGGTGGTTTTGGCCACTCCGGGCGTAAATAACGCGCCCTAAGGCGCATCCGCCCAGCGCGGTGCGCCCGTTTTCACGTATCTCACGGTGTCATAATGCGAATACATCACTGCAAATTATGATTGCGGTCGCCGTGTGGATGCTCGCCTGACAATTGTTTTATTTTCAGGGGTATTTTAGAACATGGCAGAAAAGCAAACTGCGAAAAGGAATCGTCGCGAGGAAATACTTCAATCCCTGGCGTTGATGCTTGAATCCAGCGACGGTAGCCAACGTATCACCACGGCCAAACTGGCCGCCTCCGTTGGTGTTTCTGAAGCAGCGCTGTACCGGCATTTCCCTAGCAAGACCCGCATGTTCGATAGCCTCATCGAGTTTATCGAAGATAGCCTGATTACCCGTATCAACCTGATCCTCAAAGACGAGAAGGACACCACCGCGCGTTTACGCCTGATTGTGCTGCTGATTCTTGGTTTTGGCGAACGCAATCCGGGGCTGACCCGTATTCTGACCGGCCATGCGCTCATGTTTGAGCAGGATCGCCTGCAGGGACGAATCAACCAGCTGTTTGAACGTATTGAAGCTCAGCTGCGCCAGGTGCTGCGCGAACGGAAAATGCGGGAAGGTGAAGGTTACGAAACGGATGAAACGCTGCTGGCAAGTCAACTGCTTGCCTTCTGCGAGGGTATGCTGTCACGCTTTGTACGCAGTGAATTCAAATACCGACCAACGGACGATTTTGATGCCCGTTGGCCGCTGATCGTTGCGCAACTGCAGTAACGCTTTCAAATAACCCGGCATCCGCCGGGTTATTTTTTTATACGCCGTATGCCTCGCGATAAGCGCGTACCGACGCCAGATGTTCCGCCATTTCCGGTTTTTCTTCCAGATAAGCAATCAGATCTTTCAGCGTGATGATCGAGATAACCTCACAGCCATAGTCACGTTCAACTTCCTGGATCGCGGAAATTTCGCCACGCCCACACTCCTGGCGATCCAAAGAGATCAGCACGCCGGCAAGCTTCGCACCGTTGGCCTGGATAATCTCCATCGATTCACGGATCGCGGTACCCGCGGTGATCACATCGTCCACCAGCATCACGCGCCCGGCCAGCGCGCTACCCACCAGATTGCCGCCTTCACCGTGGTCTTTAGCTTCTTTGCGATTAAAGCAGTACGGATAATCACGGTCGTGATGTTCCGCCAGCGCAACTGCCGTGGTTGTGGCAATCGGGATGCCTTTGTAGGCAGGGCCAAACAGCAGATCGAACTCAATACCGGAATCCACCAGCGCTTCGGCATAAAAACGGCCTAACAGTGCCAGATCGCGCCCGGTATTAAACAGCCCGGCGTTGAAGAAATAGGGGCTCTTGCGCCCGGATTTCAGCGTAAATTCGCCAAACTTAAGTACCTGCTTGTTAAGCGCAAACTCAATAAACTGGCGCTGATACGGTTTCATGGATTCGCTCCTCATCTCACTTTAATACGGACAAAAAAAAGGGCGACCACGTCGCCCTTAACATCAATTTTCTAACGCCGCTTTCTGCGTCGTGATAATAGATTCGATTCCCCCTCGGGCTAACGCCAGCAGGGTGAGTAACTCTTCGTGGCTGAACGGCTCGCCCTCGGCGGTGCCCTGAACTTCAATAATGCGCCCGTCTTCGGTCATCACCACGTTCATATCGGTTTCTGCCGCCGAATCTTCAACGTATTCCAGGTCGCACAGCGCTTCGCCGTTCACGATACCTACGGAAACCGCCGCGACCATCCCTTTCATTGGGTTGGTTTTCAGCTTACCCGCAGCAACCAGTTTACCCAGCGCATCGGCCAGCGCCACGCAAGCACCGGTAATGGACGCCGTACGCGTGCCGCCATCAGCCTGGATAACGTCGCAGTCCAGCGTTATGGTGAATTCACCCAGCGCCTTCAGATCTACCGCCGCGCGCAGCGCACGAGCAATCAGACGCTGAATTTCCATGGTACGACCGCCCTGTTTGCCTTTCGCCGCTTCACGTGCATTACGCGTGTGGGTAGCACGTGGCAGCATGCCATACTCGGCGGTGATCCAACCCTGGCCCTGACCTTTCAGGAAACGTGGTACGCCTTCATCGATAGAAGCAGTACACAGCACTTTGGTATCACCAAATTCGACCAGCACGGAGCCTTCAGCGTGTTTTGTATAATTACGGGTCAGGGTGACGGGACGCACCTGGTTAGCACTACGACCTGCTGGACGCATGATAGATATCTCCGGCTTGAAACGAATGTGGCGCGCATTATACACAAAATCATTCAAGCTGTATCAAGGCGGCAAGGGCGCTCCCCCTCGGAGTGTACTAAACAGAGACGGCTTGAAGGATGAAGCGTATACGGATTAACGGCGCTTATTTCTATCCTCATAAGCCCCCGGAGGCTATAATCCCCCCATCTCTCCTTTAAAAACAGGAACGTCTATGATCCGCAGCATGACCGCCTATGCCCGCCGTGAAATCAAGGGCAGTTGGGGCAGCGCCGCTTGGGAACTGCGCTCTGTTAACCAGCGTTATCTCGAAACCTATTTCCGTCTGCCGGAGCAGTTCCGCAGCCTTGAACCCGTTGTCCGTGAACGTCTGCGCACCCGCTTAACGCGAGGTAAAGTAGAGTGCACCCTGCGTTTTGAGCCAGATGCCAGCGCGCAAGGCGAACTAATCCTCAATGAAAAACTGGCAAAACAATTGGTTAGCGCCGCGAACTGGGTCAAAATGCAGAGCGATGAAGGGGAAGTTAACCCTGTCGACATTCTGCGCTGGCCGGGCGTGATGGCCGCACAGGAGCAGGATCTGGACGCTATCGCCGCCGAGATCCTCAATGCGCTGGACGGTACGCTGGACGACTTCATCGTTGCTCGTGAGACCGAAGGTCAGGCGCTGAAAGCCCTTATTGAACAGCGTCTGGAAGGCGTCAGCGGCGAAGTGACCAAAGTCCGTGCCCATATGCCGGAAATCCTGCAGTGGCAGCGCGACCGCCTGGTTGCCAAGCTGGAAGACGCGGAAGTTCAGCTTGAAAATAACCGTCTGGAGCAGGAACTGGTGCTGATGGCCCAGCGTATCGACGTTGCCGAAGAGCTGGATCGCCTCGAAGCGCACGTGAAAGAGACCTATAACATCCTGAAGAAAAAAGAGGCGGTTGGCCGCCGTCTGGACTTCATGATGCAAGAGTTCAACCGCGAGTCGAATACCCTGGCGTCAAAATCGATCAATGCGGACGTAACCAACTCAGCTATCGAATTGAAGGTACTGATCGAACAAATGCGCGAGCAGATTCAGAACATCGAATAATTTGAATCAGTTACTTTAAAATTTATGCCCGCCATTGCGCGGGCATTTTTAATTCAGGTAGTTTCTTTTTCCCCAAGTAAATTGCATCATTACCCACCCTTATATAAAGGGTGATTATGGAATGAGGCGATACACAGGACGCTTTTAACCAGATATTTTCCACCTTCATCTATATCCTTTCAGATGACAGGGCTATCTGCTTATGCGTTCAGATATCGAACTAATTATATCTTAAGCATTGGTGGCTAGACTGGCCGCCTCCATCACAAATAAAGCTAAACCTATGCAATTCACGACTACTCAGAGTACACCAGCCTTTAGCTGGAAAGCCCTTGGCTGGGCCGTATTGTATTTTTGTTTCTTTTCAACGGCATTACAGCTTGTTATCTACGCCACAGGCTACAGTGGCTCTACCGGCTTAAGGGATTCTATCCTCTTTAGCTTATTATGGCTGGTGCCAGTATTCCTATTCCCGAAGAAGACTCGCATCATTGGCGCCATTATTGGCGTTGTGCTCTGGGCAGCGTCGCTAGCTGCTATTAGCTATTACGTTATTTATGGTCAGGAGTTTTCGCAAAGCGTTTTATTTGTGATGTTTGAGACCAACACCAACGAAGCTGGTGAGTTCTTAAGCCAGTATTTTAGCCTTAAGATTGTCCTGGTTGCGGTGGTCTACTCTATTGTTGCCGTGCTGCTCTGGACGCGCCTGCGTCCGGTTTACATCCCAACACCCTGGCGCTGGCTCGTCTCCTTTGCTCTGCTCTATGGGTTGATCCTGAACCCGCTGGCAACCGGCGTGCTGATGAAAGGCAAACCTGTTGCGGACGTACTGGATGGCATGTCGACCCGCCTTGCTCCTGCAGCTCCCTGGCAGTTTATTACTGGCTACTACCAGTATCACCATCAGTTAGACAGCCTGACCAGGCTGCTCAATGATAACCACGCGCTGCCGCCGCTGGCCAACCTGAAAGACAGCTCAGGAAATGCCCCTCGTACTCTGGTGCTGGTCATTGGTGAATCCACGCAGCGTGGGCGTATGAGCCTTTATGGCTATCCGCGCGAAACCACGCCTGAGCTGGATGCACTGCACAAGTCAGATCCTAACTTCACCGTTTTCAATGATGTAGTGACCTCGCGCCCTTACACCATTGAGATCCTGCAGCAGGCGCTAACCTTTGCCAACGAGCAGAACCCAGACCTGTACCTGACTAAACCATCGCTGATGAACCTGATGAAACAGGCGGGCTATAAAACCTTCTGGATAACCAACCAGCAGACGATGACCTCACGTAACACCATGCTGACCGTGTTCTCAAAACAGACCGACCAGCAGTTCTATATGAACCAGCAGCGTACTCAGAGCGCCCGTGAATACGATTCTAACGTTCTGGCACCGTTTAAACAGGTTCTGTCAGACCCGGCACCGAAGAAGTTTATTATCGTGCACCTGTTAGGTACGCATATTAACTACGATTACCGTTACCCGGAAAACTGGAATAAATTCTCGGGCAAAACCGACACGATGCCAGCTGGGTTAAGTAAGGATGAGCAGAGCACGTACAACAGCTACGATAATGCCAACCTTTACAACGACTACGTTGTTTCTACCCTGATTAAAGACTACAAAGCAACGGACCCAAATGGTTTCCTGCTGTACTTCTCTGACCACGGGGAAGAGGTTTATGACACGCCGCCGCACCAAACGCAGGGCCGTAATGAGCTTGCACCAACGCGTCATATGTACACCATTCCGTTCCTGCTGTGGACGTCAGAAAAATGGCATCAGGATCATCCTCGCGATTTCTCTCAGGATGTTAACCGCAAATACAGCAGCTCCGAGCTTATTCATACCTGGTCCGATCTGGCAGGATTGAGCTATGACGGTTTCGAGCCAACCCGCGCGTTGACCAGCCCGCAGTTTATTGAAGCCACACGCTGGATTGGCAACCCATACGATAAGAAGTCGTTGACCGATTACGACAAACTGCCGTATGGCGAGCAGAAAGGTAATCAGTAACGTCCCGTAAGCCGCTCCGTATGGAGCGGCTTTTTACGCTTTATCCCACACATCATTTTTTACGTAATGGCTTACATTTTCTAATCATAAAACCCATTAACCAATTCTATAAAACTCACCACTACAGTATTCATACGTAGTTTATGAATTAGTTTTTCTTATTCAAATGTGCTCACCTTAGAAAAACTCAATCGTGACATGGCGCACAAATCGCTACCCTCCTGTCATTCTTGTTGGGAGCGAACATGTTACTGCACATCCTTTACCTTATCGGCATCACCGCAGAGGCGATGACCGGAGCCCTGGCTGCCGGGCGCCGCCGCATGGATACCTTTGGCGTTATTATCATTGCCACCGCCACTGCGCTGGGCGGGGGTTCCGTCCGTGACATGCTGCTTGGCCACTACCCGTTAGGCTGGGTACAGCATCCCGAATACATCATTACCGTTGCTATTGCTGCGGTACTGACCACCATTGTGGCTCCGGTCATGCCGCATCTGCGCCGCCTGTTTTTGGTTCTCGATGCCGTGGGTCTGATTGTCTTTTCAATCATTGGCGCGCAAATCGCGCTGGATATGGGAGAAGGACCCATTATCGCCGTCATCGCCGCCGTCATCACCGGTGTATTTGGCGGGGTACTGCGCGATATGTTCTGTAAGCGCATTCCGCTAGTCTTCCAGAAAGAGCTTTATGCCGGTATCTCGTTTGCGGCCGCCGTGCTGTACGTGGCGCTTCAGCAGTACGTTAGCAATCATGATGTGGTGGTGATCTCCACGCTGCTCTTCGGTTTTACCGCAAGGATGCTAGCGCTCAGGCTCAAGCTTGGGCTTCCGGTATTCCACTACCGGCACGAAACGCACTAGTTAAACCCCGCAATCCCGAGCGCGTTCAGCTTTTCAACAAGCGAGCCAACCGCGGGGTCATGAAGAAATGTTGTCAGGCTACGCGCTTTCTCCGGGCCGATGCCTGGCAACGTTTTCCAGCGTTGCTCATCGCGAGCAAGTAGCTGTCGCCAGGTACTATCGTCAAGCGCCTTTAAGGCCGCGTTCGGCAGCGGCACGCCTAGTGCTTTAACCCAGCGGCGAAAGGGCTGCTGGCGCGTCATATCAAAGCGGTGCCACACCTGCTGCGCTCGCTCTGCCGTCATGCCAGGGGTGGACTGAAGCTGAGCTAGCGTGAGCCCAAGCCAGGAGAAGATGTGCTCAAACGAATGTGCCGTCGCAAGCCGCTGCCACCCAACCTCTCCGACTCCTTCGATATCGAGCACCGCTGGCGATCCGAGCCAGGCAAGGCGCGCTAAGAACTGCTCCCGGCACGCAACCGTACGGTAAAAACAGGTGAGTGAGTTAAAGTCTGCCGCAGGTGGCTCTGGTTTTGTTCGTTCAAGCGCACGCCAGACCACGCTTTCCAGCCGCGGGATGCCTTGCCCGGCAAGACTAATCAACAGTTGATCGCCTGCGGTAATATCCAGGCTCTGCCAGCGCGCCACCGAACCTATATTGACCCGCTGTACCCGCTTATCGTCGAGCATGATGGGTTGCAAGTCAGCCACCACAGAAATCTTTCCGGTACGACCTATAGCAAAGTGAATACCGCTGACTTCTGCCACCTGCGACACCGGCTGATACTTCCAGGCGACAACCCAATCCCCCTGCGTTGGCAACCATCGGCTTCCTTCAGGTTCTTTTCCCATTCGAACCACCACGCCATCCGTTGCAAAGGGCAGCGGCTCGTTAAACCAGCGTGAGCGCCACTCTGCAACCTCCTGGGCACTCGATACTGAATGGCTATAGCGCGTGACAAATTCAAATCCGGACGCGGCAAGGATGTTCAGCCGCTCGCGCATTGAGGCTGGGCCATCAGGCCATGCCCAGATAAACAACGACAGCGCGGAAAGTGACTGGCTATTGCTCTGACGCATCAGCATTCCCGCCACCTTTGAGCGCGCGTTCATTCCCCCCATTTTTTTCTGTACATGCCCTTCGGCACGCAAAAATATTTCGCCTTGCAGGACGCTATTTGCCAGCGCTCCGCTGATATTTTGTGGAATAGCGGGAATGTGCCGAGCTTTTTCCGTCCAGTCTTCTCCACTTAGCCCATCACCCCGGCTGATAGCTTGTTTCAGCTGTCCATTCTGATAGACCAGGGTGACCGCCACACCATCCACTTTCGGCTGTACCCACAGCCCCTCCCGAGCCTTCATCCACTCACCCATCGATCTGGCATCCGCCAGCTTACGTACGCCCGTATGCGCTACCGGATGCTCCATCGTTTTACCGAGCGGTAACAGGCTGGTTTGCTCCCCGGTGGTCATGCCAAAGCAGCGCTGCCACTGGGTAAGACGCGCAGAGAGTTGGTCATATACGCCGTCGCTAACCTCACTCACTCCTTGCCGCCAGTAAACTTTATTCCACCCGCTAATCTGGGCTTCGAGCTGCGCTATCTCCTGCTCCGCCCTACTGGGCGACCAGGCAGGACAGGCCGCCTGTACCTGCAACGTGAACAGCATCCCCACGCCAATCATCCATGCTCTCATGCTCTTCCCCTCGCTAACGAATAGCCTCTTTGTAGCGCAGCGCTTTTCACCCTGCGATAAGGGATTCTGCGTTTCTCGAGCCGGATTCCGGGAAAACGAGTTTGTTGCAGCAACACAAGGAGAAATCAGGAAAACGGTACGCAAAATGAAAGAAACTGGCGCAAAAAGTGTGACAAAGGCTACGTCGCGTGGCGGCGCCGTGTATAATAGGCTCGTATGTAAGTTCTCTTTCGATAATCACATACAAAAGACACTCATGGCTCAAGGCACGCTCTATATTGTTTCCGCCCCTAGTGGCGCGGGTAAATCCAGCCTGATTCAGGCTTTATTGAAAACCCAACCGTTGTACGACTCCCAGGTATCTGTTTCACATACCACGCGCGCGCCGCGTCCGGGTGAAGTGCACGGTGAACACTATTTCTTTGTGAATCACGATGATTTCAGAACGATGATTGGCGAAGGGGCATTCCTGGAACACGCAGAAGTCTTTGGCAACTATTACGGCACCTCGCGTCAGGCGATTGAGCAGGTACTGGCGACCGGCGTTGATGTCTTCCTTGATATCGACTGGCAGGGCGCTCAGCAAATCCGTAAAAGCATGCCGGGTGCGCGCAGCATCTTTATTCTGCCGCCATCCAAAATTGAACTGGATCGTCGCCTGCGCGGCCGCGGCCAGGACAGCGAAGAGGTGATCGCAAAACGTATGGCTCAGGCAGTTGCAGAAATGAGCCATTACGCGGAATATGATTACCTTATCGTCAATGATGATTTCGATACCGCACTGGGTGATTTTAAGACCATCCTCCGGGCGGAACGTCTGCGTATGAGCCGCCAAAAGCAGCGACATGACGCTTTAATCAGCAAATTATTGGCAGACTGAACCCACTTTCAGTATCATGCCCAGTCCATCACTATCTGTGGAGCATTAAAGTATGGCACGCGTAACTGTTCAGGACGCTGTAGAGAAAATTGGTAACCGTTTTGACCTGGTACTGGTCGCCGCGCGTCGCGCTCGTCAGATGCAGGTAGGCGGAAAGGATCCGCTGGTTCCAGAAGAAAACGATAAAACCACCGTTATCGCACTGCGCGAAATCGAAGAAGGTCTGATCAACAACCAGATCCTCGACGTGCGTGAGCACCAGGAACAGCAAGAGCAGGAAGCCGCTGAATTACAAGCTGTTACCGCTATTGCTGAAGGTCGTCGTTAATTACAATAGCGGGTCGCCCTTGTATCTGTTTGAGAGCCTGAATCAACTGATTCAACATTACCTGCCGGAAGACCAGATTAAGCGGCTTCGGCAGGCCTATCTCGTTGCACGTGACGCTCACGAGGGGCAAACACGTTCAAGCGGTGAACCCTATATCACGCACCCGGTAGCGGTGGCCTGCATTCTGGCCGAGATGAAACTCGACTATGAAACGCTGATGGCTGCTCTGCTGCATGACGTGATTGAAGATACCCCTGCCACCTACCAGGACATGGAGCAACTCTTTGGTAAAAGCGTTGCTGAACTGGTAGAGGGGGTCTCTAAACTTGATAAGCTCAAGTTCCGCGATAAGAAAGAAGCCCAGGCCGAAAACTTTCGCAAAATGATTATGGCGATGGTGCAGGATATCCGCGTCATCCTCATCAAGCTTGCCGACCGCACCCACAACATGCGCACGCTGGGCTCATTACGCCCGGACAAACGTCGCCGCATCGCCCGTGAAACCCTCGAAATTTACAGCCCGCTGGCCCACCGTTTAGGTATCCACCACATCAAGACCGAGCTCGAAGAGCTGGGCTTTGAAGCGCTGTATCCAAACCGTTATCGCGTGATTAAAGAAGTGGTGAAAGCCGCGCGCGGTAACCGTAAAGAGATGATTCAGAAGATCCTTTCTGAAATCGAAGGGCGTTTGCAGGAAGCGGGAATTCCGTGTCGCGTCAGCGGTCGCGAGAAACATCTGTACTCTATCTACTGCAAAATGGTGCTGAAAGAGCAGCGTTTTCACTCGATCATGGATATCTACGCCTTCCGCGTTATCGTCCACGATCTGGATACCTGCTACCGCGTACTGGGCCAGATGCACAGCCTGTACAAGCCGCGTCCGGGTCGCGTTAAAGACTACATCGCGATACCAAAGGCCAACGGATATCAGTCCCTGCACACCTCGATGATTGGGCCACACGGTGTCCCGGTCGAAGTCCAGATCCGTACCGAAGACATGGATCAAATGGCAGAGATGGGTGTTGCCGCGCACTGGGCCTACAAAGAACACGGTGGCGAAAGCAGTACTACCGCGCAAATCCGTGCCCAGCGCTGGATGCAAAGCCTGCTGGAACTGCAGCAGAGCGCCGGTAGCTCGTTTGAATTTATCGAGAGCGTTAAATCCGATCTCTTCCCGGATGAGATTTACGTTTTCACCCCGGAAGGCCGTATTGTCGAACTGCCCGCTGGCGCTACGCCGGTGGATTTTGCCTACGCCGTGCATACCGATATCGGTCATGCCTGCGTGGGCGCGCGCGTCGACCGTCAGCCCTACCCGCTGTCGCAGCCGCTCTCCAGCGGCCAGACGGTAGAAATCATCACCGCGCCGGGCGCACGCCCGAACGCCGCATGGCTCAATTTTGTCGTCAGCTCAAAAGCACGCGCCAAAATCCGTCAGATGCTGAAAAACCTCAAGCGCGACGACTCCGTCAGCCTGGGTCGCCGTCTGCTGAACCACGCGCTGGGCGGTAGCCGCAAGCTTGCGGAAATTCCGCCGGACCATGTTCAGCGCGAACTCGATCGTATGCGCCTTGCCACTCTTGACGATCTGCTAGCCGAAATCGGCCTGGGCAACGCCATGAGCGTGGTGGTGGCGAAAAACCTCCAGCAGGGTGAAGCTATCCCGTCCGCACCAGGTGCTTCCGGGCATAGCCATCTGCCGATTAAAGGCGCAGACGGCGTGCTGATCACCTTCGCGAAATGCTGTCGTCCAATCCCTGGTGACCCAATCATCGCCCACGTCAGCCCGGGTAAAGGGCTGGTTATTCACCATGAATCCTGCCGTAACATTCGCGGCTATCAGAAAGAACCTGAGAAGTTCATGGCGGTGGAGTGGGACAAAGAGACGGCGCAGGAATTTATCACCGAAATTAAGGTCGATATGTTCAACCATCAGGGTGCGCTGGCCAACCTGACGGCGGCCATCAATACCGCGGCATCCAATATTCAAAGTCTGAATACGGAAGAAAAAGACGGCCGCGTTTATAGCGCCTTTATCCGCCTGACCGCGCGCGACCGCGTGCATCTGGCGAATATCATGCGCAAAATTCGCGTGATGCCGGACGTCATCAAAGTCACCCGTAACCGAAACTAACTTTTTACACAAAATCATTCGAATTGCATCACAAAGCGTTTTAACGCTTTGAACAGCGCTTGCGCTGGCCCCGAAGGGGTGAGGCGATAAGCCGAATAACGAGGCAAGCGAATGAGTCCCCAGGAGCGTACAACAGTACGTGACTGGGGTGAATGAGTGCGGCCAACGCCGAGGCAATTTGAAGGATGAAGTGTAAATGAATTCACAGCGTTATGCGCGTATTCGTGAGATGCTCGCCAGGCGTCAGACTGACCTGACGGTCTGCATGGAAGAGGTCCACAAACCTCATAATGTCTCGGCGATCGTGCGTACTGCCGATGCAGTAGGCGTACACGAAGTTCACGCGGTCTGGCCCAGCACCCGAATGCGCCCTATGGCATCCGCGGCGGGCAGTAACAGCTGGGTACAGGTGATAACCCATCCCACCATCGGCGATGCGGTCGGCCATTTAAAGCGCCATGGTATGCAAATCCTGGCAACCAACCTGTCAGACAAATCAGTCGATTTCCGTGAAATCGACTACACCCGCCCAACCTGCATTCTGATGGGGCAGGAAAAAACCGGTATCACCCAGGAAGCGTTAGCTCTCGCAGACCAGGACATCATCATCCCGATGATCGGCATGGTGCAGTCGCTCAACGTTTCCGTCGCCTCTGCGTTGATTCTCTATGAAGCCCAGCGCCAGCGTCAGAACGCCGGCATGTACCGCCGCGAAAACAGCATGCTGCCGGCCGAAGAGCAGCAACGTCTGCTGTTTGAAGGCGGCTACCCGGTGCTGGCACACGTTGCCAAACGCAAAGGCCTTCCTTATCCCCACGTCAACGAGCAAGGCGAAATTGAAGCCGATGCCACGTGGTGGTCCACTATGCAGGCTACGGAGTAACCGCCATGCAAAGCCGTCTGCTGGATGCCGTTCCGCTCAACACATTGACCGGCGTAGGCGCCGCGCAGAGCAATCGGCTGGCGAAAATTGGTCTGCACACGGTGCAGGATTTGCTCCTGCACCTACCGTTACGCTACGAAGACCGCACCCAACTTTATCCTATCGGTGAACTGCTTCCCGGCATCTACGTGACCGTGGAAGGCGAAGTCCTGAACTGCAACATCACCTTCGGCGGCCGCCGGATGATGACCTGCCAGATTAGCGACGGCACCGGCATCCTGACCATGCGCTTCTTCAACTTCAACGCGGCGATGAAAAATAGCCTCGCCACCGGGCGACGCGTGCTGGCCTATGGTGAAGCGAAGCGCGGCAAGTACGGCGCGGAGATGATCCACCCGGAATACCGCGTACAGGGTGACCTCAGCGCGCCGGATTTGCAGGAGACCTTAACGCCGGTCTATCCCACTACCGAAGGCATCAAGCAGGCGACGCTGCGCAAACTCACCGACCAGGCGCTGGATTTACTCGATACCTGTGCCATCAGCGAGCTGTTGCCGCCGGAACTGGCACAGGGGATGATGAGCCTGCCGGAAGCGCTGCGCACGCTGCATCGCCCGCCACCGTCGCTCCAGCTTGCCGATTTAGAAACCGGTAAGCACCCCGCTCAGCAGCGTTTAATTCTTGAAGAACTGCTGGCGCACAATCTCAGCATGCTGGCCTTACGCGCGGGTGCGCAGCGTTTTCACGCTCAGCCTCTCAGTGCGAATAGCGAGCTGAAAGATAAGTTTCTGGCCAATCTGCCGTTTAAGCCTACCGGCGCACAGGCGCGCGTAACGGCCGAAATTGAACACGATATGGCGCTGGATATACCGATGATGCGTTTGGTGCAGGGCGACGTCGGTTCCGGTAAAACGCTGGTTGCCGCACTGGCAGCGCTGCGCGCCATCGCCCACGGCAAACAGGTGGCTCTGATGGCGCCGACCGAACTGCTCGCCGAACAGCACGCCAATAACTTCCGCAGCTGGTTTGAGCCACTCGGCATTGAAGTCGGCTGGTTAGCCGGTAAGCAGAAAGGCAAGGCGCGTCAGGCGCAGCAGGAAGCTATTGCCAGCGGTCAGGTGCAGATGATTGTCGGCACTCACGCTATTTTCCAGGAGCAGGTGCAGTTTAACGGCCTGGCGCTGGTGATCATCGACGAACAGCACCGTTTTGGCGTCCATCAACGCCTGGCGCTGTGGGAGAAAGGCCAACAGCAGGGCTTCCACCCGCATCAGCTGATCATGACCGCCACCCCCATTCCGCGCACCCTGGCGATGACCGCCTATGCCGATCTGGATACCTCGGTGATTGATGAACTGCCGCCAGGACGAACCCCGGTCACAACGGTCGCCATCCCGGACACCCGTCGCCATGACATCATCGACCGCGTACGCAACGCCTGCACGACCGAAGGCCGTCAGGCTTATTGGGTCTGTACGCTGATTGAAGAGTCTGACCTGCTGGAGGCCCAGGCAGCGGAAGCCACCTGCGAAGAGCTGAAGCTGGCGCTGCCGGAGCTGAATATCGGCCTCGTCCACGGGCGCATGAAGCCCGCCGAGAAACAGGCCGTTATGCAGGCGTTCAAACAGGGTGAGCTACATCTGCTGATTGCCACTACGGTCATTGAAGTCGGCGTCGACGTCCCTAACGCCAGCCTGATGATTATTGAAAACCCGGAGCGTCTGGGGCTGGCACAGCTGCACCAGCTCAGAGGCCGCGTAGGCCGTGGCGCAGTGGCATCGCACTGCGTACTGCTCTACAAAGCGCCGCTGTCGAAAACAGCACAAATGCGCCTGCAGGTGCTGCGCGACAGCAACGACGGCTTTGTGATTGCGCAAAAAGACCTCGAGATCCGTGGCCCTGGCGAACTGCTCGGCACGCGCCAGACCGGCAACGCCGAATTTAAGGTTGCCGACCTTTTGCGCGATCAGGCAATGATCCCCGAAGTTCAGCGCCTGGCGCGTCATATTCACGACCGTTATCCACAGCAGGCCAATGCCCTGATTGAACGCTGGATGCCGGAAACCGAACGTTATTCCAACGCGTAGCGATACCCACAGCCCCGCAGGGGCTGTGCTAAACTTCGCACAATTTCACTTCCCTGGACGAGTTTGTAATGAGACGAGAACTGGCTATCGAATTTTCGCGCGTCACCGAAGCGGCGGCGCTGGCAGGCTACAAATGGCTGGGTCGCGGCGATAAGAACACCGCCGACGGCGCGGCGGTCAACGCCATGCGTATTATGCTCAACAAGGTCAACATTGACGGCACCATCGTCATTGGCGAAGGCGAAATCGATGAAGCGCCAATGCTCTATATCGGCGAGTCCGTCGGTACCGGGAATGGCGATGCGGTGGATATCGCCGTCGACCCGATCGAAGGCACCCGCATGACGGCGATGGGCCAGGCGAACGCGCTGGCAGTGCTGGCGGTGGGCGATAAAGGCTGCTTCCTCAACGCCCCTGACATGTATATGGAAAAGCTGATTGTCGGCCCTGGCGCAAAAGGCACTATCGACCTGAATAAACCGCTGGAAGAGAATCTGCGTAACATCGCTCGTGCGCTGGATAAGCCGCTGTCCGAATTAACCGTCACCATTCTTGCTAAGCCGCGTCACGACGAGGTTATCGTTGAGCTGCAAAAGCTTGGAGTACGCGTCTTTGCGATACCTGATGGCGACGTGGCGGCCTCTATCCTGACCTGTATGCCGGATAGCGAAGTCGATGTGATGTACGGCATCGGCGGCGCACCGGAAGGCGTGGTCTCTGCCGCCGTCATTCGCGCGCTGGATGGCGATATGCATGGCCGTCTGCTGGCCCGCCATCACGTCAAGGGCGACAGCGAAGAGAACCGCCGCATCGGTGAAAACGAGCTCGAGCGCTGCAAGGCGATGGGCATTGAAGCAGGCGTCGTCCTGACCCTCGACGACATGGCGCGCAGCGACAACGTTATCTTCTCCGCCACCGGCATCACCAAAGGCGACCTGCTGGACGGCATTACCCGCAAGGGCAATATCGCCACCACCGAAACGCTGCTGATCCGCGGAAAATCACGCACCATTCGCCGTATTCAGTCTATTCACTACCTCGATCGCAAAGACACTGAAATTCAGCGTCACATTCTCTAAATCATTTGATCAATAGAGCTTTCCAGCCCTTTCGGGCTGGAAATCTGCTCTCGTCGCGGTGATGATAAAGCTAACGATATTGAGGGGAGATAGGCCATGGCTGACTGGGTAACAGGCAAAGTTGTTAAGGTGCAGAACTGGACGAATGCACTGTTTAGCCTCACCGTCCACGCACCAGTTAAACCATTCACCGCCGGGCAATTTGCCAAGCTCGGTCTTGATATCGACGGCGAGCGCGTTCAGCGCGCCTACTCCTACGTTAACGCCCCACATAATCCCGATCTCGAGTTCTATCTGGTTACCGTACCGGACGGCAAACTGAGCCCACGCTTAGCGGCGCTGAAACCCGGCGATGAGGTGCTGGTCGTCAGCGAAGCGGCTGGCTTCTTTGTGCTCGACGAAATTCCCGACTGCGAAACCCTGTGGATGCTAGCAACCGGCACCGCCATTGGCCCGTATCTGTCGATTCTGGAAGAAGGTAAAGATCTGGATAGGTTTAAAAATCTGGTGCTGGTGCACGCCGCGCGCTACGCCGCCGATTTAAGCTATCTGCCGCAAATGCGAGCGCTGGAACAACGTTATGCCGGTAAGCTGCGTATTCAGACCGTGGTCAGCCGGGAAATCGTGCCGGGGATGCTAACGGGCCGCGTACCGGCACTTATTGAAAGCGGTGCGCTGGAAGCGGCGGTTGGCCTGCCGATGAACGCCGAAACCAGCCACGTGATGCTGTGCGGTAACCCGCAGATGGTGCGCGATACCCAGCAGTTGTTGAAAGAGACCCGACAGATGACCAAACACCTGCGTCGTCGGCCGGGCCACATGACCGCCGAACACTACTGGTGATCGGCGCGGTACTTCACGGCCTGGGTCTCTTTGCCGTATTTATTTTCGCCCTGGGTGCCAACAAACGCGCCCAGGTCGATGAGCATCATCACAATGATCAGCGTCGGGATAAAGCGCCCTACGCCCCACTGCCACACGCCGGGCAACATTGACCAGTTACCCGCCAGCAGCATCCACGCCAGAATCATCAGCAGCGCCCAGATACCGGACTTACCCCGGTCATGTAAGCGTTTAATCGTCACCGCCGCCGTCGGCCACAGCAGACAGACCAGCATAAATGCCGCCGTTTGCAGGTCAACCAACCCGCCGCCCGCAAGGCTGAACAGCGCCACCATCGTCACCGCCCAGATGGCGATCCAGATCCAGAAGTCACGGCGGCCAATACGGCCTTTACCGGAAAATAACCATTGCTGTAGAGTCATGTACCCTTTCCTTTGTCGTTGTGCCGCGTAGTTTACCCTGAAGCGACCACATTTTGACAAGCGAGGCGGTTCCCGTTTTAATCGTCATCTGAAAAGAGGAGGACGATAAGCATGAGAAAATGGATAACGCTGTGTCTGGTAGGGCTTGTGGCCCTGGGCGCGGGTCAGTCCGTGCTGTCGGCGCAATCGCCTGCGGCCGTTGCGCCGTATCTGCTGTCTGGCGCGCCGGTCTTTGACCTCTCCATCAGCCAGTTCCGGGAAAAATTCAATACTGATAACCCGACGCTGCCGCTCGATGAGTTCCGCGCCATCGCGTCCAGCCGCGACCAGCTCAATATTACCCGAGCCGCCAGCAAGATTAACGAGAACCTCTACGCCTCGACGGCGCTGGAGCGCGGTACGCTGAAAATTAAATCTATCCAGATAACCTGGCTGCCGATTCAGGGGCCAGAACAGAAGGCTGCGAAAAATAAAGCTCAGGAATATATGAGCGCCCTGATGCGCGCCGTAATCCCAACGCTCACCAAACCGCAAAGCCTGCAAAAGCTGCAAAAACTGCTGGCACTGGGTAAAGGCAAACACTACTTCGCCAGCACCGAAGGCGCCGTGCGCTATGTTGTCGCAGATAACGGTGAAAAAGGGCTGACCTTCGCCGTTGAACCGATTAAGCTGGCGTTATCTGAGAATCTTGAAGGGGAGAATAAATGATAAAAAGCAAAGCCTTCATGACATTCAATCTCTATACTGTTTCACAGACCATGCTGCCCTGACGGGCGGCCATATTCCTTAATTCGCTGATAAGCGTGGAGAATCGAAATGCGACATCCTTTAGTGATGGGTAACTGGAAACTGAACGGCAGCCGCCACATGGTAAACGAGCTGATTGCTAATCTGCGTACCGAACTGGCTGGCGTTGCTGGTTGTGGCGTTGCTATCGCGCCACCAGAAATGTACATCGATCTGGCTAAACACGCCGCTGCGGGCAGCCACATCCACCTGGGCGCACAGAACGTAGACCTGAACCTGTCCGGCGCATTCACCGGCGAAACTTCCGCTGAAATGCTGAAAGATGTTGGCGCAACCTACATCATCATCGGCCACTCCGAGCGTCGCACCTACCACAAAGAATCTGACGAGCTGATCGCTAAGAAATTCGCGATTCTGAAAGAACAGGGGCTGATCCCTGTACTGTGCATCGGTGAAACCGAAGCAGAAAACGAAGCGGGCAAAACTGAAGAAGTTTGCGCACGTCAGATCGACGCGGTTCTGAAAACTCAGGGCGCAGCAGCATTCGAAGGCGCGGTTATCGCATACGAACCAGTATGGGCGATCGGTACCGGCAAATCTGCAACCCCAGCGCAGGCTCAGGCTGTTCACAAGTTCATCCGTGACCACATTGCTAAAGCTGACGCGAAAATCGCTGAACAGGTTATCATCCAGTACGGCGGTTCCGTAAACGCAGGCAACGCTGCTGAGCTGTTCACCCAGCCAGACATCGACGGCGCGCTGGTTGGCGGTGCATCCCTGAAAGCTGACGCTTTCGCGGTGATCGTTAAAGCTGCAGAAGCGGCGAAAAAAGCGTAAGACATCACGCGGTCTTCGTGCCGGATGGCGGCGTAAAAGCCTTATCCGGCCTACGAATTACGCACACGATGCCTGGTTAAACCGGCCCTACGGCCGGTTTTATTATTTTGTAGGCCGGATAAGCGCAGCGCCATCCAGCACGTTATTATAATTTCCCCAACACCTGATACCACGCGTAATCCAGCGGCAACAGCAGCAGATAGCTCACCGCCGCCAGCGCCAGACACAGCAGCATCCCCGCCCGTGCAGGCACCTTCCCTAACGCCATCGCCACCACGATAGGCGACGCTTGATATGGCAGCAGCGGCGTGGAATAACCCAGCACCTGAATCATAATCACGCTCAGCAGCGGGAAGCCGGTGGCATCGGAGAAGCTCTGAGCAAAAGTGGTATAAAGCGCAGGTACGCCGTTGGCGGTCATAATGAAGTTCAGCGCGCTGGTAATGCCGGTTAACGCGAAGAAGCTGGTAAACGGCGCGTCTTCGCTGAGTGGCATGATATGCAGCAGCGCATTACCCACGACAGCACCAATCCCGGTTTGGGTCACAGTGATCGCCAGCCCCAGAATCCCTGCCACGTAAACGCAGGCGCGAATGTTCACCCCGCTGGCAAATTCATCACCGTTGATAAACCCCACGCGCGGCAGCAACGTAATGACCGCGGCCACCAGCCCGGTCCAGGCTGGCCCTATGCCGTGCCAGCTCTCGCTCACCCATAGCGTTAAGACCACCGCTAATAACCACGCCAGGCGCTTCTCATCCCCGCTCATTGGCGGCAGCGGTTCCAGGTCGCGCGGCGGGTGTGGTTTTCCGGGAAACAGCCAGCAGATAAGTCCCACCAGTGCAGCACCCTTGAGCCAGCCCAGCACCGGCGTATGCAGCAGCAGATACGGCACGTAGTTGAGATGAATACCATAGGCCCCTTCCGCCGCCCCGCTCATCACCAGATTAGGCACGTTCGCCGGCAGAATCGTCGCGGAAAGCTGAAAGGTACCGAAGCCAACGGCCAGCGCCAGCCCATACCAGGCGCGAGTGCCGTCTTCGATACCCGCACGCTTGGCCATCGCCGCCACAATCGGCATCAGCAGCGCAATACGCCCCATATTCGACGGCATCACAAACGCCAGCGCGTAGCTGAGCAGCACCACGCTGCCGACCATCAGCAGCCAGGAGTCGGTGAGCCT
Organism: Kluyvera sp. 142486; assembly: GCF_046569695.1. Lineage (NCBI taxonomy): Bacteria > Pseudomonadati > Pseudomonadota > Gammaproteobacteria > Enterobacterales > Enterobacteriaceae > Kluyvera > Kluyvera sp. 142486. Next base: position 328,779 of record NZ_JBKHUI010000003.1, read on the forward strand.
TGAGGAGAGCGCCCGCGCAGCGCGATCCGCCAGCCCGGTTTTACGAATGGCAATGCCGAGCACAAAACCACTGAACACCAGCCAGAAGGCCGACGAGGCAAAGCCACCGAAGATAACGTCCGGCGGCGCGATTTTCGCCGTCATCGCCGCCGCGAAGAACAGCAGCGCAGTAATAAACTCCGGCAGCAGCGAGGTGGCCCACAGCAGGATAGTCACGCCAACGATGATAGAGGGAAGGAACAGAGGGTGGGACAACCAGAGCGACATACCTGTCTCCTGTCGTTTTTTTCAGCAAGCATACGACGACAGGGTAGACAGGTAAACGCCAGATTAGGTGGGGTTATTGCAGGATTGCGCAGCGATGATCCTGGATTTCCTCGGCAGACGCGCGGTTCAGGGTCAGCAGATTACGCTCGGTCGCCAACAGCAACAGCGAGTCATCGCTTTGCTTCACCAGCGCCAGCGCGAAACGCCCTATATGGTCGCGCGCTTCCGGCACTTCTTCCGCCAGCATCAGGAACGGGCTGCGCTGCGCCAGCTCGTTTTCAGTGACGCGACGCGCCAGATATTCATGCCCCATCAACCCGCCCGGCAGCGGTAGCCAACGGCTGCTAATGGCAGCAATGTCGCCGTCCAGTTGTTCGCGAACGTCTTTGCGAAGGCAGGAGATATGGATGTGGAAATGGTTTTGCGTCCGCCCGGTACGGGAGTTGATGGTTAGCGAAATCGCGCTATCCGGCACTTCCGAGCCCCGTTTATCACTCATGATCATCCGACGCTGCCACGCCTGCCAGAAGAAGTTTGGCGTTTGCGGGTTCAGCAGCAGTGGGCTTTCGGTGCCATTAATACGGTAGGTTGGCATCAGCAGATACTGCAGCGGGCCGTTACGGTCTTTAAACAGTACATATCCGCCCTTCGGGTTCACGTCAGCGCAGGGGGCCGGGGTGCGATGATTCAGCTGATTGGGAACGCATTCCTGCAGCACAATGTGGCGCAGTGCGTCCGGGTTGCCGGAATGCAGCCAGTACCAGCCGCCTGCAGCGGCGGCGATCACCAAAACCAACAAAGCTGCCAGCAGGTATTTTAAGCGCGTCATATTGTCTCCCCAAATCAAATCAAGGGGGAAGAGTAACGTAGTTTGATGACCAAAAGAAAACGCCCGGTAAAATCACCGGGCGTTAGAGGGAGATTAACGCTTACTAATCTGGTCGAAGGTTCCACCGTTAGAGAAGTGGTCTTTCTGCGCTTTAGTCCAGCCGCCGAACTCATCATCAATGGTGAAGAGCTTCAGTTTCGGGAACTCGCTTTCATACTTTTTCGCCACAGCCGGGTCACGTGGGCGATAGTAGTTCTTCGCCGCAATCTCCTGGCCTTCCGGCGAGTAGAGGTATTTCAGGTACGCTTCCGCTACCGCAGTGGTGCCTTTTTTCTCAGCCACTTTGTCGACCACAGAAACGGTCGGCTCGGCGAGGATCGATTCGCTTGGGGTAACGATTTCAAACTTGTCTTTACCCAACTCGTTCGTCGCCAGCAGCGCTTCGTTTTCCCAGGCAATCAGCACGTCGCCTATGCCGCGTTCTACGAAGGTGTTAGTCGAACCACGAGCGCCGGAGTCCAGCACTTCCACGTTCTTATACAGCGCCTTCACGAAGTCCTGCGCTTTGGCCTGATCGTTGTTGTTGTGGTGCAGGGCGTAGCCCCAGGCTGCCAGGTAGTTCCAGCGAGCGCCGCCGGAGCTTTTCGGGTTAGGAGTAATCACGGAAACGCCCGGTTTAATCAGGTCGTTCCAGTCGTGAATCTGTTTCGGGTTGCCTTTACGCACCAGGAACACGATGGTGGAGGTGTACGGCGCAGAGTTATCCGGCAGGCGTTTGATCCAGTTTTTGTCGATGCGGCCGCGCTCAGCAATGGCATCAACATCATAGGCCAGCGCCAGCGTGACTACGTCGGCATCAATACCGTTGATCACGGAAGTGGCCTGCTTACCAGAGCCGCCGTGCGACTGGCGGATCACTACGTTATCACCGGTCTCTTTTTTCCAGTGCGCGCTGAACGCCTTGTTGTATTGTTCGTACAATTCACGCGTCGGATCGTACGACACGTTGAGTAATTGGATGTCCTTAGCCAGTACGCTGGTAGTAGCCAGCAAAAGAGTTAACCCTACGCCCCACTTATTCATCGCCCGCTCTCTTATCTGTTGTGTTGTAATGAGGCTAGCCTGCCAGAAATCTAACCGATGATTAAAGAATAAAAAAAGATTGATTATGCAGTTTTGAAATATAAGCGGACACGCGAAATGCGCGTTTGCTCGAAATCACTCAGCGGGGGAGATAGAGGGGGAGGAACATCCCCAGGCCGTTAAAACTGCCCGGGGAGGAATGGAATCAGACTTCTTCCATGCGGCCGAGCAGCGCCTGCAGACGATCCTGCCAGCCGCTCTGCTGTTCTTTCAGCTGGTTGTTTTCACGCTCCAGCTCTTCACGGCTCTGGTGTGCAGACTGTACGTCCTGCGCCAGGGTGTTGTTCTTTTCTTTCAGCTCTTCGATTTCCATCTGCAACAGCGTGATGGTATCAATCGCCTGCTGAACTTTCGCTTCCAGTTTCTCAAACACTTCTAATGACATCGTCATAACCTCTCCTGATCTTGCAAGGCGTTGATATCGTCCCGGAACCCCGGCGACGCCTTAACGTAAATAAGCGCACGGCTTGCAGTCGATTGTATGGAGCGCCGTCGCGACTGTCCAGCGCCAGAGCCTGTAGATTGCGGTTGTCCGCAATTTTCGGTCTGGTCCTGGAGCGTTAGTGTCCTTTTCCATTAAATTGTTAAATGTTTAGCTAAGAGAATGTTTTCCTCCTCACATTTTTCGTTCCGATAATGTTCACTTATTGGCGCGAAAACGCTCATTTCATGACACGGCACACACATTTTGATTTCGATATTTCTCGTTTACACTCGTTAACGATAAATTAACACTATGCCTACAAGGCAACATGAGTGTTACGAACGCTTATGAACACAATAATCATCAATTAGTCTTTAGGATTCCGATTATGAGCCAGACATCAACCTTAAAAGGCCAGTGCATTGCCGAGTTTCTTGGTACCGGGTTGTTGATTTTCTTCGGCGTAGGGTGTGTTGCCGCGCTGAAAGTCGCGGGTGCGAGCTTCGGTCAGTGGGAAATCAGTATCATCTGGGGTCTGGGCGTGGCGATGGCCATTTACCTGACCGCGGGGGTTTCCGGTGCGCATCTTAACCCGGCCGTGACCATTGCACTTTGGCTGTTCGCCTGCTTCGACGGGCGTAAAGTCGTTCCGTTCATCGTGGCTCAGTTTGCCGGCGCGTTCTGCGCTGCCGCGCTGGTCTACGGGCTTTATTACAACCTTTTCCTCGACTTCGAACATACGCACAATATGGTGCGCGGTAGCGTCGAAAGTCTTGAACTGGCCGGTATTTTCTCGACTTACCCGAACCCACATATCAATTTTGTGCAGGCTTTCGCGGTAGAAATGGTGATTACCGCTATCCTGATGGGCGTAATCCTGGCACTCACCGACGACGGTAACGGTATTCCACGTGGGCCGCTGGCCCCGCTGCTGATTGGCCTGCTGATTGCGGTTATCGGCGCGTCCATGGGTCCACTGACCGGGTTTGCGATGAACCCAGCGCGTGACCTTGGACCGAAAACGTTCGCCTGGCTGGCAGGCTGGGGTGACGTCGCCTTCACCGGCGCCAAAGATATTCCTTACTTCCTGGTGCCGCTGTGTGCGCCAATAGTAGGTGCTGCGCTGGGTGCGTTCAGCTATCGCAAGCTGATTGGCCGTCACCTGCCATGCGACACCTGCGAGGTTGAAGAGCCGAAAGCGGCCTCCAGCCAGAACCAACAAAATGCTTCGCTGTAAACTGACTACGGAACGCTCATTATGACTGATAAAAAATATATCGTTGCGCTCGACCAGGGCACCACCAGCTCCCGCGCCGTCGTTATGGATCATGACGCCAACATCGTCAGCGTGTCACAGCGCGAATTCGAACAAATTTACCCTAAGCCAGGCTGGGTTGAGCATGACCCAATGGAGATCTGGGCAACCCAAAGCTCCACGCTGGTTGAAGTGCTGGCAAAAGCCGACATTAGCTCTGATCAGATTGCCGCTATCGGTATCACCAACCAGCGTGAAACCACCGTGGTGTGGGAGCGCGAAACCGGTAAGCCGATTTACAACGCCATCGTCTGGCAGTGCCGCCGCACCGCAGATATCTGCGAGCAGCTCAAGCGCGACGGTATGGAAGAGTATGTGCGCAAAGCCACCGGCCTGGTGGTGGACCCATACTTCTCCGGCACCAAAGTGAAGTGGATCCTCGACCACGTTGAGGGCTCCCGCGAGCGTGCGAAACGTGGCGAGCTGCTGTTTGGTACCGTTGATACCTGGCTTATCTGGAAAATGACCCAGGGCCGCGTCCACGTCACCGACTACACCAACGCCTCACGTACCATGCTGTTCAACATCAATACGCTGGAGTGGGACGACAAAATGCTGGACGCGCTGGATATCCCTCGCGCCATGCTGCCGGAAGTGCGCAAGTCTTCCGAAGTGTACGGTCAGACCAACATCGGCGGTAAAGGCGGTACCCGTATTCCAATCGCCGGGATTGCCGGTGACCAGCAGGCGGCGCTGTTCGGCCAGCTGTGCGTGAAAGAAGGGATGGCGAAAAACACCTACGGTACCGGCTGCTTTATGCTGATGAACACCGGTGAGAAAGCGGTGGCCTCCAGCCACGGCCTACTGACCACCATCGCCTGCGGCCCACGCGGCGAAGTGAACTATGCGCTGGAAGGTGCGGTGTTTATGGCGGGCGCATCCATTCAGTGGCTGCGCGATGAAATGAAGCTGATTAGCGACGCGTTCGACTCCGAGTACTTCGCCACCAAAGTGAAGGACACCAACGGCGTGTACGTGGTACCGGCCTTTACCGGCCTCGGCGCACCGTACTGGGACCCGTATGCGCGCGGTGCTATTTTCGGCCTGACCCGCGGCGTGAACTCGAACCACATTATTCGCGCTACGCTGGAATCCATCGCCTACCAGACCCGTGACGTGCTGGAAGCAATGCAGGCCGACTCCGGCATTCGTCTGCACGCCCTGCGTGTAGACGGCGGCGCGGTCGCCAACAACTTCCTGATGCAGTTCCAGTCCGACATTCTTGGCACTCGCGTTGAGCGTCCAGAAGTGCGTGAAGTCACAGCGCTCGGCGCGGCCTACCTGGCCGGGCTGGCGGTCGGCTTCTGGCAGAACCTGGATGAGCTGCAGGAGAAAGCGGTGATTGAGCGCGAGTTCCGTCCGGGGATTGAAACCACCGAACGTAACTACCGCTACAGCGGCTGGCAGAAAGCGGTGAAACGCGCGTTAGCGTGGGAAGATCACGAAGGGTAAGTATCGCACGGTATGCCCCCTCTCCCTTTTTAAGGGAGAGGGAACCGAACGGCATCCGTTTGTAGGCCTGATAAGCGTAGCGCCATCAGGCAAAAAAATGCCGGAGATTACCTCCGGCATTTTTATTTCAGCCAAATATCGGCAACATCAAATACAGCTTAATCACCAGCGCATTGACGATATCAATAAAGAACGCCCCCACCATCGGCACCACCAGAAACGCCATATGTGATGGCCCGAAACGCTCGGTAATCGCCTGCATATTGGCAATCGCCGTTGGCGTTGCGCCAAGGCCAAAGCCGCAGTGACCCGCCGCCAGCACCGCCGCATCGTAGTTTTTGCCCATCAAACGGTAGGTGACGAAAATGGCATACAGCCCCATCGCCACGGTCTGCACCGCCAGAATCACAATCATCGGCAGCGCCAGATCCGCCAGTTCCCACAGCTTGAGGCTCATCAGCGCCATCGCCAGGAACAGCGACAGGCTGACGTTACCTAAGACGGAAACCGCGCGATCAAAGACACGATAGAAGCCCATCAGCGCCAGGCCGTTGCTGAGGATCACCCCGACAAACAGCACGCAGACGAACGTTGGCAGCTCCAGCGCCGTATCAGCGAGCTGTTGCGCAATCACTTTACCCAGCGTCAAACAGATGGCGATAAGCGCAATGGTCTCAATCAGCACCAACGAGGTGATGCTGCGGCCCACGTCCGGCTTTTCGAACGCCGTCGGCACTTCCAGATCGTCCGGCGTACCGTCCGGTGATGACGAGTGTTTCACCAGATAGCGCGCCACCGGCCCGCCAATCAGGCCGCCGAGCACCAGCCCGAAGGTGGCACAGGCCATCGCCACTTCTGTCGCGTTTTCAAAGCCATAGCGTTCGATAAACAGCTTGCTCCACGCCGCCCCGGTGCCGTGTCCGCCGGAGAGGGTAATCGACCCCGCCAGCAGCCCCATCAGCGGGTCGAGCCCTAACAGCTTCGCCATACCGATGCCCAGTGCGTTTTGCAGCAGCAGCAGGCCAACGACCACAATCAGGAACGTCCCGACAACCTTGCCGCCCGAACGCAGGCTGGCGATATTGGCGTTAAGGCCGATAGTGGCGAAGAACGCCAGCATCAGCGGGTCCTTCAGGCTCATATCGAAGTCGATTTCCCAGCCCATGCTTTTTTTCAGCACCAGCAGCGCCAGCGCCACCAGCAGGCCGCCCGCAACGGGCTCGGGGATAGTGTATTTCTTAAGGAAGGGAACGCTCTGAACCAGTTTACGTCCTAGCAGCAACACCAGCGTTGCGGCAACGAGCGTCGATAAAGTATCGAGATGAAACATAAATGCAGCTCCTGACTAAACGCATGATTCATTCACACGCGACCAATTTCCCATGTCGTCCACGCCTCCTCATGAGACGTTGGTCCAAAGTGTAAGCAAGAAAGGTCGTTCAATGATAGAAAAACGTATTATTTGTCATCATTTTCGTTAACTTACCGGGTTAAACCCTCTCACTTTTCACGGTTATTTTCCGCAATAATTTGCCATCAGTGAAAGCAACCGTTTGCTTTTACCAACCAGTCCGCTAAAATCGCCACTTTTCCACCACGGGATTACCTCTGAGATGTCTTCTAACACACTCGATCAAGCCGATGCGCAACCGATTGCGCATACGCAAAACAGCGAATTAATCTATCGACTGGAAGATCGTCCGCCGCTGGCGCAGACGCTGTTTGCGGCGTTCCAGCATCTGCTGGCGATGTTTGTCGCGGTGATCACCCCCGCGCTGCTCATCTGTCAGGCGCTTGGCCTACCAGCCGAAGACACTCAGCACATCATCAGCATGTCGTTATTTGCCTCCGGCGTGGCGTCCATCATTCAGATTAAAGCCTGGGGTCCGGTGGGTTCCGGCCTGTTGTCGATTCAGGGCACCAGCTTCAACTTCGTCGCCCCGCTGATTATGGGCGGCACGGCGCTGAAAACTGGCGGCGCGGACGTGCCAACGATGATGGCGGCGCTGTTCGGCACCCTGATGCTGGCGAGCTGCACCGAGATGGTTATCTCCCGCGTACTGCACCTGGCGCGCCGCGTGATTACGCCGCTGGTCTCCGGCGTGGTGGTAATGATTATCGGCCTGTCGCTGATTCAGGTCGGCCTGACCTCCATCGGCGGTGGCTACGCGGCGATGGCAGACCACACCTTTGGCGCGCCAAAAAACCTGCTGCTGGCAGGGATCGTGCTGGCTATCATTATTCTGCTTAACCGCCAGCGTAACCCGTACCTGCGCATCGCCTCTTTGGTGATCGCCATGGCGGCAGGCTACCTGATGGCGTGGTTCCTCGGCATGCTGCCGGAGAACGCTGCTCCCGCGAACAGCAGCCTGATCACCATCCCGACGCCGCTGTACTACGGCTTAGGCATCGACTGGAGCCTGCTGCTGCCGCTGATGCTGGTGTTTATGATTACCTCGCTCGAGACCATTGGCGATATCACCGCCACCTCTGACGTTTCCGAGCAGCCGGTTTCCGGCCCGGTCTATATGAAGCGCCTGAAAGGCGGCGTGCTGGCAAACGGCCTGAACTCTTGCGTCTCAGCGGTGTTCAACACCTTCCCCAACTCCTGCTTCGGGCAGAACAACGGCGTGATTCAGCTGACCGGCGTTGCCAGCCGCTACGTGGGCTTTGTGGTGGCGCTGATGCTGATCGTGCTCGGCCTGTTCCCAGCGGTAAGCGGCTTTGTGCAGCATATCCCTGAGCCGGTGCTCGGCGGCGCAACGCTGGTGATGTTCGGGACCATCGCCGCTTCCGGCGTGCGTATCGTCTCCCGCGAGCCGCTGAACCGCCGTGCGATTCTGATTATCGCGCTGTCGCTGGCCGTCGGCCTGGGCGTTTCCCAGCAGCCGCAAATCCTGCAGTTTGCGCCGGACTGGCTGAAAAACCTGCTCTCCTCCGGCATCGCCGCCGGCGGTATCACCGCGATTATCCTCAACCTGGTCTTCCCGCCGGAAAAAGCGTAATCCCTCCGCGGCAGTGGTTTCGCCACTGCCGCTGACATCGAATAATACGATTCCCAGCTTGAGCATTGCATATAAATCATGCATAACAGGTTTATGTGCCATTCACAGGATGGAAGATCATGAAATTTCTTGGAAAGCTCATTATCTGGCTACTGATCGCCCTGTTAGTGGTGATCGTTGCCTTTTATTTTTTATTGCAAACGCGCTGGGGCGCCCGCCACGTTAGTCAGTGGCTGAGCGATAACACCGCCTATCACATTACGTTTGATGCGATGGACCATCGCTTCTCTTCGCCTTCACATATCCTGCTGAAAAACGTCACCTTTGGCCGCGACGGCAAGCCCGCGACGCTGGTCGCCAAAGCGGTGGATATCGGTCTGAGTTCGCGCCAGATAACCGACCCGCTGCACGTCGATACCATTCTATTGCAGGACGGCACGCTGAATCTGTCCCCTTCCACCGCGCCGCTGCCGTTTGCCGCAGACCGTCTACAGCTAAGCAATATGGCGCTGAACAGCCCGGAAACCGGCTGGGAACTGAGCGCCCAGCGCGTCTCCGGCGGCGTGATGCCGTGGGCACCGGTAGCAGGCAACGTGCTGGGCACCAAAGCCCAGATTCAGATGAGCGCAGGCTCGTTATCGCTGAACGGCGTACCGGCCACCAACGCATTGATTGAAGGCTCGCTCGATAACGGTGAGGTCACCTTGACTACCGTCGGCGCGGATATGGCACGCGGCTCGCTCACAGGCAATGCACGGCGCAACAGCGACGGCAGTTGGGTGGTGGATAATCTGCGTCTTAACGACATCCGCATGCAGAGCGACAAGTCGCTGCTCGATTTCCTGGCCCCGCTGACCACCGTGCCATCGCTGCAGATTGGTCGGCTGGACATTACCGACGCGCGCCTGCAGGGCCCGGACTGGGCAGTCACCGACCTCGACCTCAACTTGCGCAACCTGACTCTCAGCCAGGGCGGCTGGCAGAGCGAGGACGGCAAAATCTCGATGAATGCCAGCGAGTTTATCTACGGCTCGTTGCATCTGCTCGACCCAATCCTCAACGCCGAATTCTCACCGCAGGGCATTGCGCTGCGCCAGTTCACCTCGCGCTGGGAAGGCGGCATGGTGCGCAGTTCCGGCAACTGGCTGCGCGCCGGTAACGCACTGGTGCTGGACGACGCGGTTTTCGCCGGGCTGGAATATACGCTGCCGGAGAACTGGAAGACGCTGTGGATGGAGCAGCTGCCGCCGTGGCTGCAAAGCGTAACGCTGAAGAAATTTGGCGCCAGCCGCAACCTGGTGATTGATATCAACCCGGACTTCCCGTGGCAGGTCACCGCGCTGGACGGCTACGGTGCCAACCTGCAGCTGGCGAAAAACCGCCAGTGGGGCATCTGGGGCGGCAGCGCGACGCTGAACGGCGCGGCGGCAACCTTTAACCGCGTTGACGTACGTCGCCCATCCATGACGCTGAATGCCGATGCTTCGAACGTTAATATCACCGAACTGAGCGCCTTTACCGAAAAAGGCATTCTGGAAGCCACCGCCACCGTGGCACAGCAGCCGCATCGCCAGACCAGCGTGACGCTGAACGGCCGCGGCGTGCCGTTGAACGTGCTCCAACAATGGGGATGGCCCGCGCTGCCGATTACCGGCGACGGGAATGTTCAGCTGACGGCGAGCGGGAATGTGCAGGCGAATGCGCCGCTGAAACCAACGGTGAACGGGCAGCTGCATGCGGTGAATATGGATAAACAGGAAGTGACCCAGCAGATGCAGGGCGGCATGATTAAGTAGCCCGGGCGAGGCGTTTACGCCGACCCCGGGGTTGGCTAGGAGCCGCCCCGGCGGCGCTGCGCCTGGCCGGGCTACAAAGAGATCGTGCTGGGGCTCCCCTCACCCCGGCCCTCTCCCCAAAGGGGCGAGGGAGAAAACCAAACATGCTAGCCGCACCATCGGTCCCCTCTCCCCCGTGGGGAGAGGGTTAGGGTGAGAGGGCCCCCTCAATACTACAGCGTAATCACCAGCTCATTCCCCTGCGCCGTCACCACCACGCCTAGCTCATTGCCCGCCTGCGCCCCGCCCTGCACGCCAGCCACCTGCTGGATGTTGCGCAGACACAGGGTCCAGCCGCTCGCCTTGCCGTTGCCCGTCACGGTAATCACATTACCCTGACGTTTCGCGGTCAGCGTGTAGATAACCGAACCGTCCTGCGCTGGCACTTCACACACCGCCTGGCGACCGTCTTCCAGATGGAACAACTGGAACGCGGTCCCTTCATGCCAGGCGTAGTTCGGCACCTGGCTATTGTTGCCCAGCGCCAGCAGGGTGTTGTCACGCACGTACACCGGCAGGCTCATAAAGTCATGCTGCTGTTTATGCCAGCGGCTGCCCTGAACCTCGTCGTTGTGCCACAGGTGCGTCCAGCGGCCTTCCGGCAGATAGAACTGCACATCGCCCGCTTCAGTGAACACCGGCGCTACTGCCAGAGAGTCGCCGAGCATATACTGACGGTCGAGGTAGTCGCACGCCGGGTCGTCCGGGAATTCCAGCATCATGGCGCGCAGCATCGGCGTGCCCTGCTCGTTGGCCAGCGCCGCCTGACGGTACAGGTACGGCATCATGCGGCACTTCATTTCAGTGAAGTAGCGCACCACGTCGCAGGACTCTTCGTCGTACGCCCATGGCACACGGTAGGATTTGCTGCCGTGCAGACGGCTATGGCTGGAGAAGAGGCCGAAGGCGCACCAGCGCTTGTAGACATCCGCCGGGGCGGTGTTTTCGAAGCCGCCAATATCGTGGCTCCAGAAACCAAAGCCGGACAGGCCGATAGACAGGCCGCCGCGCAGGCTTTCCGCCATGGATTCGTAGTTGGCGTAGCAGTCGCCGCCCCAGTGCACCGGGAACTGTTGCGCGCCCACTGAAGCGGAACGGGCAAACAGCACCGCTTCTTTCTCGCCGAGGTTCTCTTTAAGTACGTTCCACACCAGCTCGTTGTAGATGTAGGCGTAGTGGTTGTGCATTTTCTGCGGGTCGGCGTCGTTGAACCAACGCACGTCGGTCGGGATGCGCTCGCCGAAGTCGGTTTTGAAGCAGTCGACGCCCATCTCCACCAGGCCTTTCAGCTTGTCGGCGTACCACTGGCAGGCTTCCGGGTTGGTGAAGTCATAAATCGCCAGGCCCGGCTGCCATTTATCCCACTGCCAGACCGAACCATCCGGGCGTTTGAGCAGGTAGCCTTTTTCTTTCAGCTCCTGGAAGACCGGGGATTTCTGGCCGATGTACGGGTTAATCCACACGCAGACCTTCAGCCCTTTGTCTTTCAGGCGCTGGATCATGCCTTTCGGGTCCGGGAAGGTCACCGGGTCCCACTCGAAGTCGCACCACTGGAAGGCTTTCATCCAGAAGCAGTCGAAGTGGAAGACGTGCAGCGGCAGGTCGCGTTCCGCCATGCCATCGATAAAGCTGTTGACCGTTGCTTCGTCGTAGTTGGTGGTGAACGAGGTGGTCAGCCACAGGCCGAAGGACCAGGCCGGCGGCAGCGCCGGGCGGCCGGTGAACTGGGTATAGCGGTTCAACACCTCTTTCGGTGTTGGGCCGTCGATAACGAAGTATTCCAGATGCTCGCCTTCGACGCTGAACTGCACCTTGGAGACTTTCTCAGAGCCAATCTCAAAGGAGACGTTTTCCGGGTGATTCACCAGCACGCCGTAGCCGCGGTTGGTCAGGTAGAACGGAATATTTTTGTAGGACTGTTCGGTGCTGGTGCCGCCGTCGCGGTTCCAGGTTTCCACGTTCTGGCCATTGCGCACCAGCGCGGTAAAGCGCTCGCCGAGGCCGTACACGGTTTCACCTACGCCGAGGTCCAGACGCTCGAACATGTAGTTGCGGTCGTCGTTGCTGTCCTGCACGTAGCCGTTATTTTTCAGCTGGCTGCCAGTAATGCGGACGCCGTTACGCAGGAAGTCCAGCGACCAGAACTCCCCTTTGGTGACGCGCACGCTCAGGTTGCCGCTTTTCAGCTCGGCAAACTCGGCAGTGTTCTGGATTTGTACCTTCACATCTTTCAGCACGTTCAGCGGGTAGTGCGGGCCTTTATCCAGCGCGCCCTGGAAGTGCTCGATGCGCACGCCAACCACCCCTTCCTGAGGAGAGAAAAAGCGAATGGTGAACATCGGCGTGTCCAGCTGCCATGTACGTTCCCGCACATCGCGCGGCGCCACGTACACCACCATTTCATTCCCATGCTGTTCAACATCAAACACCTGGACAGGATGAATTAAGTTGAGACCCGGTTGGGTCATCCAGTTTCCATCACTGATCTTCATAGTTCGTCCTCTTAATTCCCGAGAGATTGTTTCATAGATACGTTTTCAAAATCCTGCTGAGTGCGGTGCGCACCGCTCGCCAGTTCGGCCATCATCTTGACCAGGAACGGCGTTTTCAGGGTGTAGAAGCGCTTCGCCACAACGGCGCTCAGCAGGTAGCAAATAGCCGGTACGATAGTGAACAGGGCAATAATGATGCTGATGGTGGTTGGGTTCTGCGCTTTGGCCGCAGCGTCATAACCGCCGCCGGCCAGCATCCAGCCAATCATCGCGCCGCCCAGCGCCAGGCCGAGCTTCAGCACGAACAGCGTGCCCGCGAAGCTAATGCCGGTAAGACGTTTACCGTTACGCCATTCGCCGTAGTCAACGGTGTCGGACATCATGACCCACTGAATCGGGGTCACGAGCTGGTGCAGAACGCCAATCACGAAGATAAAGGCAAACATGATGACGCTAGCGTTCATCGGTACAAAGAACATCGCCAGACTCAGGACCGCCAGAATGGCGTTGGTCCACCAGAAGACGCTGACTTTGCATTTCCAGTCGGTCAACGGTTTGGCTAATGCCGAGCCAATCAGGTTGCCGACGCAATAGGTGGTGAGGAAGGCGGTAAACAGCGCCGGGGAGCCCATAATCCAGGTGACGTAATACATCATCGCCCCGCCGCGTACGCAGACCGCCATGATGTTGAGGATGGTAAGCAGGCCGACGATACGCCACTGGTCGTTGTGCCAGATGTCGCGCAGATCTTCACGCATGGAGTTATTGGTTGGCGGCGCTTCCACGCGCTCTTTGGTGGTGAAGAAGCAGAAGGCCAGCATCAGGAACGCCACTACGGAGAGCACCGCGATACCGCCCTGGAAGCCCAGCGCTTTATTGTCGCCACCAATAAAATTCACCAGCGGCATCATTAATACGGTAGAGAGCATGCCGCCCGCCGTTGCCAGCACGAAGCGCCAGGACTGCAACGAAATGCGCTGCGTCGGGTCGTTGGTGATAACTCCGCCCAACGCGCAGTAAGGGATATTGACCACGGTGTAGAACAGGGTCAGCAGCGTGTAGGTGATCGCCGCATAAATCAGTTTGCCGTTATGGCTGAAATCCGGGGTGCTGTAGGCCAGCACGCAGACCACGCCGAACGGCAGCGCGCCAAACAGCACCCACGGGCGGAACTTGCCCCAGCGGCTGCGGGTACGGTCGGCCAGCAGCCCCATGCACGGGTCGGAGATGGCATCCAGCGCGCGCGCCAGAAGGAACATGGTGCCAACAAAACCTGCGGGTATACCGAAGATATCGGTATAGAAGAACATCATGTACAACATGACGTTATCGAAAATGATATGGCTGGCGGCATCGCCCATGCCGTAGCCGATCTTCTCTTTGACAGATAATACTTCACTCTTCATCTTTCAAACCCTTTTCGCACCGAAGCCACGTTGGTACCGGTTACACATTTTTTAAACCATCCGCCGTATAAGGTGAATTGCGATATCTCGTTATCAAATTACGTTTCTTGATTTATGTGATCTGGGTTGGCGGGTAGAGTGTGTCTAAGTGTAACTTACGGATTTTGTAGGAATTTCTATCCAACCCGTGCGGCAGATATAAAAAAGTTCGCGGAAAATGTAAGTAAAGATGTGGTAACTGATTGAAAGTGGCTATAATGCGCCCCGCCTCCATGTAGCAATGCAGGCGCGGAAGATCGTCGTCTCCGGTGAGACGATTGGACATCTTTTCCAGTGGTAGCCGCCTGCGGCTCCCGGCAGGTTCGACTCCTGCGATCTCCGCCAAAATTCGCTCACTTTTCCGCCAAAGCATTTACCCGTTTTATCTATACTCTCCCTTAGCAACATCCTTTTTCGTACCGATACTGTCCCGGCTCGTTTACGCCGTAAGCCTGCGCGGCCAGCGGTTGATAAACGCGAGGCTAAATGGCCGTGAAATGGTCAAATATTCGGTTGTGATGATGGTTTTTACGCCATTCATCGGGCAAGAAGTGCGGTAAATTGTCTGCGGTGTTCTAGCGGAAAAATGTAACCATAGGAAAAGGCAGGGTTTTATCTGGGGAGTCCAAAAGTGACGGGGCTACGGGGCGAAAAATGTGCCCAGGGGGGATGTGGTAAATGATTGAAAGTAGCTATAATGCGCCCGCCTCCATGTAGCAATGTAGGCGCGGAAGATCGTCGTCTCCGGTGAGGCGGCTGGACTTCAAATCCAGTTGGGGCCGCCAGCGGTCCCGGGCAGGTTCGACTCCTGTGATCTTCCGCCAAATATCGTCTTGCCATGTCCGGCAAAGTCCTTTAAACCCATTATTTACAGCAAGTTATATAATGGCGTCATCCGTATCAGTCCGAGGGGATCTCCCTAAATCCGCGAAAAATATGTATAGTATTGTGTATAATTTTTTTATACACAGATTTCACTTATACACATGCCACTTACAGACATACAAATCCGACGCGCTAAGGCACAAGACAAGCCCTACACCCTCAATGATGGACAAGGCTTATCCTTGCTCATAAATCCCGACGGGAGCAAAGGATGGAGGTTCCGCTACCGGTTTGCAGGTAAAGCCCGATTAATGTCATTTGGTTCCTACAGTCTCGTCTCGCTTGCAGAGGCTCGCGACAAACGTGAAACAGCACGCAAGCAGGTAGCAAATGGCCTTGATCCAGTCGAAGAACGCAAGGCTCAAAAGCTGGCACAGCAGCTCTCAACAGAAAACTCATTCGAAGCTATATGTCGGGAGTGGCACTCAAATAAAGCCGATCGCTGGACAGTGGCCTACCGCGAAGAAATCATTAAAACATTTGAGCAAGATGTTTTCCCGTTCATTGGTAAGCGCCCTATAAGTGAGATTAAACCGCTGGAACTGCTTGAGGTGCTACGGAGGATAGAGAAGCGTGGAGCGCTAGAGAAAACACGTAAGGTGCGTCAGAGGTGCGGTGAGGTTTATCGCTACGCAATCATAACTGGCCGCGCTGAATACAATCCAGCTCCTGATTTAGCAATAGCTTTGGCTGTCCCTAAGCAAAAGCACCATCCGTTTTTATCCGCCGAAGAGCTACCTCATTTTGTTAGAGATCTTGAAGCATATACCGGCAGCATTATCACGAGAAATGCGACTAAGATTGTTATGCTAACTGGCGTAAGAACTCAGGAGATGCGCTTTGCTACGTGGGAAGAGGTTGATCTTGAGAAAGGTATATGGGAAATCCCGGCAGAACGGATGAAAATGCGCAGGCCGCACATTGTGCCTTTGTCTATTCAAGCACTTGATCTCTTCAAGCAGCTTAAACCTATTACCGGTCATTATCCCTATATTTTTATCGGCAGGAACAACCGCAGCAAACCCATTTCGAAAGAGAGTATTTCACAAGTGATTGAGTTACTTGGATACAAGGGGCGTGCGACAGGTCACGGTTTCAGACATACGATGTCGACAATTTTGCATGAACAAGGTTTTGATAGCGCATGGATTGAAATGCAATTAGCACATGTAGATAAAAATTCTATACGGGGCACATACAATCATGCTCTTTATTTAGAAAAAAGAAGAACAATGCTCCAATACTATGCAAATGAAATTCTTCAAGGCAGGTGACAAAATGGATACACAGAAAATAGAAAGCATTCTCAAAAAAAATAGGCACATCAACGCAAGATTTGCTAGTCATTTCATATCAGCTTTTAATGTATGGAACACTCTTTTAGCTCCCGTTCTCATAGGTTTGGGAGTATCATACTTATTTCAATACAAAGATGATGTCACTAAAATTGACAATTTATTCTTTTTATTATGCTTGATGTTAATTGCTATTCATTTAGTTTTTGCTTTAGCATTTAACTATTTAGATAAACGCAGTGACACGAGCACAGAATTGGCAGAGGTTTCAAATAGTTATAATAACTTGATCTGCGACATTGATACAATAAAAGAAAGGATGCGAATATCTAATGAACTTAACGCCACGCAAAAACTTGTCATTTATTTATCAACATTGAAACTTAATAGTCATATTCGTGACCTCATGGAGAAAAAGAAAGATGATAGCTTCACCAGTGAACAACTAGATGATTTTTTTGACGATTTCATAGAGACAATTCTTTCATATTTGCTAAAGCATCGAGAAACTCTTTTTGGTTATGAAAGTAAATCTCGTTATAATATTGCTTTTTATATTTACAACGTTGAACAGGATCAATTGGTTGTTTCATCTAGACATTGCGATGATAGAATAGATAGAAAAGATCGTGCTTGGAAATCAGGATTTGGTCATGTCGGATTGACTTATCTTCATAAAGAATTAAAAATATGCCCTAACATTAACAATAGTACCGAACTAAAAATAACTAATTCATCAGATAAAATTAATTATTGCTCCTTTATTTCTGTTCCAATATTGACGTATAGCGAAGATAATACTGAAAATGATTGCCTAGGGGTATTAGTACTGACCAGTGCATTACCTGAACAATTTTCCTTAACGAGAGATAAAGATTTCCTTCAAAACATATCATCATTAATCGCCATCTATATAGATGTCATTTTTAATATTTACAAAGAAATGAATAAATAAAATGGTTATTTACGATATTTTATGCTATATAAAATATACAAGACATGCTCAATTTATATCGTGCATGCTTGCAATAGGGAGGAGAAGGCCATGAAAAAACCTATAGTTGTTACCAGTAAAGGCTATGCTAAGCTATTGACCCCAAAAGGTAATAGCAACGATGGCTTTGCGGTTTCAAATGACTTTGAAAAAGTTTTTTTCAAATATTCATCTCAAGGATTGAGTAATCAGGTTGAAGAAATGATGAATGATTGGATTTCTGAAAAGGTTCGGTCGGAGGAAGAGGCCATTTTTAAAGATATCAAACATCATTCCCGTATTAAAACTGCCTGACGTCTGAGGGGCCATACATGGCTCCTCTTCTAAAAAATTCGCATCTTATTTTTTATCCGCCATCAACAGCCTGATCCACTACACGCTTCACATCCTCATCAATTCCATTGCTAAAAATCAAAACAATTCCACTCCTAGCGCGCAATGCTCTCCCCGCCACGCCTGCCCGCTTAAGAGGTCGCTTTTAATGCAGGTGCATTAACGGGCTCAGGGCTCGCCAGTGCCGGCGCTTGCGGGGCATTACGTGTCGGCAAAACGAATGCAAAACCATGCACCTTAGGATGCATGGTTTTTTTACGGGAAAATGGCGGGATTTTCGGGAATTATTGAGCGGTCTACTGTGTAGCCAGTTCTGCGCGCTGGCGAGTGAAATTCAGGTTCTGTGCAGGTGTGAATTTTTCACGATTATCATCCCGCGAAACCGCGTCAGGCCTGAATCCGATGACCGTTAAAATGTCATTATCCTGCGCAGAATAATTAATTCTTTCACCGGCGGCCAGCCAGACATTTAGTGCCTCGCGTAGATAGTCGACCGAGTGCTGCATGGCGCAGTTTCTGACGGCGGGATGCTGGCTGTTATAGCCCATTAATTCAGGCGCGAGCGCTGCGGCCAGCTCCGCGCCGCGCACCTGCATAAAATCATTCAGACGGTTACGGATGCTGATGCGCTGCACCTCCTCATGCGAACGAATATAACGCCCGGCAGCCTGATTAATTTCCCATTTTTTCACGTCGATAATCTCACGCAGCGTTTGCAGGCTCCGGCCGCTGTGGCCGTCACCGGCAAGCTGTTCGCGGTAGGCCTGTTCAGCCTGCGTCAGTTCTTCCCTGCGTTGCAGCCAGGCGGATTTGTTTGCCTGACAGGCCTCAAAGGCTTTCTGTAGCGTCAGTGTGGTCACGTAAGTTTCTCCTGATGACTGGTCATGCTTAAGCGCCGGCACGGTTAACGATGGCCGCCGGAGCGGGTGCAGGAATGACCGGCTCTGTCGCCGGTGAACGGATAACCCCGTCAACGGATTCAAGCGTGCGAAAAGTTGCCGAGCACTCGATATTCACGCACTGGTGGTAGCGCTGTTTGACGTTCTCAGACAGATAACGACTGGTGCGGGCGTGCGCACTGGTTTTGCAGAACGGACAGTGAAACATACTTATGCCCCCGCTTTAGTTCCGTCATGTTCAGCCAGCTTTTTGGCGAGCATGTTTCGCTTGAGTGGACTGCGTAACAGCTCCATATCCACGCCGGTAATTTGCGGCCGCTGCATACCCGTCACGGATAAGACTGGCTCCTGTTTCATATCGAAGTGATAAAGACTGCCCTGACGATTGAGGGCATCACGCAATTCACCGATGGCCACAGATTGCGGTGCGCTCTCCCCATTCATTTCCAGGGCACGAATGCGCAGCAGGAAAGCGCGGATGAGCGCGACGGGAACAGCATTGATGGCCTTAACCCATTCCGCCCCGGCGTAAGCGGCAAAAGCTTCGCCATGTGCAGAGCGAAATTTATTGCCGGTGGTGCAGGCATTCAGCATGGCACGACTCCGGTCAGTCTCCAGCTCCGCAATCAGGCCGGTGAATTCGTCGGCCAGCTCCCGACTGGCGATACGCTTGCTGTGTTCCGCCTTCATTTCAGGAGTGAGATTACCGCGCAGGGTACGGAAGCGACTACGCCAGTCCTGTTCCGCCTCTGCGCTCTCATTGAGAGAGGTCTGTCGCTCCTGCTTACAGCGTTCAATTGATGTATCAATCTCTTTCAGCTTTTCCATGCTGGCTGCATGGGTGTCTCTGGCCGCAGTGAATACGGTCAGTTTAGCGGTGATGTGCTTCTCGCTTTCCGCGTTCTGTTTAGCGGCAACGTTCTGCAGGGCAGAAATGATTGTTTCGGGTTTCATGTTCAGGCTCTCCGTATGTTCAACCTGAAATGATTCTGCCCTTCATCACACAACATCTCGATTCATTGCGGTTGTGGCAGTTCTGGCACAAGCAAGGGGGTAAAACCCGGCTGGCCAGAAAAAGGTCGAAGGAAAACCCTCTCTCTGTTTGTTTTTTTACTAATAACTATTCACCACTGTTCACCTTTAATAAAAATATAAGTAATACAGTATGTTAAAGGATGAACAGTTGAGGGGCTGACTGTTCACCGTCTGTTCACCACTGTTCACCGGCTTCCTGTTCAGCTGAGTTTTTGAATTAGACTTTTTTTGTATTAATAAAGTAAAAACAACCACGAAAATGAATAATAGATAGTGCAATCAGGTGCAACCAAATGCCAGCATATACAATAGCTTTGCCAGTGTTTGCCATTCACCTGTTAACAATTTGTTGTGTAGTGAGTCGGTCCAAAATGACTTGTTGCCCTGAGAGAAAATATTCACAAAATAGAGAGCTACCCGAGGCCGGACGGACATGACCGGCACTGTATGGATTTTATGAGGTAGCCCGATGCACACCGCTTTTTCTTCCCCGTCTTCTGCGCCTGTCGCCCCGCCAATGCCGTTTTCTGACGCCGTTCAGGAGCGCTTTATTCGCCTGCCCGAAGTGATGCACCTGTGTGGTCTGTCCCGTTCGACGATTTATGACCTCATCAGCCGGGAGGCTTTCCCGAAACAAATCTCACTGGGCGGTAAAAACGTGGCTTGGGCGCAGTCAGAAATCACCGCATGGATGGCCGAGCGGATCGCCGATCGTAACCGGAGCTGTGACGCATGATGATGGCCGTTCTTCTGAAAGCCCCTTTTTCTGGCTTGCTTCCGTTCGCCGTTTCCAGGTATAGTTTTCGTGCTGTCGCAAAATCGGCAGCCGGAATTGGCGTTCCGAATAACTTATTGGCGACCTTAGACGCGCCTTGCGTCTTTTTTTACGTCGTAGCTCAGGCACACCCATTTTCCGGGCTGTGGTGTTTGTATATACACCGTGGCTCCTGTCAGATAATGGTAGTCCGGGCGGGGCAGCCTTCGGGCTGGCCGGTTTCCAATAAGGCCGGTTACGCCAACCCCGTTCGGGCTGCCACCAGTGAAATTGGCGTTTCCGGTGGTAGCAATAACCGCTACTTATTGGAGGCTGCCCTTATGGCTACTACCCTCACCCTTTCTCACCCGCAATTTGTCTTCGTGTTTGCCGCCGTTCGCCGCGCAGACCGTAAACCCCGTATCTGTATGCTCCGCACTGTTGCCGGTGACGAGCACGCCGCACGTCTTTCCCTCGTTCGTGATTACGTCCTCTCGTTTGCTGGCCGTCTGCCGGTTGCGGAGGGACACGCATGAAACACACCACCCTCAGCATTAAAGAACTCGAATGCCTTGAGCACCTGCGTAACGTTGGCCACTTTGTCAGCGCCATGATGCAGGAGCAGGACTGCACCACCCTCCGCCGCGACCCGGCGCAGCAGTCGCAGCTTACCTCCGTGATTTACCTGATGACCGCCCAGCTCGACGGCGTGGTCGAACGCTGCAACCAGCGCTGGCTGACCGGAGAGGGTAACGTATGAAAAAGCCGTTGCCGCCTGTATTGCGTGCCGCCCTATATCGCCGCGCTGTGGCCTGCGCCTGGCTGACCCTGTGCGAACGTCAGCACCGCTACCCGCAGCTCACCCTCGATACGCTGGAAAGCGCTATTGCCACCGAGCTGGAAGGGTTTTATCTGCGCCAGCATGGCGAGGAAAAAGGCCGTCAGATTGCCTGTGCGCTGCTCGAAGATTTAATGGAAGCCGGACCACTAAAAGCCGCGCCGTCGCTGTCCTTTCTCGGGATGGCAGTCATGGATGAACTCTGCGCCCGTCATATCGCCGCGCCGGTTGTGCACTGAGGGAGAAAATAACGATGAAAATGAACGTAACGGAAACCGTAAAACAGGCGTGCGGCCACTGGCCGCGCATTCTCCCGGCGCTGGGTGTGAAGGTGATTAAAAACCAGCATCAGGCCTGCCCGGTATGCGGTGGCTCTGACCGCTTCCGCTTTGATGATAAAGAGGGGCGCGGGACGTGGTTCTGCAACCATTGCGGTGCGGGTGACGGGCTTAAGCTGGTCGAAAAGGTGTTCGGCGTGTCGCCCTCCGAGGCCGCGGGGAAGGTGAACGCCCTGACCGGCAGTCTGCCGCCGGTAGCTGAGGACATGATTGCCGCCGCTGAGGCTGAAACTGACGCCAGCCGCAAAGCCGCTGCCACGCTTGCCGCCTCACTGATGTATAAGACCCGCCCGGCCACCGGCAACGCCTACCTGACCCGCAAGGGCTTTGCTGCGCTCGAATGCCTGACGCTGGCTACCACATACAAAACCGGCGGCGTGACCTACCGCGCCGGTGATTTAATCTTGCCGCTGCAGGACGATACCGGCGCGCTGGTTAACGTTCAGCTTATTAATTCTGACGGCCTCAAACGCACCCTGAAAGGCGGAGCGGTAAAAGGAACGTATCACCTTATCGAAGGGAAAAAAGAGACCGGTAAACGCCTGTGGATAGCGGAGGGCTATGCGACCGCGCTCACCGTGCATCACCTGACCGGCGAAACCGTCATGGTGGCGCTCTCGTCCGTGAACCTCCTTTCTCTGGCGAGCCTTGCACAAAGTCAGCACCCGGCCTGTCAGATTGTCCTCGCCGCCGACCGTGACCTCAGCGGGAACGGCCAGACCAAAGCCGCAGCGGCCGCACAGGCCTGTGAGGGCACGGTTGCCCTCCCGCCGGTATTCGGTGACTGGAATGATGCGTTTATGCAGCAGGGCGAGGACACCACGCGCAAAGC
The DNA here is from genome assembly GCF_046569695.1 of Kluyvera sp. 142486. Lineage (NCBI taxonomy): Bacteria > Pseudomonadati > Pseudomonadota > Gammaproteobacteria > Enterobacterales > Enterobacteriaceae > Kluyvera > Kluyvera sp. 142486. Next base: position 351,189 of record NZ_JBKHUI010000003.1, read on the forward strand.
GATTTACAGTGCCATCAGGCCACCGGCACAAAGCCCTTTCGACACCATGAGCGAGGCGGAATTTACCGCCATGAGTACCAGTGAAAAGGCGATGCGGGTGCATGAACATTACGGCGAAGCGCTGGCCGTGGACGCCAACGGCCAGCTCCTCTCCCGGTATGAAGCCGGGACATGGAAAATCATCCCGCCGTCGGACTTTGCACGTGACGTGGCCGGGCTGTTCCAGCGCCTGCGCGCCCCGTTCTCGTCGGGGAGAATTGCCTCTGTGGTCGATACCCTGAAACTCATTATTCCCCAGCAGGCCGCCCCCGCGCGCCGCCTGATTGGTTTTCGCAACGGCGTGCTCGATACCCTCACCGGCGTGTTCAGCCCACACAGCAAATCGCACTGGCTGCGCACTCTGTGCGACGTGGATTTTACCCCGCCGGTTGAGGGCGAAACGCTGGAAACCCACGCGCCGAATTTCTGGCGCTGGCTCGACCGTGCGGCCAGCGGCAACGCTGAAAAGCGCGACGTCATTCTCGCTGCGCTGTTTATGGTGCTGGCGAACCGCTACGACTGGCAGCTCTTTCTCGAAGTCACCGGCCCCGGCGGCAGCGGAAAAAGTATTCTGGCCGAAATTGCGACCCTGCTCGCCGGGGAGGACAACGCCACGTCTGCCACCATCGAAACGCTGGAATCATCGAGGGAACGTGCGGCCGTTATTGGTTACTCGTTGATTATTCTCCCCGATCAGGAGAAGTGGAGCGGGGATGGTGCAGGTATAAAAGCCATCACTGGTGGCGATGCAGTCTCGGTTGATCCGAAATATCGCGATGCTTACTCTACCCATATACCGGCGGTCATTCTGGCTGTAAACAACAACCCGATGCGCTTTACCGACCGTAGCGGCGGTGTGTCACGTCGCCGGGTTATTCTGCACTTCCCAGACTTTATTCCGGCAAAGGAGCGTGACCCCCATCTGAAACAGAAGATAGCCTCTGAGTTAGCCGTTATTGTGCGACAGCTTATGCAGCAGTTTAAGCAACCTTACGATGCTCGTGACTTGCTACAGTTGCAACAAAATTCAGATGAAGCGATGCGCATCAAGCGAGATGCGGATCCGATGGTCGATTTCTGTGGCTATTTATTTACACATTCTGAAGTCAAAGGTCTGTATATGGGCAATGCCAGCATTCGGCCAATGCAGCCTCGCCGCTATTTATACCACGCCTATCTGATGTATATGGAAGCAAACGGCTTCAAAAATGCACTAAGCATGAAAACGTTCAGCCTAGCGCTGGATTGTATTCTTCGAGAGTACGGTTTGGACTATGTCAAGCGACGAACAAATCAGGGAATACAGACCAATCTTGATCTTAAATTAGATAGTGATGCTGACTGGCTACCGAAGTGTGATGAGGGTGTTCGAGCCTAATATTGTGAACCGGTGAAAGCCGGTTTTCTTAATCAGAAAGAACTAACCTTGATTAGAACACATAACCCTTCACCAACCAATAATCAAACAATTAATTGAAATTTAAGGAAAAAAACCATAAGTGAACAGTATGCACAATTTTGTGTAAAATCTTTCTTTTACGCCATACAAAATGAGGAAAAGACATGTTTCCCAGTAGGCCTGACCCGCATCCATTAGATTATGATTGGAGGTTTAGTTATGATACATCTGTCCAACTCGTAAATTTATGTGGCCCACAAACAGTTTTATGTTTGGGTACTCCTTCAATTGCATCATTATTGGCTCGTAACTTTAGACCTTATTTATTAATCGATAGACATCCAATACAGGAAGTAAATAAACACTTAACCATTGATATTAATGTCGAACCTCCATTTATCGGAACCACTTTCCAAAACGTTGTAATGGATCCACCTTGGTATTTAGATGTATATTATCGCTGGTTAAGTTGGGTCGCATTTTCATGTCATAAAAAATCAAAAATATTATTATCTATTTGGCCTGATGATACGAGACCTAATGCAGTAGAGGAGAAGAAAGCTTTATTCAAATGGATTAACAGCTGGGGTGAAATAAAAATAATTAATAATTATCTGTGCTATGAAACCCCTATCTTTGAGAAACATGCGTATATGTTGTCACATGATATTGGCATTCGAAAAGGAGACTTGGTAATTATAACTTTAGAGTCTAAACCATCATTACAAGAATTAATATTAACTGATGAAAAGTGGTGTCGATACATTTTAGACAACTATCAACTAGCTATCAGACTTGATGGTAACTCTAGAAGGTCGAACAAAACTCACATAGGAAAAATTGAGCAAGCCTCTGGTTGGATTTGGCCTTCAGTAAGCAAAAGAGCAATTGGGAGGGAATATATTGAGCTTTGGAGTTCAGAGAATGAAGTAGCTTCTATTGATAATCCGCTTCAACTTGTCTCATCAATTGATGAAATGATAACCACGGGAAAAATAAAACCTGTGATTAATAACTTTCCAGAGCTGTCAGCTTGGGATATTCCACACCCACCATTTTCTAGGACACACAAATGGATTCAAACGTGCTGATATTGAGATTTAGAGATCCAGAGGAAACAATCAATACTGTTTCTTCTCATATTTCAATTATTAATGAATTAGGAGCTGTTCGCTGGGGGTGGTGGAAAAAGGATTCGGAGATACTGACGCAACAAGAGTCTAATTTTCTTCATGATTATGATTTAGAATATGTTTATTTAATTAACCGTGATCTAAATAAATTATATAAAGCAACATTATCTGGAATAAGCAATACATCTCCCAGTGAAAAACAGTTGCAACAAGTTCCTGATTATTATAGAGAAAGCATTCATAAAATACACAGGTGGTTTGTTTTTACAAAAATAGAGCAATTAGATAATTACTCAATTGATTATGACAACCTTTTTGCTGAAGCAGGTAACCCAACATATTTGATTTGTAACAATAACGTTTCTTCACCTCAAAAAAACAAGACGTCAAATAGAAAGAATCTTGAAAAAAACAAATTATTAATATTATCTGACTTACATTTTGGTGAAGACTTTGCGTTCTGCCTAGAAAATGAACTCCACCAACCTGGGCAAACAAAGGATACTTTATCGAGAACATTGTATCGTGACTTACAAGAATTAAAAATCCAAAACGATATTGGTTTATTAGTTATTACAGGAGACTTTACTACAAAAGGAAACTGGACCCATGAACAAAAAGCAAGGATAATTTCTGAGCTTCATGAACTTTGTTTTAAATTGGGTTTAGACAAAAAAAATATTATTGCAGTGCCTGGCAATCATGACATACTTAGAAAAGTTGAAAGTGATTCAGAAAGCAATAACTCTCTGATTTATAATAATGTAAATAAATTATCTGACAATCATTTCGAAATGGATTTTAGGTTGTTCGTTCACCAACTCAATGGTAGGGGATGGGATGAAAATCTATCATACAATGATTATTATCATATTAAAAATCACAATGCAGATTTAGATATAACCATCCTTAACTCATGTAAAATAGTTCCTTATAAAGGAATGTCAGAATATGGATGTGTAGGCATTGAAGGGATTGACACTATAAGGCAACTAAAAGATGACGTTGCATCAAATGTTCAAAGGATAGTTTTCCTTCATCATCATTTGCTACCAGTTTACGACATTGAAGCTGTCGATAGGAAACCATCGTTATCGATAGATTCATTGAAAATATTAAAAAATGCGTTAGCTAAAAATATAAAAGTAGCGATTCATGGTCACCAACATATGTTTAGCATGGCTAAATATAACTTATTTGAACGTGGTCGAGAATGGCAGGAAAGAAATATAACCGTAGTCGCAAATGGAAGTACAGGTGTAAACGCAAACAGGATGATCAGTTCTGAAAGAAACTCATACTCTATACTAACAATCCACTCTGACCGCATAGAAGTACTTGTAAGAGAGCTAATGCATAATGAGTCTCCAGGGGTAACATTATTAACACATACAGTTTAAATATCCCATAGACGGTTAAGAAGACATACAAAACATTGGTATACATTTAGGTATACCAATGAAATTTTAATTTATTCAAAATCAATATAAGCAATACATTGATTAATTCAGGCTCCACCGCCCAGACTGAACTATGATAAGGGCTGTAAATAATCAGGACATACAAATCAATCTAACTCTAAAAGATGAACGAAAAGCCGACTGGCTACCGAAGTGCGATGAATACACTGCGGAACAAACTATCTAGACCGACTGATGCCGGTCTGGTTTATCGGTAAAACGGCAAGTGTGAACAGTAAAGTATTCACTGCCCACCAACCATTCACCACATAACTATATGAATATTTTATAATAAAATGCGTAGAGGACAGTGTTAACAGTTTTCCAAAAAAAATTTCAGATAAACTTCATCACTAGTGCTTTATCGATAGATAGTTTGTCAGTCAAAATAATGTGTATAACTATGTGTATAACAAACAATATCAAGACTTATAAAAACCAACAAATACATATAGTTATGATAAAATACACACTCCTGTGATCTTCCGCCAAAATTCCACTTTATCTATCGTTACCACTTTCGTTTTCAAACCAATTTATTTAAATAAGGTCATGGTATGGATTCGTCTACCTCAAATTTTCTTAAAATAAGATTCAACCTTAATAACTTCCTTGATTTATTAGAAGGCATTGAAGAAACTCTTCCTACCATAAGGAAAAATATATATAAGGAATATAAAAACAAAGAAAATAATAAAAACAATTTTGTAGAAAAATTTTCATATGATAAAGAATATGATCAAGAGCAAAAACTTATTAGATTCAAAATGCCCTTTGATAAACAAAGGCAAATGAATATATTTTATCGAGAAATAAATAAATCAGTAAAGATGGCAAAAATAATACCAAGTAACTTCTTCATATCTATTATAAGTGAATATGATGCTTACCTTGGAAACCTTATAAGAGAAATTTATCTTGCAAAGCCAGATATCATAAACTCATTAGAAAAAAATCTAACATTTAATGAAATAATGGAGTTTGGAAGCATAGATAAGATAAAAGAATTTGTAATAGAAAAAGATATTGAATCGATACTAAGAAAAAGTCATTTAGAGCAATTAAATTGCCTGGAGAAAAAACTCTCACTTCCTTTAACAAAAGGCCTACATATATTACCCGAATTTATTGAAATTACCGAACGACGAAATTTATTTGTTCATTGCAACGGAGTTGTATCTAGTCAATATGTAAAAATATGTACAGAAAATAAAGTTGACTTAAAAAACATCGAAGTTGGCACTACCCTTAACGTACCGAATAGTTATATTTTTAGAGCGATAGCAATCGTATCAGAATTGGTAATAAAGTTAACTCACATCCTTTGGTTAAATATTTTTAAAAGCCAAGAGGAAAGCAAACCAGCCTATGACAGCCTAATCCACGTATCATATGAATTACTCCAAAAAGAAAAATATGATCTATGCATTGATATCCTAAGTTTATTTTCAGAGAGTAAATCAAAGGCTTTAGATGATATAACAAAAAGATATCTTGTCATTAATTTAGCTATTGCATTTAAATTTTCAGGGAAGGCAGAAAAATGTTCGAAACTTCTTGCGCTTCATGATTGGTCAGCCGTTAGTTATTTGTTCAAAATGGCTGAGAAAATTCTAAACGAAGATTACGAAAAAGCTTCAAAATATATGAAGAAAGCTTATCTTGCGGAGGAGTTTAAAAAAGAATATCTCATTGACTGGCCATTATTCAAACTCTTTAGGGAAAGAGATGAATTCAAAAGAGCTTGCGAGGATTTATTTACACAAGATGAAATGAATCAACTTACAATACCTGATGAGAACGAAGGGGATTGCGAGAGGGGAGAATTACTATCTATTGCAGATGTAAAGGCTGAAGTGGAAGCAGAAGCAAAGGCTGAAGTGGAAGCAGAAGCAAAGACTGAGACTGAGACTGAGACTGAGACTGAGACTGAGACTGAGACTGAGACTGAGACAACAAATGAAGCAGAACCGCGATCAGAAACAAAGGTAAAAACAGAATAATAAATTAAAAGAACGAGATGCGGATACGATTATATCTCGTTCTTCTTTTCTATCTCTAAATGCAATCGTGAAATGCAAGCCTCTTTCACCCACTTACTAAAATTCCCCTTCCCCGCAGCCTTCTCAATCTGTTCCAAAAGCTCATCCTCGAACCGGATGTTCTTCATCGTGCTCTTTGTGCGGTCAAAATTTGGCTTCTTTTTCTCTTGCATGGTAGGTACCACTTAGGTTAGTTTATCATCATGTGGTACCTACCACACGGATAATGAAATCTGACAACGCCCCAAGGTGCTCGAACACCAAAGGGCGTCTAACCTCACCAACTATCAAGGAGTTGATTATGGCTGATCCGCATTCTACCTCAGACTTACCCGCAGCAAAAACCGAGCGCACAATAATTGTGGGATATCGCCCGCAGGGTGCAAACAAAAACACGCCAAGCCTCACCCTTTCCGGGAAGTGGCTACGCGAGGCCGGGTTCGAAACCGGGCAACAGGTTAGCGTAAAAGTGATGGATGGCTGCATCGTCCTGATGGCCTATGGCGAACAGGAGCAGAAGCTGCTGGCGGAGTTGAAGGAGACGCTGCTAAAGCTGAAAGGGATTGAAGCGGCGGTGTCGGCAGTACATTGAGGGTAAAAGTGAACCTGTAAGGCTGACTTACAGGTTCAATGGTAGCACCTACAAAACATCATGGGTGATCCCATAATTTCTCAGATGCTTTTGATTTTCTATGTGCGAATAAATAAATAATTATAATATTCAATAAAAATGAAGCTATAAACAATACCAAAGTATAGTTATCGCTCCATTCCAGTTCAGTGACGAACCCAAAATTTCTGGTATAGAAATGATACAACCATACATCCGGCATAAAAAAACACAGGATGCTATAAATGCCGAAAAGCATCAGCGTTTCAACTATCCAAATACATACATGCTTTTTGGGATTCATTAATATACCTGTACCGTACCAAATGCTTTCAATTGTGGGGTGATTATAATAGACCCCGTTCGAAGCAAAGCGCCAAGTAAAACTCTATAATGTGAATGGTTGGGTAACGTTATACATCCATTACTTATACCTGATTGCCCGGCAGGATGTAGCCTAAAGGAGCCACGCTGAACATTATCAATGAATGTCATATCATCGATCGCACCATCTTCGCGATAAAGTGCAAACCATAAATCACGGTTTGATCCACTCTCCAGTTCTTTTATGAGGTCATGCCATCGGGATCTAAGCCCACCTTTCTGGCGCGTCACGATAAAATATCTACCGGGTGGAAGTGGTCCCCTTTCAGCAGTACTGGATTCCTCGGGGTTGTTTCTATATTTTCCAGCGTTACCAGAATATGCAGGGAAGAAACCAATGCCGGGACAGCTTAGAGTTGAAAGTTGTGTATTATTAAGGTGAAACGTACAGCGGATCATCGGTCGTTCCATGCATCTGAAAAGATGATATTCCCATCACAATGTTTCCAGGTTATTTTTTCGTAACGCAGCGCCACACTTTCGAGATGATTATGTTTTTCCATCACTGGGTCTTTTACGTCATGCATAAGTGGGCAAATTGAAACAACCTTTACCCCTTCCAGTAACATGTTGAAGTATTCAACTTCTTGTCCAGCGTCGTTAATTTTGTACCACTTAAATTCTGCACTTTTGAGCGTCTGCCCTTTGGCTACTGCCTTGTATAGATATGGACTTGAACTATCGAACTCTTTCTCAAAAAAGAGAGGCGTATGCACACGTGTACCGGTAACTTTTCCCGTGTTGTTATCGGTCGGTAGATGCAGCCCATGACCGAAGCCCATTATCTCAATACTGCCCTCTCGATTTTGTACATCTACAGCACCTTTAATATCAGCACCACCATCATCTTTAAGCCATAAATATGCAGGAATAGCCATATACAAAACTCCATTTCATTGGTTTATAGAAACATTAATAATGGGGATATCAAGATGCTACCAAAGCAAAAAATGCTATAGCTAGTGATTATATGTTATTTATATTGATGTTAATTATTCCATCATCGCTTTTTGCAAGAAGGGAAAATGTATTAAAGAGCAATATCTCCAATTATGAAGTTAATCATTTACCAAAAATAAAAGCCCTCTCATTACGCAGAAAAATAATGAACAAATATTGATTGTGGGATATCGCCCACAGGCTGCAAACAAAAACACGCCAAGCCTCACCCTTTCCGGGAAGTGGCTGCGCGAGGCTGGGTTCGAAACCGGACAACAGGTTAGCGTAAAAGTGATGGAAGGCTGCATAGTCCTGATGGCCTATGGCGAACAGGAGCAGAAGCTGCTGGCGGAGTTGCAGGAAACACAGTTGAAGCTGAAAGGGATTGAAGCAGCGGTATCGGCGGTACATTGACGGGAAATGAGCTTGTAAGTTTGGTTTACAGGTTCAGATGCCGGGTATGTTCATTTAAAACGGCATGTTCCAGCAACAAATTGAGTTGTTCGGTTTAACCGAACAACTGCCGGTACGGCAGCGTAGGTTCATCGCCCGATGGCGCTGGGTATGAACCGGAAACATAGGTAACACTTTAGACCGGATACATGGGTAACAGTTATAACTGGCATAGAAGAGGAGACTCGCTATGCCCTGGACTG